>JAKSQC010000005.1 GCA_024404325.1 Clostridia bacterium
GTCTGCCGTATACGGGAGTTACAGTATAGTTATCTGCCTTTGTACCCTTATTGAATGTCCACTCAAAGGTATTGTCTACGCCCAAATTTTCGGTAACGTCTGTAACTGACTTCTTATTCTTAATGGTTACGCCTTCGCCGTCTGCAAAACCTTCAATCTTGAAGTCCTTATCTGGCGACTGTAACGGTGTGCCGTCATAGAATTTAGAATCGGACGGAGAAGTAATGGTTACTGCTCTCTTTGTAACGGTCAATTTACCGGGTAACTTTGTGATATTAGCAAACTGCGAGGTTACATCCTCTTTTGAAGCATTAAGAATTTTAACGCTTGTTACGATGTTTGCTGCCTCGCCTGCATCGGTAATAGTACCGCTTACGGTTGCTTCAACCGTATAACCTGTGGGAAGTTTACCTGTGTAATCAAAACCGCTGTTTGTAAGTGGCTTGCCGTCATAAACCTTGTTATCGCTCTTTGCGGTTACAACGATTTCTTCTTCGCTCGCCTTGATTAACAACTCAACGTCTTTATCAATAACGATGGTTACGTCATAGTTATCGTTTGTATTAGAGAATTTGCTCTTATCAAGAGGTGTCTTATAATCGCCGGTTTTAGTACCTTTTGCCGTCTTATCAGCATCGGTACCGCTGAATGTTATATTTGATTTAGCATATTCAATTGTACCTACGGGCTGTTTAACCGAAATATCGTATCCGCTTACGGACTTTTCGCTACCGTCAAAAACTTCCTCTTTATATTTACCCGAAATGGTAACTACAACGTTAGGAACCTTATTGATGGTAAGTTTACCGTAACCGTATTTAATATCGTAGTTCTTATTAACGCTCTCTTTGTTTGCGTTCTTAACTACTGCATCGCTTACGACGTTTTCGTACACGCCTGCATCGCTCTGAGTCTGCTCTTTATATTTAACAGAATCTAATTTATCATTGCCTTGGAGACCTATAACGGTATTATCCTCATAGTCAGCCTTTGCAAACGGATTGCCGTCGTATGTCTTCTGCTTTGATACAGAAGTTATAAGGAGTGCTCTCGGATTAATGGTTAATTTACCTACTTGCTCTTTAAACTTATACATATAAGTTACATCTTTACCGTTTAAGGTAATCTTTGCATTATCGTAGGTAAACTTACCTGTATATTCGCCTGCATCAAAACCCGAAGCCTTATAACTTACACCTGTAAGGATTGCACCCTTTGGTAAGCCCTGTTTTTCAAAATCGGTAATCTTCTGCTCGCTTGCAGTGTAGTATACTTCGTCGCTATCGCCGACTAATGTTATTTCGCTCTTTTTAGCATACTGTGCTACTAATGTTATATTTGAATTAACAGTGATTTTAGACAAATCAACAATAGTACCGTTAATTGCCCAACCTGCGAAATAATAATCACTGTCAGCCTTTACTTCCGGAGCCTCAGGAAGACCGGTGCCACGCTTTACTTTGGGATAAATCTTATTACCGTTTGCATCTGCACCTGTAATATCACCGTGACTGCCCTCATTAAAGGTTACGGTATAGGTCAAAGCCTGACCTTTAATTCCCGGAACAGGGAACTCTTTTCTCTCGGTGAAAGATTGAACTAAATAAGTTCTGCGGTTTGCAGGATAGTACTTATTTTCATCAAAACCGTCTTTTTCGGCATCCAAACGAATGCGATAGGTTAAACTGTAAGTGAAGGTGGTTGTAGCACCAACAGTCTTAACATCAGCAAATAATGGATTGAGTATCCAAGCATAGGTGTTGTTACCCTGCGGAATCATAGTATCTATGATACTGTAATCATACAAATAAATTACGCCTTCACCCATTGGGTCTACTACTGTTAAACCTGCACAACTACTACCCTTGTTTTCAAGGAAATTAAAGGCACCGAAAATGGTATTATAAGCCGTTGTCAATTCTGATTTTGAAGTTGCTTTATAAGCATAGGTTACAGCGTTTGTGGCTTCTGTAGCGATATAGTCTTCAAGGAACTCGCCCATAGTAGGACCGTAAACCGTCTTGCCTGATGTATGGAAATGGCGGTCACGGAAACTGTACCAATGGTAATCATCTTTTCTGTAGGTGTACAAATAACCGTTATAATTTGAACCTATATATACCGTAAACAAACTGCACTTTTTCTTTAAAGTTTCTGCTCTTGCAGCGGTTCTTTCGGCAACTTCTTGTGTGCAACTTAAACCTGTGCCTATTCTCTTATTGCCATCGCCGATAGCATAGTTGGGCTGACCGTCACTCAAAAGGATAGTGAAACGGTACTTGCTGTCAATATTCTTAACCGTATCGGAACCGAATTGCTCGGTTGCCTTTTTAAGACCGGCATCCATGTTTGTGCCGTGACTGCTTAAAGCCTTTATGCCCTTAATGGCACTTTCGATTGTGTCATAACCGCTCTTTTTTGAAACATCTACCCAATCTTTTGCAAGATAGCCGTCATTACCGAATGTTACTACACAAATGTAACAAGGTGTAGCGGAGGTGGCGTACAAATTCTTATATCTTGCAAGAAAATTAAGTGCGGCTTCCTTTGCCAAACTAATCTTTGATTCACCGCCGATATTGCTTGACATACTGCTTGAAACGTCGAACACCAAAGCAGTTGCATTGGCAGCCTTAACAAAGTTTTCTGTTACTTTTGACTGTACCTTTAAAGTAACATCAAATTCGTTGGGGTCGTTTGTTGCTTTGGCAGTTTTGGACAGGGTTAAATAACCGTCATCATAAGATAACGTTCCGTCGCCGCCTACTCCCCATACGCCGCTATTGTTGTACTTACCGTTTACAACAGTCGATGCTTCTTCACCGGAAGCAGTGAACGCAGAAAACGGAAGAACGTTAAATATGAGGCAAATGGAAAGAATCAATGCGAAAATTCTTTTTTTGTTCATACTTTCTTCTCCTAACAATAAATTTTTGACCAAACGTATAAATTTCGCTCCTAAATATTCTACCACCTTTGGCACTATGTGTCAAGGCTATTTACCTGTTAAAATTTAGACAAACAGATATCTGTATACTTGCACAAAAAAAGGAAAAACACCCCCCCAATTTTGGGCGTTTTGCGTTTTTATAAATTGCTGTTCTCAGTCGAAAAAGCCGACAAAACACAAGGTCTTGTCGGTTTTTTAAAATATGTATTATTTTATCTCGTATCCGCCTACGGAACGTATCTTTAATGTTACGCAACTGCCGTTGCCGAATACCTGTTCAATCATCTGCTTATAGTCTGCTAACTGTTCATTTTTTATATAGCATTGTATAGTTCCCGCAAAGCCACCGCCGTGTACCCTGCAAGCACCGTCATTTCCAATAAATTGTTTTGTAAGGGCAAGTGCAAGGGAGAGTCCCTGTTCCGATGTATTTGAGGTTGAATATATATTTTGCAGATATTTATATGACGATTCGCCCGAAGCATTTACAAACTCAAAAAACTTTTTAAAATCTTTAGTTTTAAGTGCTTCACGCTGATATGATACCCTCTTGTTTTCATTAAAGAAATGGAAAGCCCTCAAAACCGCACGGTCACCGCAAGATTTCCTAAGTTCCGACATTTTGCCGTAAAACTGCTTTTCATCCGCATCACGCAGGAATTCTACACCGAGTTCATTGCTTATTTTCTTACATTCTATTGTTATATCAGCATAGTCCTGCGTTAGGTCTGCGTGATTTCCGCCCGTATCCACTACGCAAAGTGTATATCCCGATTTAGATAAATCAAGGTCTATTTTTTCAATCACGGGATTTGCAGGGTCATTAAAGTCCGCATAGGTAAAACCGCCGACAGAACTTGCCATTTGGTCAAGAAGTCCGCAAGGTTTACCGAAATACTCCCTTTCTGCAAACTGCGAATACTTTGCAATTGTAACAGCGTCAACACCCGACGAATTATAAACACCGTTTATGATATTGGCAACCAAAACTTCAAACGCGGCAGAAGATGACAGTCCCGAGCCCTTTAACACATTTGAAGTTGTGTAGGCATCAAAACCTCCTACGTTATATCCGCCTTTCTTAAACGCCGCACAAACACCGCGTATTAAAGACGCCGCCTTTTCAGTTTCCTCTTTATGTATGCATATATCGGTTATATCTATCTCGTCCATCGAAAAACCTTCCGACTTTATGCGGATAATATTGCTTTCATTTTCGCTTACAACCGCTATAACATCAAGGTCAACACTTCCAGCAAGAACTTTGCCGTGTTGGTGGTCGGTGTGATTACCGCCTATTTCGGTACGCCCCGGAGCAGAAAACAGTCTTATATTATCCCTATCGCCGTAAAGTTTTTCAAATTCGTCACAAGCCTTTATATAACGTGACTTTGCAACCGAAACATTGGTATAAAGCATTCCAAAAGTATCGTCAAAATATCCCGATAGTATTTTTTGTTTTGTCCCGCTTATATTCATAAAATTTCTCCGTTTTTACTTTGATATTATACTGAGTGTATCTCTTGCAATGGCAAGTTCCTCGTTGGTCGGTATGACAAATACATCAACACCGCTTTCATCTGTTGAAATTTTAACTTCTTTTCCGCGAAGTTTATTAAGTTCCTTATCTATCTTAACATTAAGAAAACCTAAATTCTCACAAACATACTCTCGCAGTTCTGGGTCATTCTCACCTATACCGCCGGTAAAGCAAATTGCGTCAACCCCGTTCATAGCCGCAATATACGAACCTATAAACTTAAGTATCTGATAGCGTTGCATATCAACGGCAAGTTTTGCACGCTCATTACCCGCATCAGCCGCAGCACCTATATCACGGTTGTCGTTTGATATACCCGATATTCCGAGCATTCCCGATTTTTTATTGCATATAGTATTTATGTCGGCAGGTGAAAGATTTTCTTTCTCGGCGATATATGTGAGTGCCGACGGGTCCAATGTTCCGGAACGGGTACCCATCATAAAGCCGTCAAGCGGTGTAAAGCCCATAGAAGTATCTATACAAACGCCGTCTTTGATTGCGGTTATCGAACAACCGTTACCTAAATGACAGGTTATTATCTTGATATCTTTTTTATCCTTGCACTCAAGGTCGGCTACCCTGTCACTTACAAAACGGTGTGATGTTCCGTGAGCACCGTACTTACGCACCTGATATTTTTCATAGTATTCATAAGGTAACGGATACATATAAGCCGTTGCAGACATAGTCTGATGGAATGAAGTATCAAATACAACTACCTGCGGTATTTTTTCACCGAATGTTTTTATGCAGGCACGAATGGCAAGCACGTGTGCCGGATTGTGAAGCGGTGCCATAGCACCAAGCTCGGAAATCTTTTCTATTACATCTTCGTCAACCAAGCAAGAGCCTTTGAATATTGCTCCGCCCTGAACTATTCTGTGACCTATTGCAGAAATCTCGTCAAAAGAATCTATTACTTTTGCCTCGCTTTTGGTCATTGCATATACTACAGCCTCAAAAGCTTCACTGTGAGTAGGCATTGGTGTTTCCGCTTCGTACTTTCTGCCGTCTGCCGATTTATGAGATATAGCACCCGTAACGCCTATTCTCTCGCAAAGACCTTTTGCAAGTACCTGTTCGTTATCCATATCAATAAGCTGATACTTAAGTGACGAACTTCCTGCATTTACTACAAAAATTTTCATAACAATTCCCCCGAAAAATTATATTGAAGAGTTAAATGATTTGTGATATAACTTATATATAATAACCTACTTACCAAATTTTTTCAAGTATTTTTGCAAAGGAAGTGTTGCTTTATATCGGTTGTCGGAATTATTGCTGAATTTAATCCGCTTCACAGCGGTCATAAATACATCATTGACTGTGCCAAACAAAACGGCAACACCGTAATTTGCGTTATAAGCGGTAATTTTGTACAACGCGGTGATACCGCCGTAATTCCAAAACAAAAACGTGTGGAAACCGCCATTAAATGCGGTGCTGATATTGTTGCGGAACTTCCCGTTATCTGGTCTATGTCAACTGCACAAAATTTTGCCTTAGGCGGTGTGTGGCAGTTATACACGCTCGGTTGCGACGAAATACTTTTCGGCAGTGAGTGCGGAGATATTAAAAAACTTACCGACTGTGCAGACATTCTTTTGTCTGACAAATTTGCTTTACTTGTATCAAACGAAGTCAAAAAAGGAGTTACATTTGCTACAGCAAGGGAAACCGTTGCTGTTTCTTTGGGTGTTGAAAAAAATCTTTTGTCTTCTGCAAACGATAATCTCGGTATAGAATATATAATTGCGTCAAAAAAACTCAATCTCCCGATAAAGTTCAAATGCGTAAAGAGAATAGGTGCAAATCACAATTCTAATGACGAAAAAAACGGCTTTGTTTCTTCGTCGCTTTTAAGACAAAAAATACTTTCAGGTGATATCGGCTATGCAGAAAAATTTATGCCGATATCAGCAAGAGGTATTATCAATGAAGATATAATTTCCGATATTAAAAGAATTGAAATTGCCGTTCTTACGACATTAAGGCAAAAAAATGAAAATTATTTTAAAAACATTGCCGATGTTTCGGAGGGACTTGAAAATAAAATTTATTTTTCGATAAGGGTTGCAACCAGTCTTGAAGAATTGTATAATATGGTGAAATCAAAGCGGTATACCCTCGCACGTATCAGGAGAATGGTTTTATCGTCTTTTTTAGGAATAGAAAAAGACCTGTTTATGACCGCTCCTCCTTATGTAAGAGTGTTAGGTTTTAGCAAAAACGGTTGCGATTATTTAAGTAAACTGTGTGCAATTTCACCGGTTGTCTTAAAAGTATCGGAAATAAAACAACTTGACGAAAAAGCACAAAAGGTATTTGCAACCGAATGTAAAGCAACAGACCTTTATTCACTTTCGCTTAAAAAACCGCAGGAATGCGGTATTGAATATAAAACAAAATTACTTAAAACGGAGGATTTTTTATGATTGAAATTAAGGAACTTGAAAGTTATAAAAACTTTGGACGGGTAGTCAGTATTTCAAACGGTACTATTGAGGCATACGTTACGGTTGATATAGGGCCTCGAATTATCCGTTTCGGATATGTCGGCGGGCAAAATATTATGTATGATGACCGCATAGCACTCGGCTGTCTGACCGATAAAGAATTTACAGACTTCTTCGGTGAAAACAAAAAATGGGAAAATTTGGGCGGTCACCGTATATGGACTTCACCCGAATCATACCCTCAAACATACTATCCCGATGACAGTCAGGTTGAATACATAAAAACCGACTGCGGTGCGGTTTTCACTCCAAAACCGGAAACAGAAAACGGCGTTGCAAAGCAACTTGAAATAAATATGGGCAGTGAAACTTCCGATATGCAAGTTACTATGCGTGTTAAAAACATATCAAAAGAAACATTAGAGTTTGCCATTTGGGGACTGTCTGTTTCCAATCAGGGCGGTACGGTAATAATACCTATGAATGACAATGATACAGGTCTTCTTTCAAACCGTATAGTTTCTGTCTGGCCATACACAGATATGAGCAGTGACAGAATATATTGGGGTAAAAAATATGTCACCGTTAAACAGGAAGTAAACGCAACAAACCCGATAAAACTCGGTTTTGACTTAAATAAAGGAACAGTTTATTACGTATTAGGCAACGATGTATTCCGCAAAAGTTTTGCTACATATCACCCTACTTCAAAATATCCCGACGGCGGTTGTTCCTTTGAAACATATACAAATGACCTGTTTATCGAAATTGAATCTTTAGGAGAACTTAAAGAAGTAAAATCAGGAGAAACGAGCGAGCATACCGAAAATTGGACCTTATGCAAAAAGTCCTGTGAAGTCGACTTTAAAAATGATAAATCAATAGACAATCTGTTATCGGAAATATAATAAACAAAAAACATCAATATAACTAACAAAAAGCGACAAGTTTCTTCCAAAACTTGTCGCTTTTTCTGGCACCCACAGTAGGAATCGAACCTACATCTAAGTCTTAGGAGGACCTTATTCTATCCATTGAACTATGTGGGCAAATTTAAGCCTAATAATATTACAACAATTATAAACAATTGTCAATGTTTATTTACCCTTTATTTTGCCGTAAAGGATAAATATCAAAAATATTGCAAGGTTGATAAGCACTATGCCCGCACCCGTAGGAACGTCATAGAAGAAAGACAGAATAATTCCAATTACAAATGCCACTACCGACACAAATGCAGAACAAATTACAACGCTTTTATACCTTTTACATATCCTCATAGACGATATAGCGGGGAACGTAATGACACTTGATATTAAAAGTGCACCCATTATTCTCATACCGATTACCACTACAACCGCCGTAAGTATAGCGGTAAGACTATTATAAAACCCTACCTTTACACCCGTTGCATAAGCAAAGCCGTCATCAAAAGAGACGGTAAATATCTTTTGATAAAAAATAATATAACAAAGCAAGACGGTAACTGCCACTATAACCGATATATAAACGTCACCTTTGCTGAGTGCTAAAATACTGCCGAACATATAGTTACTTATATCGGTATTCATACCTGTTGTAAGTGTTGCTACCACGATACCTACGGCAAGTGCACTGCTTGATACTATTGCGGTTGCGGCATCTCCCCGCATTTTACCGTTTAATCTTAAAAGAAAAAATGCCGCAATTATAACTACGGGTATTGATATTTTTAGCGGTGCTACACCTACTGCAAGTGCTACTGCTGCTGAACCGAAAGATACGTGAGATAGTCCGTCACCGAGCATCGAAAAACGTCTTAAAACGAGGTTTACACCAAGCAGTGCCGCACAAAGTGAAATTAAAAGACCTGCTATAATTGCCCTTACGGCAAAAGGATAAGAAAAAATTTCTGTTATAAAACTCATTTTTCATCCTCCTTTGAGTTGCCGAAATAATATCCGTCATCTGAAATGCGAAGTATCTTATTGGCATCAATTACAGCACGTTCTACGTCATGCGATATCATAATTACGGTCATACCGCTTTTATTTAATTTCCTTATAAGAGAATACATTTCATTTTGTGAGGTACTGTCAAGCCCCGTTACGGGCTCGTCAAGTAAAAGTACGCTCGACGCTGAACATAACGCCCTGCACAAAAGCACTTTTTGTTGCTGACCGCCCGAAAGTTCCTTAAAAGGACGGTTTTTAAGATTTTCGATTTCTAAAAGTTTTAAGTTTTTCTCTGCTCTTTTTTTATCTTTTTTTGATATAATAAGTTTCGTTCCGCTAAAGCCTGACAAGACAACCTCGTATACACTTGCGGGGAAGTCTTTTTTAAGTTCCGTTCTTTGTGGAAGCCAACCTATTTCTTTGCGTGTTATTCCATTGAATGTAATACTTCCTGTATGCTTAACGTCAAAGCCCAAAATACAACGCATCAGGGTTGTTTTGCCCGAGCCGTTTTCACCTATTACACAAAGGTAATCGCCTTTATTTACGGTAAAACTTAAGTTTTTAAATATTTCTTTATTTTCATAAAAGGCAGAAAGTTTCGATACCGTAATTTGTGCCATTATTCAAGTCCTTTCTTTAGTACTGATAGATTTCGTTTCATTATATCAACGTAGGTTATACCACTGTTAAAATCGTCTGCCGTAACATTGTGGGCAGAGTGTAACTCAAGTATTTTTACACCTGTCTGTTCCGATAAAGACTTTGCAATATTTTGGTTGCTGAGTTCTGTACAAAATACATATTTTAAATCTTTTTCTTTAACTGTATTAACAAGCCTTTTCATTACCTTTAAACTGATATCCGTACTTGATGCACAACCGCCGAATGCCGCTTTATATTCTATACCGTACTCGCTTGCCATATATTTAAAAGGAAACCTGTCTGCTACAAGTATGAATTTGTTTTTGCTGTTCTCTACCGTCTGTCTTATGTTGCTTGAAACATTTTCAATTTCTTTGCAATATTTATCACAATTATTTTTATATTTTTCTTTATTTTCTTTATCAAGGTCACAAATCACCGATGTTATTTTTCTTAACATCAATACCGCATTTTCACTCGAAGTCCAAATATGCTCGTCATACTCGTCCTCACCGTCTTCAGCAAGAAGATTTGCACTTTCAATCAACCGATAAGCATTTACACCTTTATCAGACAAAATGCGTTCTACCCAACTATCCGACTCACCGCCTATATAAAAAAAACAGTCAGCATCATAAATCGCCTTAATATCAGACGGTGTAGGCTCGTACGAATGAACCTCGCCACCTGCAGGAATAAGAAGTGTTACGTCAACATTATCTCCACCTACTGCCCTTACAAAATCGTATAGCGGATAAATAGTGGTGACCGCTTTTATTTTATTATTTACTTCCTTTTGATTTTTTGTACAACCGCAAAGAAGCAACAAAATTATTAAAATCAGTGATACAGTTCTTTTCATTTATTTCTACATTCTCCGCAAATTCCGTAAAGAACGGTTTTAAGTCTGTCAACCGAAAACGAATGTTCCATTTCTATATGAGTGCTTAATTCGTCTATATGCTTACAGTCAACGTGTATCAGTTTTCCGCATTTTTCACACTTTAAGTGGAAGTGTTCCCTGCACTCGTCTGCATTTGTAATATACTGATAACACACACTTTCCCCTGCCGAATTTACATACTTTCTGACTTTGCCTTCCTGTGCCATTTTTTCAAGACACCTGTAAACGGTAGTTCTTCCGACCGATGTTCCTTTTTTTGAAAGTTCCTGTGTCAGGCTGTCAACCGTATAATGGACATCAGCATTGTCTGAAATCAGGTTTTCTATTAACAATTTTTGCTTGGTTTTATACCCTGCTTTATTCATAGCAACCACCAACCATATTTGAAATTGAAATTCATTTTCATATTATAACGCTGTAACCCTTGTTTGTCAATAAAATAACGAGATTAGTCCTTGTAAATTATCGAAAAATGTAGTATATTATAAAAGTAAGTACTTTTTTGGAGGAACTTAATATGACGAAAACCGAAAAGATACTGCGTCCCGTGAAACATATTTTCGGGGGTGCAGGTCTTGAACATCACAAAAATACCGCTAGTTTCGAATCGGTAATAATGCCACCACCCGATACGGTATACATACCGCTCTCCCAACATATAGGTGCTCCCTGTGAGGCACTTGTTAAAAAAGACGACTATGTTTATGTAGGAACTAAAATAGGTGAATCGGCAGGATTTGTAAGTGCACCGATACATTCAAGTGTTTCAGGTACTGTTGTTTCAGTAGGAGAAAAAATGCTTGGCGGGAACTGTGTAAACTGTGTGGAAATAAAATCTGACGGTGAAATGAAAAAAGACCCTTCGCTTGAGCCGTTTTCAGTAAACTGTAAAGAGGATATAGCCTTAGCGGCAAAACTTTGCGGTTTGGTAGGCTTAGGCGGTGCGGGTTTTCCTACACACGTCAAACTAACCCCACCGAAAGAATCAAAGATTGATACCCTTATAATTAACGGTGCGGAATGTGAGCCTTACATAACGTCGGATAACCGCGAATGTATAGAAAACTTCAATGATGTTATTGAGGGAATTTATCTTTTAAAATCAAAATTAGAAATTAAACGTGTTGTAATTTGTATTGAAAAGAATAAACCGAGAGCCATCGACCGTCTTTACAGAATGGCTTGTGACCACCGTGATTTTGACGATAGCGTAAAACTTATGTGTCTGCCGTCAAGATACCCGCAGGGTGCGGAAAAGGTTATAATCTACTCTGCAACGGGACGGAAACTGCCACTCGGCAAACTACCGAGCGACGTAGGCTGTATAGTTATGAATATAACAAGTATTGGCACACTTTACAGATTTATTACAACCGGTATGCCACTTGTTTCAAAAAGAATTACCTTTGACGGCACGGCGGTAAGCGAGCCTAAAAACATAATTGTACCGATAGGTACACCGATAGAAAAGGTTATAGAGTTTGCAGGCGGTGTAAGCGAGGATGCCGATAAAATCATAATCGGCGGACCTATGATGGGTAACTGTGTAGCGTCAGCAGATTCGGTTATCGAAAAAAGGAACAATGCAATACTCGTTATGAAACGTGAAAAGGAACAAGATGCGACACAGTGTATACGTTGCGGACGTTGTGTTATGGCATGTCCTATGCAACTTTATCCTGCAATGGTTGAATCTGCGTATAATAAGGGACTGACCGAAAATTACGAAAAATTAAATGTTAATTACTGTATGGAATGTGGCAGTTGCTCGTATGTGTGTCCCGCAAAGAGACCGCTTACTCAGGTTATGCGTGTTGCAAAAGCAGAATTAAGGAGGCAAAAAAAATGAACGGTATGTTAAATGTTTCGTCTTCACCCCATATTAGACATTTTGATACTACAAAAGGCATTATGGCAGACGTTATAATTGCCCTATTGCCTGCCGCAATTTACGGTTGTATACTGTTTGGTTTTAGAGCGGTTATTCTTCTTTGTGTCACCGTGGCTTCTGCGGTTTTAGCAGAATTTATTTGGAACAAAATTCTTCATAAAAGGCAGACAATAGGCGACCTTTCAGCAATAGTTACGGGTTTGTTGCTCGGAATGAACTTAAGTCCGAAAGTGCCCGTATGGGTTGCAATTATCGGAAGTGTAGTTGCAATAATTGTCGTAAAGCAAATGTTCGGCGGTCTTGGTCATAACTTCGTAAACCCCGCTATAGCCGCAAGAATAGTATTGCTCGTTTCTTTCCCGTCTTATATGACATCTTTCAGCGAGCCTGTATCAGACGCCATATCGTCTGCAACACCGCTCGTAGATAATACGGGACTTACTTTAAAATCACTGTTTTTCGGTATGCATAGCGGTTGTATCGGCGAAACGTCTGCTTTCTTACTTATATTAGGCGGTATTTATCTTATGGTACGCAGGGTAATATTCCCCGTAATTCCCGTATGTTTCATAGGCTCTTTTGCATTACTTACGCTTATTTCAGGCGGTAACGTAGGAGTTCAGGTATTAAGCGGCGGACTTATGCTCGGTGCAATATTTATGGCAACCGACTACACTACAAGTCCTACAATGCCACTCGGCAAAGTAATATTCGGTATCGGTTGCGGTGTGATAACGTTTGCTATAAGGCAGTTTGGTTCTCTGCCTGAGGGCGTATCCTATTCAATCATTCTTATGAACATACTCGTACCTCATATAAATAAACTTACCCTCTCAAAACCTTTCGGTGCTAAGGAGGTAAAGGCAAATGAGTAGTTTTACAGACTTTATTAAAAGTAATAAAGACAGTATTATAAAACCTACCGTAGTAATGGTTTGTATTTGTATCGTAGTAACGTTGGCACTGAGCCTTTCAAACCTTGTAACCGCACCTAAAATAAAGGTGCTTGAAGAAAAGACGCAAAAGGACGCTATGTCAAGGGTTATAAAGGCAGATAACTATAAAAGAGAAACTAAGGATATCACCTTTGACGGCGGTGATACGTCAGAAACGGTAACTTATTATACTGCAAAAAATTCCAAAAAGATTATAGGTTATATATTCGTTATGAATGAAAAGGGATACGGCGGTGACGTTTCGGTTATGACTGCGATAAATACCGACGGTACGGTAAAAGCGGTTGATATTCTCGATGTATCAAACGAAACCCCGGGACTTGGACAAAACTCTAAAAAAGAAAGTTTTTATTCTCAGTATAAGGGATTAAAAAATAATATATCGGTAGTAAAAAACAGTACTGACAGCAGCAATAACGAAATCCAAGCCGTTACAGGTGCTACCATAACCTCAAAAGCAGTAACAAAGGCAGTAAATAAATCACTTGAAGCATTTAAAAAAGTAAGTAAAGGAGGCGGTAAATAATGAAGAATAAAAACTTAGGATATTTCACAAACGGTCTTATAAACGAAAATCCGGTACTTCGTTTGGTGCTTGGTACCTGTCCTACGCTTGCGGTAACTACTGCGGCAATTAACGGTATCGGTATGGGACTTGCCGCCACTGCCGTTTTGGTATGCTCTAATGCGGCAATCTCACTGCTTCGTAACATTATACCCGATAAAGTCCGTATACCTGCTTTTATAACCATTATTGCAGGTTTTGTAAGCGTTGTACAAATGCTTGTCAAAGCGTTTGCACCGTCTATTGATAAATCACTCGGTATTTATTTACCGCTTATAGTTGTAAACTGTATAATACTTGCAAGAGCCGAAATGTTCGCATCTAAAAACCCAGTTTTACCGAGCATTTTAGATGGTCTCGGTATGGGAATAGGCTTTACCGCAACTATAACCCTTATGGGTGCTATACGCGAAATATTGGGTGCAGGAACGGTATTTTCTCTGCCTGTAACCTCACAGTTTATTAGCCCGATGATTATATTCTTGCTTCCCCCCGGAGGTTTCTTCATCTTCGGTATACTCGTTGCAGTTTCAAATGCACTTGCAAAGAGAAAGGGTAAGGATATAGTAATGCACTTGGGTTGTGAAAACTGCCCGTCAAGAGGTGCTTGCAATCTTAAGGATACACCTGAGAGTTGCGATGAAAAAATTATTAAGGAGGCAACCGTAAATGAATAGTCTTACAGCAATAGCCTCCTTACTTCTTGCAGGTATTTTAACAAATAATATGGTGCTTGCAAAGTTTTTAGGCATCTGCCCATTCCTCGGCGTATCAAAAAAGGTCAATACCGCACTTTCAATGAGTATCGCCGTAACGCTCGTTATGGTAATTTCTACAGCGGTAACCTACCCGATATATAAGTACATACTTTCTCCAAAGTATGAGTATCTTGAAACGGTGGTTTTCATTCTCGTTATCGCCGCGATAGTTCAACTTATAGAAATATTTTTAAAGAAGTTTATTAAGCCTATTTATAACGCACTTGGAATTTATCTTCCGCTTATAACTACAAACTGTGCGGTTTTAGGTATTACAATGCTTAATATAACAAATGAGTTAAGTTATGTAGAGTCGCTCTTTAACGCACTTGCGGCAGGTCTTGGCTTTATGCTTGCAATGTTACTGTTTTCAGGTGTCAGAGAAAGACTTGAAACCGCAGAAATACCCGAATTTTTAAAGGGACTTCCGATAACTCTTATTTCCGCTTCGTTAGTTTCCCTTTCCTTCTTGGGCTTTGCCGGAATAGGAGGTTAATGTTATGCAGATATTTTTACCCGTAATAATAGTAACCGTTATAGGTCTTATAGCAGGTTTGGGACTTGCCCTTGCGTCTAAGTTTATGGCAGTACCCACCGATGAAAAGCAGGAAAAGGTAAGAGAGTGTCTGCCGGGTGCTAACTGCGGTGCGTGCGGATACTCGGGTTGTGACGGCTATGCCGCCGCCGTAGCCTCCGGCGAAGCCCCGCCCGATAAATGTGCCCCCGGTGGCAGTTCTACCGCTGTGGCGTTAGCAGAACTGTTAGGCGTTGAGGTAAATACCGAACCTAAAGTCGCATTTATTGCCTGTAACGGCAGTGCGGAAAATACTGAGGCAAAATATGCTTACTCGGGTATGATGAGTTGTGCCGCCGCTAATTTAGTACAGTCAGGACCAATGCAGTGTAAGTACGGTTGTATCGGCTTTGGCGACTGTTATAAAAGTTGTCCTTTCGGTGCAATAACTATGCAAAACGGCAGACCTGTTATTTGCAAGGATATATGCGTAGGTTGCGGTAAGTGTGCGTCGGTTTGTCCTAAATCACTTATTTCCATTATTCCGAAAAGTGCAAAAGTACACGTTTCCTGTGCAAATAAAGCAAAGGGCGTTCAGGTTGCAAAGTCATGTAAGGTATCTTGTATATCCTGTCAGATGTGTGCAAAAAACTGCCCGTCAGGTGCTATTGAAATTAAAGATAATGTAGCAGTAATAAACTACGACCTTTGTACTTCCTGCGGTAAATGTAAAGAAGTATGCAAACGTAATGTAATAGTTTGATATATTATAAATGTACAAAAATCGGTGGCAATGCTTTAAGTTGCCACCGATTTTTATCTCTTTTTTATTATAATGCTTCAATTATACTGTCTGTAACTTTAAGGCACTCAATACTTGCATTATAGAGTTCAACGAAAAATTCGTCTGCACCGCCGTCAAGTCCATCGGACACCGCCTTTAGCATAAGACACGGAACACCGTTTGCCTTACAGGTAAGTAATACACCCGATGCTTCCATATCGCATATATCACCCTCAAATAAAAGGTGCATTTCCCTCTTATCTTCTTCTTTAGAAACAAATTTGTCTGCCGAACAACAGGTGGCTTTAAACAAATCGGGACGTTTGGCAAGTGCCTTTTGCAGGAGTAAATTATCGGTAGGCATAAAAATCGAATCAAGCCCTTCTACCTGACCTACTTCCAAATCTAAAAACTCGGAGCAGTCATACCTGTAATGCACTACTCTCTCGACAACACAAAGTTTACACCTTTTCATTTCAGGTGTAAGTCCGCCGACAACACCGAAATTAACTATAATATCAACATCATATTTGGTGATTAGATACTGCGTACCCGATGCCGCCGCTATTTCCCCCATACCTGTTCGTATTATGTAAATATCCGATTGAGGTTTTTGACAATGATACAATTGAAAACCCTCAGGACAGTCTAATTGCTCAATATCAGTATAGTAGTCAAAAATACTGTCCATTTCTATCGCGACTAAAAGTCCAACCTTCGTTTTATTCATAATTCTCTCCCATTAAAAGTTTTCTGCCCACTTCTTTAATTCTTCGGCGGTAACGTCTCTACTGAAAAGTTTTCCCTCAATAATAACGGTATCTTTTGCGACACTGCCCTTTAGTCCGTCTGCCGTTTTACCAAACCCGCTTCCGCCTGACGTTGCAAACAGTACTATTTTCTTTCCGGAAAAATCGTACTTTTCCAAAAACGTATTTATAAGCGTAGGGGCAACATACCACCATATCGGAAAGCCGAGAAAAACGGTATCGTATGATGATATTTTTGCATCCTTGTCTTCTATTTCAGGTCTTATATCCCTATTCTGCATCTCAACAGACGACCTTGACAACGGATTACGCCAATCAAGGTCTTTTTCGGTATACGGTGTTTTAGGTTTAATTTCAAAAATATCCGCACTCAAAACATCTGCTAATTTTTTTGCCACCGAAGCCGTAACCCCCGAAGCACTGAAAAATGCAACTAATTTTTTACTCATAATAATACTCCTTTAAACGGTTTCTCTATATTAAGTATATCACATTTCCCTTATTTTAGCATAATATTAGCAAAAAGTAAAGTTGGCATTTTGCAAAGCAAAACCGCCCTTTTCAAGTTCCTGTCTTTTTTCAAAACAACCAATCTAAAAGCGCGAGAATAAAAACTGTAAAAAAGAAGAACCCCGATTACGCGTATTGCGTGTCGAGGTTCTCGACTGGTCCGAGTGACGGGACTTGCTCGGTGGCAACGCCGCCGACACGCCCACGGGCTTACCGAACATTCACCGAAAGTTCGGTATTTTGCTTCGCAAAACCGCCCTGTTCAAATCCCTACTGCTTTTCAAAACGAAAAATCAAGGAGCAGTATCTTACAATACCACTCCTTAATTTTTTGGTCCGAGTGACGGGACTTGAACCCACGGCCTCTTGACCCCCAGTCAAGCGCGCTACCAACTGCGCCACACCCGGTTATATTATTTTAGATGTTGTGTCAGTTTGCTCTTGACCCCCATGCCAAGCAGCCAACTGCACCACACCCGATTATACAGTATTTAATTATGTAACCTAAACTTTTCGCCTGACTGATATATTATATATCAGTCAGGCGGATTTGTCAAAGAAAAAATTTTTATTTTTATAACTAATCTGCAAAACCGGACTCAACAAGTGAAACTAAGCCGTCAAGTGCCTCTTTTTCATCGCTTCCGTCAACAATTATCTTTATTGTTGTTCCTCCGACTATTCCAAGTGAAAGAACACCAAGCAAACTTTTTGCGTTTACCTTTCGTTCGTCCTTTTCTACCCAAATAGAAGATTTATACTCATTTGCCTTTTGTATGAAAAACGTCGCAGGACGTGCATGCAATCCTACCTGATTCTGAATAACTACATCTTTTACACACATGATAAAATCTCCTTTTATAAATACAATCTATAATCAAATTTTTGCGTTATTATGATTATACCACATTTAATGAAATCGTCAATATTTTGTTAATAAGTTCTAATATTTATCCAACATTTTGGGGTTTGGGAACGTCATATTTGGTCAAATTGATTACAAATTTTGTTATATTTTGGCACCTGTTTCCTAAATAATAAAATTTAGGCCTTATTTTCACCTAATATTTTCAAGTCCTGTTTTGTAAGCTTTATTTTTTCAAACATCTCCGGTCTGCGTTCCTTTGTTATTTCAAGCGACTTTTTTCTTCGCCACTTATCTATTTCCGCATGATTACCCGAAAGCAAAACTTCAGGCACCTGTTTCCCTTTCCAGAGGGCAGGTCTTGTATACTGCGGATACTCAAGTAACCCCGAATAGTGACTTTCCTCCTCAAAGCACGACTCGTCCGACAAAACGCCGTCTAACATTCTGCACACTGCGTCTGCAAGTATCATCGCCGGCAATTCTCCGCCTGTTACAACGTAATCTCCTACAGATATCTCTTCGTCTACTATTTCCTCAATTACCCGTTCATCTATTCCCTCATAATGACCGCACAGTATTACTATCCTATCAAGTTTTGAAAGTTCTACCACTCTTTTTTGGTCAAGTGTTTTTCCCTTAGGCGACATATATATAAGATGTGGTTTATTTTCTTCATTACCGTACAGACTTTTATAGCAGTCATAAATAGGATTTGCCGCCATTACCATTCCCATTCCGCCACCGTACGGCATATCATCGACCTTATTATGTTTATTACCTGAAAAATCGCGTATATTCGTAAAGGCTATTTCAACCTTACCTGCTTTCCTTGCTCTCCCTATTATACTCTCCGACATTACTGCCTCGCACATTTCGGGAAACAGTGTCATTATATCAATTCGCATCGTCAAATATCCCCTTGAGAGGTTTTATTATTACCTTTTCTTCTATTATATCTACATTTACTATAACATCGGGTATTGCCGGCACAAGATACTCTCTACCGCCTTTTGTTATGTGCCATACATCGTTAGCCCCCGTACTTGAAACATCGGTCAATATACCGAGTGATGTATTACTTTCCACATCAAAAACCTTACAACCTATTAGTTCGTCTATAAAGTATCTTCCGTCGGCAAGATTTGCGTCTTCACGTTTAATAAGCAGTGTTTTATCCCGCAGTTTTTCAGCATGCTCTATGGAGGTTACTCCGTCTAACAAAGCCAATACCACCCTACCGTGCGGTTTCACACTTATAGGCTTTATTTCTGTATTACCGCCATCGATAAAAAATCTTTTAAATTCTGTCAGAAATTCACCGTCATCAGACCAAGGCTGTATTCTTACCATTCCCTTTACACCGTGAGTCCCTACTATTCTTCCGCACTCCAAAAATTCTTTTTTCATAACCGTTCCTCTTATACCTCAGCATTTAAACTCTAACCGGATTTTGGAACAAGAATTTTCCGCTGTGGCTTCGTTAAAATACTCGTAAATCTTATAATACAACAATACCCCCTATGCGGGGGTATATTTTTTGACATCAGTCAATTTCAACTGCAATTTTCTCGTTATTGCGATTAGCCGCTGAACGCATTACAGTACGTATTGCCTTTGCAATTCGTCCCTGTTTACCGATAACTCTGCCCATATCGCCTTCTGCGACGTGCAGATGATATACTTTAACGCCTTCTTCGTTCGGCTCATCAACCGTTGTCGTAACTGCATCGGGATTTTCAACTAAACCCTTTGCCATAGCAATAAGAAGTTCTTCCATTTTTTCTACTCCTAATAAATATTAAAGAACACCGTTCTTTTAGACTTTATACAAACTATGTGACTGAATATTTGTGTGGCGTTCAGCCACATTCTTGTTTTTTCGGCGACAGGTGCGTCGAAAAAACACCTTGTAAGCGAAAATTGCACATTGTGCGATTTTCAAGAAAACAGGGGTGGTATTGGCGGGGAAAGAGTGCAGTCCGAAAACCAAGGGTTTTCGAGCGAACGGCTTCCCCGTCCAAGAGGGTGTTGACCTTTGTCAACATCCTCAAAGAACACCGTTCTTTTTTAACAATGCTTTAACTGTATCTGTCGGCTGTGCACCGTTAGATATCCATTTCTTTGCCTTTTCGGCATCAATTTCTACGTCTGCCGGATTCTTTGTAGGATCATAGTGACCTATCTCCTCAATAAAACGTCCGTCACGCGGATATCTCGAATCGGCAACTACCACACGGTAATACGGTGCTTTCTTTGCACCCATTCTGCGAAGTCTGATTTTAACTGCCATTTTTTACACCTCCATACGAAATATTTATTTATGTTTTAAAAGGTTTACTTCCTTAAAAACCGAAATTTTGCATATTCATTCCACGCATCATTTTGCGTTTTGAGCCTTTATTATTTAACTGTTTAAACATTTTTTTCATCTGTTCATACTGTTTAAGCAGTTTATTTACTTCCTCAACACTCAGCCCACACCCCGTAGCAATTCGGCGTTTTCTCGACGCGTTGATTATATCGGGATGACTGCGTTCTTTCTTAGTCATAGACTTTATTATCGCTTCGGTTCTTAACATCTGTCTATCGTCTATATCCACGTCACGCAGTTGTTTATCCATACCGGGGAGCATTGAAAGTATACTCTTAATACTTCCCATTTTTTTAATCTGCTGGAATTGGTCTAACAGGTCATTCATATCAAATTTATTTTGTTCAAGTCTTTTAGCGGTTTCCTCTGCCTTTTTCTCGTCAAGTTCGTTTTCAACCTTTTCTATAAGTGACATTACGTCACCCATACCGAGTATTCTTGTTGCCATTCTGTCAGGGTGAAATTCGTCAAGTTCGTCAAGTTTCTCGCCTACACCCGTAAACATTATCGGCTTACCCGTTACCGCCCTTACAGACAGTGCCGCACCGCCTCTTGTATCACCGTCAAGTTTGGTCAGAATGATACCGTCAATTTCAAGTATCTCATTGAAAGACTTTGCTATATTTACTGCATCCTGACCTACCATTGAGTCTACAACAAGCAGTATATCGTGAACATCTACTGTCTTAGTTATTCGCTTTAACTCGTCCATAAGTTCGCTGTCTATATGAAGACGACCTGCGGTATCAAGTATTACAAAATCATATCCGTAATCTCTTGCGTGTTTAATAGCCTCATTTGCTATTTTTTCAGGTTTTTCAGTTCCCATTTCAAAAACGGGTGTATCTACCGCCTTACCGACAACCTTTAACTGCTCTATCGCGGCAGGACGGTATATATCACAGGCAACAAGCATTGGTCTATGCCCTTGCGATTTTAAATGCTTTGCAAGTTTTGCAGAGTGTGTGGTTTTACCTGAACCTTGCAGACCGCACATCATTATAACGGTGGGAAGTTTTGAGGAAGTTTTAAGCCTTGTCTGTTCACTTCCCATCAAAGCGGTAAGTTCCTCTTTTACTATTTTTACTACCATTTGAGGTGCAGTGAGGCTCTCCATTACGTTTGCACCTATGCACTTCTCGGCAACACTGTTTGTAAAATCTTTTGCGACCTTATAATTGACGTCGGCTTCAAGCAGAGCAAGGCGTACTTCTCTCATTGCCTCTTTAACGTCATTTTCGGAAAGTTTGCCTTTTGACCTTAATTTCTTAAATACACCTGAAAGTTTATCCGAAAGATTATCAAACGCCATTTGCTCACACTCCTTTTTACAAGCCCTCAATTATACCTTTAATTTCGTTTATGTTTTCTTTGCAGTTTTCACACAAATTTTTAAGACACGAAAACTTTTTACAGTACCCGCATTTTTCTTCAAATTTATAAAGTTGTTGCTCGGCACGTTTTACCATATCACGTACACCCTGACGTGTTATTCCCTCGTTTTCGGATATCTCACCTAAAGAAAGGTCATCATTATAATAAAGTTCTGCCAGCGACCTTTGTTTTTCGCTTAAAAACTCACCGTACACATCAAGCAAAGCGGAAACATATAAATCTTTTTCCATAACAACATTCTCCTGTAAAGAAAAAAACTTTACATCAAGATTATATCATACCCTTTCCCCTTTGTCAAGCATAATTTAAGTCTTGAAAAAGAGAAAAAATCAGAATATAATATTTAATGTAATGAATTGGTGGTGTGTAAAGTGAAAACTTTTTTTAAGGCTGTATCTGTTTTCTTATCATTATTGTTTATTTTAATGGCAACAGGTTGCAAAAAAGATTACAAAAAATCTTATGTATATTTTGAACTGGGCGAAAAGCCGTCAACACTTGATGCACAAACAGCCTCAAATGACAGTGAATTATTGATAGTAAGAAACATATACGAAGGGCTTTTACGAAAAAATGAAAACGGTGACATTGTTTGCGGTGTTGCCAAAGATTATAACAAAAGCGGTCTTGTCTACACATTTAATTTAAGGGAAAACGCAGATTGGAGTAACGGTGAAAGTCTTACTGCAAACGATTTTGTATATGCACTAAGACGTGCAGTTTCACCCGACACAAAAGCACCTTTCGCAAGCAGACTTTTTTGCATTAAAAACGCAAGAGAAGTATATAACGGTAAAGCGGAATTAACAAGTCTTGGAGTAAGTGCTAAGAATGAGAATACGCTTATAATAGAATTATGCTGTGAAGATAAAGACTTCGAAAATACGCTTACAACCTCTGTTTGTATGCCTTGTAATGAGAAATTTTTTAAAAGTTGTGTTGGAAAATACGGTCTTAAAAGCGAATATACCATCTCAAACGGGTCTTACTCAATAACCAAGTGGAATAAAGATGATTTTGGTATAAGACTCTATAAAAACAAGGAATATAAGGGCGACCTCGGTGCATTAAATTCAGCGGTATTTTTATCCTGCAGAGAAGATGAAAAGCCTTTAGAACTATTAAAAGAAAACCATACGGATATATCATTTTTAAACGGCTCTGAAATCAAAGATGCAAAAGCAAACGGTCTTTCGGTAATATCCTATCAAAACATAAGTTGGGTTATGACGATAGGTAAAGAATTTTCTAAAGATGTGCGGAAAGCGCTTCTTATGTCGGTATCTCCCGATATATACGGTAACCCTTTGCCCGACGGATACAGTGTTGCCCGTTCCCTGTTTCCTCAAGTTCTTAACTGCAATTCTGCCGACGGAGTTGGAATATTACCGTACGATTTACAAACAGCAAAAAATATTTTATCGACAGCGGTAAATAAAATGGAGAATAAAAAATTTCCACCTGCTACCCTTTATTACTGCGAGGGCGACGGTATTAAGCCTATTATTACAAGTATTGTCGGTCACTGGCAAAATAATTTAAGTGCGTTTATAAACATACAGCCAATTTCTAATCCCGATGAAATGATAGATCAAATATCAAATTCAACATTGCAGTTTGCAGTATTCCCCGTCAGAGCGGACAACACTTCACTTAATGAATATCTTTCGAAACTTAAAGTGACTTCAAACCGTGACACCGTATCGGTACAAACACAGTTGCTTAAAGACAACACAGTTATTCCCATAGCATTCGAGAACACTAATATAGCACACACATCTGCTATAAAGCAGATATATTCAGAACCGCAAAACGGATATATTGACTTTTCCTTTGTGATTAAAGAAGAATAACAAAGTCCATACCTCCATATTTATTTATATGGAGGTCTTTTTTATGGAAATACTAAAATACTGTGCAATAGCACTGTTATCTGTTACCGCAATTGTGATTATCGGTTTTATGCTAAAAAGCGGCAGACCGTTCAAATATATAATTTTAAATGCGGTTATCGGATTAGCGGCAATTACTTTGGTTGACATAACATCACGGTTTACAGGGGTACATATACCCGTAAACGAATGGACGGTTTCAGGATCAGCAGGATACGGAATTCCTGCGGTTTGCGGTTTTCTTATTTTGCAGTTAATTTTTACAAAATAACAAAATGCTTATTTCGTGATTATTCTTTATTTCCTTTATGGGACAAGCGTAACAAAAACACTTAATTGCTTGACTTTCAGGCGAAAAAGTACTATTATATATGAATATTATTGAAAGGAAAATAAACGGTTATGTTGGCTTTTTTCATTTCGGTTTTGTTTGGTATTTGCGAAGTACTTTTACTCTCTGCTATGATGGAGGCAATCACCAAAGGATACCGCAGTAAAGCAATAAAAGTTTTTATTATTAAATTTTTGACATACGGTGTGGCAATCGCACTTTTAATGTTCAAATTTTTCAAGTACTATACCTACTGTCTTTGCGGATTTGCGGCGGGGATGCCGATAACCGCCATACTAATCTTTGTGTATAAGGCTTTCCTAAAAGATACATTTAAAGATAAATTTAAACCCGTTATAAAAAAATTTCGGTATCGGAGATGAATGTAGTGTCGATTCTTACAATTATCCTGATTGCAGTATCAACGGTATGTCTTGTATTGGGGCTTGTCGGTTTTTTCTCAACAAAAAATAAAACGCATAATAAAAAAGGAAAAAAGAAACACCGTCTGTTTTTAGCCCTTACGTTATTTGCTTTATGGTTGCTTGTCGGTACATTGATATCATCGGTCTATAAAGGCAAAGCGGGACTTCATATTGAATTTTCACTTTTCAGTGACAGAATAACTCTTTTCGGTATGTCCTTTGCAAAAACTACCGTTGTTATGTGGGGCATAATAGCATTAGTGTTCGTTATGTCATTGATATTCAGAATTTTCATATTTCCGAAGTTTGATAAAACAGAGCCTAAGGGACTTCAAAACGGTATTGAACTTTCGGTTGAATTTATGGAAAACTTTGCAAAAAATTCTCTCGGTGACTACTCGGACAGTTTAGCACCGTATATGTATACACTCGGTGTATTTATGATTTTTGCCGCAATATCGGAACTGTTCGGCTTTCGTCCGCCAACCTCTGACATTGTAGTAACATTTGCTATGGGACTTATAACCTTTGTGCTTATAAATGTGTGCGGTATAAAGAAAAAAGGTGTTAAGGGACGTATTAAGAGTATGACAACACCTACACCCGTAATTCTTCCTATGAAGATACTCAGTGATGTAGCAGTTCCCGTATCGCTTGCCTGCCGTCTTTTCGGTAATATGCTCGGCGGTATGATAGTTATGGACCTGCTTAAATCGGTTTTGGGCGGTTACGGTTCAGGTATACCGGCTGTTGCAGGGCTTTATTTTAACGTTTTTCATCCCCTGATACAGGCGTATATTTTTATAATTCTATCTATGACCTTTATAAATGAGGCTATTGAGTAAAAAAGGAGTAATCAAAATGAATGCAATTGGTGCAGGTTTAGCAATGTTGACAGCTTTAGGTGCAGGTTTTGGTATGTGTCTTGCAACAAGCAAGGCGGTTGAGGCGGTTGCACGTCAGCCGGAGGCATCGGGTAAGATAAACTCTATCCTCCTCCTCGGTTGTGCACTTGCAGAATCTACCGCTATTTACGCTTTCGTAATAGCACTCGTATTGGCTGCTAAATAATTTTCAACTTAGGGGTTACTTAAAAAATGGGAGATATCGTAATTTCACAGGTTGCAAAAGACCTGATAATTAACATAATAAATATAGTTGTGCTTTTTGTTATAGTAAAGGCTCTCGTTTATAAACCCGTAAAGAAATTTTTAAGCGAGAGAACAAAAAGAGTTGAAGATACTGTAAAGCAGGCGGAAGAAAAACTTATAGAAGCAGAAAATACCGTCCGCCAAAAAGACAGTATTATAGCAGAGGGCGAAAGCAAGGCGTCTGCTATAATCAGCGAAGCGGAGGACTCTGCACAAAAAAATGCATCTGCTATTATTGAAGAAGCAAACAAAAAGGCAGAACAAATCATAGAAAAAGCACGAAAAAATGCTACGTATGAACACGATACGATGCTAAACTCCGCAAAAGAGGAGATAGCAGGGCTTGCAATAAATATTTCTGAGCAGATACTATTAAGAGAGGTAAAAAAGGAAGATAATCAAAGAATAATAGACGACTTTTTTGCCGAAAGCGGTGAAGATAAATGACGAAGGTTATAATAACGGTAACGTCATCTGTAAACGACGAACAGTTTAAGAGTATTTGCGACGGATTAAAAAGAAAGTTCGGAAACGATTTGTCATTTGAAAAGTGCGTTGATGACGGTATTATCGGCGGTTTCATAGCCGATATTAGCGGAGATATTTACGATGCGAGTATTATATCGCAACTCAAAAAGATGTCAAAGCACATAAGTATAGGTTAAAAGGTGATTTTCAAAAATGTCTGAATTTAAGTTAGACAGTATCAGTGACTTTTTGAAAAAGAGAATAGACTCATATACAGGCGGTCCTACACACTACCGTTTAGGTACGGTTACCAAAACGGGTGACGGTGTTGTAAGAATATCGGGACTTGATAAAGTAAAGTACGGCGAACTTTTGGAGTTTGACGGCGGTATTTACGGAATGGCTCTTGACGTTGACGAAGGCGGTATAGGTGCAGTTATAATGGACAATGCCGATACCGTATGTGTAGGCGACAGTGTAAAGGGTACGGGAAGGGTTACGGAAGTACCCGTAGGTGATGAACTTTTAGGCAGGGTTATAGACCCAGTAGGCAGACCTCTTGATAACAGACCGCTCAACTGTAAAAAACACCTGCCAACCGAAAGAAAAGCACCGCCTATTATTGACAGGCGTCCCGTTGATACTCCGCTTGAAACGGGTATACTCTCGGTAGACAGTATGATACCCATAGGCAGAGGTCAGAGAGAACTTATAATAGGCGACCGCCAGACGGGTAAAACCTCAATAGCACTCGATACCGTTATCAACCAAAAGGATACAGGTGTTATATGCGTATACTGTGCGATAGGTCAAAAGGCGTCAAACGTAGCACAGTTAATAGAGACTCTTAACAGCAAGGGTGCTATGAGTTACAGCGTTGTTGTAACGGCAACTGCGTCGGACAGTCCTGCAATGCAGTACCTTGCCCCATACTCTGCTTGCTCTGTTGCAGAAAGTTTTATGGAAAAGGGCAAGGACGTTCTTGTTATATATGATGACCTTTCAAAACACGCGGTAGCATACCGCACAATGTCTTTGCTGTTACACCGACCGCCCGGACGTGAAGCATATCCGGGTGACGTTTTCTATCTGCACAGCAGATTACTTGAACGAAGTGCCTGTTTATCGGAAGAATTAGGCGGTGGCTCTATTACCGCACTGCCTATTATTGAAACTATGGGCGGAAATATCTCGGCGTATATTCCAACCAATGTTATATCCATTACCGACGGACAGATTTATCTTGAATCTGAACTGTTTCACAGCGGTATGCGACCTGCCGTAAACACGGGTCTTTCGGTATCGCGTGTTGGAAGAACCGCTCAATATGATGCTATGAAAAAAGTATCGGGTGCACTTAGAATTGAACTTTCTAAATATCGCGAAATGGCGGTATTTACAAGATTTGGGAGCGATGTTGACTCGGCAACTGCAAAAATGTTACGTCGCGGTGAATGTTTGATGCAACTGTTTAAGCAACAAAAATTCTCCCCTTATTCGCTTTTTGAAAAGGTTGCATTGCTTTTGGCTTATAAAGATGATATGTTTGATGATATAGAAATTACGGAAATCAAACCGTTTTGTGAGGAAATGCTTACATTTTTACACCTTAACTGTAAAACAGCGGAAAGTGAGATAATGTCAACAAAGAGCCTTAACGAAAGGACAGAAAAGCAAATTACAGACAGCATAAATTCATTTAAGGAAAGTCTTGCAAATGAGTAATTTAAGTGAACTGCGTCAGCACCTTTACGCGATAGAACAAACAAGACAAATTACCAACGCTATGTATCTGCTTTCGACTTCACGAATGAAAAAAGCAATGCAGAATATTGACTTTAATCTTCTTTATATGAAGCGTTTAAGAAGTACTGTAAAGGATATACTTTCAAAGACAAAACATGGCGAGATACACAACCGCTTTATTGACGAACAAAATGAAGGTAAAGTGCTTTTCGTTGTTATTACCTCTGACAAAGGACTGTGTGGCGGTTATAATTCCGATATAATAAGGTTAGCAAAAGAAAAAATGTCGGAACATAAAAATTCTATTTTGTTTTCAATCGGTTCTATCGGCAGTGACACCTTTATAAATCAGGGTATAACACCCGATTATACTTCTTACGATATACTGCAACATCCGTCATTGTATATGGCAAACAAAATAGCAGAAAATATAATAGGGTTATATATTAAACATCAGGTAAAGCAGGCGTATATAATATATACCGAATACGAAAGTTCTGCGGTGCAAACTCCCGTTTGCAGAAGAATACTGCCACTGTTACGCCGTGACTTTTTAGATTTGGAATATGAACTGATCTATACCGCACAGCCACTTTTTGAACCGTCGGTTGATGCGGTATTTGAAAATGTTGTATCGTCATACGTAAGCGGTTTTTTGTATGATGTATTTATGCAGGCATCGGCAAGTGAAAATTCGGCACGAATGTCGGCAATGCAAAACGCAACCGAAAATGCCGATAAAATGATAGCACAACTTTCCGCAAAGATAAACGAAGCACGTCAGATAGCAATAACAAATGAAATAATAGAAATAGCGGCGGCAAGCGACGTTTCGGGAGCCGTATGATAATTTACGAGTATTTTAACGAAGCCACAGCGGAAAATTCTTGTTTTAAAATCTGGTTTGAGTTTAAACGCTGAGGTATAGGGTGAGATATAATGGAAAAGTATACAGGTATCATAACCAAAATAACAGGACCTGTTATCGACGTAAAGTTTGATAACGGGAACGTACCGCCCGTAAACTCTCTTATTAAGGTTGACGGTGAAAATAAATACCTTGAAACCGCTATTCATTTGAATAATGATACCGTTCGCACAATAGCACTTGATGCAACAGAAGGTTTATACTTAGGTCTTACGGTTTCAAGTAACGGAGAGGGTATAAAAGCACCCGTAGGCGATAATATAATAGGCAGAGCAATAGATGTACTTGGCAGACCTATTGACGGTAAAGGTGAAATAAAGGCAGAAAAATATCTTCCCATACACCGCAAAGCACCTGAACTTCACTCTCAGCACCCTGCAACCGAAATTTTAGAAACGGGAATTAAGGTAATAGACTTGTTAGTACCTTATGTTAAGGGCGGTAAAATAGGACTTTTTGGCGGTGCGGGAGTAGGTAAAACCGTACTTATAATGGAAATGATACACAATATTGCCGTAAATCACGGCGGTTATTCGGTGTTTACGGGTGTAGGAGAGCGAAGCCGTGAAGGTAACGAACTTATATCCGATATGCAAAAAAGCGGGGTTATAAACAAATCAATTCTCGCATTCGGGCAGATGAACGAGCCGTCAGGAAGCCGTATGAGGGTTGCTATGACGGGACTTACCATGGCAGAATATTTAAGAGATGAAAAACATCAGGACGTATTGCTTTTTATAGATAATATTTACAGATTTGTTCAGGCGGGTAATGAAGTAAGTGCATTACTCGGCAGACTTCCGAGTGCCGTAGGCTATCAGCCTACCCTTGCAAATGAACTCGGTGAACTTGAAGAACGCATAGCGTCTACTAATGAAGGTTCTATTACATCGGTTCAGGCGGTTTACGTACCTGCCGATGACCTTACAGACCCTGCACCTGCCACAATATTTACACATCTTGACGCTACTACCGTTTTGTCAAGAAGTATTGCAGAACAGGGCATCTACCCTGCCGTAGACCCACTTTATTCTACAAGCAGAGTGTTAGAGCCTGAAATAGTAGGTGAAAAACATTACTATACCGCCCGGCGTGTGCAGGAATGTTTGCAGAGGTATAATGAACTGAAAGACATTATTGCAATATTAGGTATGGAAGAACTCTCCCCTGAAGACAGGCTTACGGTTTACCGAGCAAGAAAAATACAAAATTTCCTTTCCCAGCCTATGAGTGTGGCAACGTCATTTACGGGCGTTGAGGGTAAATTCGTAAAACTTGAAGATACGATAGAGGGATTCCGCAAAATCATTGACGGCGAGGTTGACGATATACCCGAACTTGCATTTTCAATGGTCGGAACTATCGAAGAAGCTATTAAAAAAGCAGAGGAGATTGCTTAAATTTGAGTGAATATAAACTTGAAATAATAACTCCCGAAAGGCAGTTTTTCTGCGGTAATGTCGAGTCCCTTATATGCCATACCGATGACGGTGAATTATGCATACTTAAAGGTCATCAAATGATGGTAACCGCCATAACAGAAAACCTAATACGTATTAAAATTGACGGTGAATGGAAAGAAGCGTTCATCTCCGAGGGGTTTGCCGAAATAAGACCTGACGAAGTACTTGTTTTTGCACTGTTTTGTGATTGGAGTGAGGATGCAGAAACTGCAAAAGCTGAACGTGAACGCATAGCAAACGAAGAAAAACAGCGTTATGAAAACAGTCTGTTTGAGCAGAAACACGGGCATATTTCTCTTACGAGGACAATAAAGACCAAAAAAGTTAAAAAAAGGTCTTGACAAACAGAATAGGGAATTATAAAATATTATTGTAATTATTTTTACCTTTCGGTGCTGACGGAATGTGAATTGACACAGTGCACCGTTTAGGATATATTTTTACCGACCGTCTGGGTAACCATTTTTATGGTTGCCCTTTTTTGTTTATTATGAAAGGAAAGTGAAAAACCGTGAAGTTTGAACAGTGGAACGGATTTATTGAAGGAGATTGGCAGGACGGTGTTGATGTACGCGATTTTATCGACAAGAACTACACACCGTATACAGGCGACGGCTCGTTTTTGAAAGGTGCCACCGAGCGTACCAAAAAAGCACTTAACGAACTTGAAAGGTTAAAGAAACTTGAGCAGGAACGCGGTGGCGTACTTTCGGTTGATACCTCTACCGTTTCTTCGCTTTGTAACTATAAACCGGGATATTTAACCGATGAGGATATAATAGTCGGTCTTCAAACGGACGAGCCTTTAAAACGCGGTGTAAATCCCTTTGGCGGTATTCGTATGGCACGTTCCGCCTGCGAAGCATACGGTTATAAGCTTTCCGATAAAATAGAAGAATATTTTACATACCGTACTACACATAATGACGGCGTTTTCAGGGTGTATACAGACGAAATGAAAGCGGCACGCCACTGTGCGTTACTCACAGGTCTTCCCGATGCCTACGGCAGAGGAAGAATTATCGGTGATTACCGCCGTGTTGCACTATACGGTATTGACTATCTAATAAAGCAAAAGGAAAATGATAAGAAAAAAGTCGGCGAAAACTATATGGACGTCGAAAATATACGTTTGCTTGAAGAACTTTATCAGCAGATTACTTTCTTAGGACTGCTTAAGAAAATGGCACTTTCTTACGGTTACGATATTTCAAAGCCTGCATCTACTGCAAAAGAGGCTATCCAGTGGACGTATTTTGCATATCTTGCGGCAAATAAAGAGCAAAACGGTGCGGCTATGTCATTCGGGCGTACTTCCACCTTTTTTGATGTTTATATTGAGCGTGACCTTAAAAACGGTATACTTGACGAAACGGGTGCACAGGAACTAATAGACGACCTTGTTTTAAAACTGCGTTGTGCACGTCATCTGCGTACACCTGAATACAACGAACTTTTCGGCGGAGACCCGATGTGGATTACCGAAAGTATCGGAGGAATGAATCTTAACCATAAAACACTTGTAACAAAATCGTCATTCCGTATACTTAATACACTTTATAATTTAGGCCCTGCTCCCGAGCCTAACCTTACTGTACTGTGGAGTCACGCTTTACCGAAAGAGTTTAAAAAATTCTGTGCAAAAGTATCATGCGATACCGATGCAATACAGTATGAGAATGACGACCTTATGCGTACCCGTTTTGGCGACGATTACGCTATTGCCTGTTGCGTATCTGCTATGAAAGTAGGAAAGCAAATGCAATTCTTCGGTGCAAGAACAAACCTTGCAAAACTTTTACTTCTTGCCCTTAACGGCGGTGTTGACAATATGTTCGGCACACGTATCGGTCCGCAAATGGAGCCGATGAATGACGGTATTTTAGATTACAGCAAGGTTATGGAACGTTTTAACATATACCTATCTTGGCTTTGCAAACTTTATGTTAATACTATGAACTGTATTCACTATATGCACGATAAATACGCCTATGAAAAGACGCAGATGGCACTTCACGACACTGATGTTTCGCGTAAAATGGCGTTTGGCGTTGCGGGGCTTTCGGTTATAACCGATTCACTTTCAGCAATTAAATATGCAAAGGTAAAACCGATTTGTGACGAAAACGGAATAATAGTTGATTTTGAAACTGTCGGCGACTTCCCGAAATACGGAAACGATGATGACCGTGTAGATGAAATAGCACAGGATATGTTGGTAAGGGTACACAACGAACTTAAAAAGACACCTGCATACAGGGGTGCAAAACATTCACTGTCTGCACTTACTATAACATCTAATGTTATGTACGGTAAAAAGACAGGTGCTACTCCCGACGGACGTAAAAAAGGCGAGCCTTTTGCACCGGGTGCAAACCCAATGCACAACCGTGAGCATAACGGTGCTTTGGCATCACTTAACTCTGTTTCAAAACTGCCGTACTCTACCACCTCTGACGGCATTTCAAATACCTTTTCAATCATACCCGACGCTCTCGGAAAAACCGATGCCGAAAGGGTTGATAACCTTGTATCTATTCTTGACGGTTACTTCCTAAACAACGCACATCACATAAACGTAAACGTTATGAACAGAGAAACACTTTTAGACGCTTATGACCACCCTGAAAAATATCCTAACCTTACTATACGCGTATCGGGTTACGCAGTTAATTTCTGTAAACTTTCAAGGGAACAGCAAAGAGAGGTTATAATGCGTACATTCCACACAGTAATGTAATTATGACGGGACGTATTCATTCATTTCAAAGTCTCGGTACGGTTGACGGTCCGGGTGTAAGATGTGTTGTATTTATGCAGGGGTGTCCGTTAAGATGTATTTGCTGTCATAACCCCGATACTTGGAACTTTCAGGCTGGCGAAACCGTTGATACCGATACTTTACTTAAAAAAATACTGCGTTTTCGTTCCTACTTCGGTGAAAACGGCGGTGTTACCGTTTCAGGCGGTGAGCCGCTTATGCAAGCACCGTTTTTGGCGGAACTCTTTTGCAAACTTAAAAATGCAGGAATAAACACCTGTCTTGACACTTCGGGTTGTGTTCTTAACAGTGACGTTGAAAGCGTGTTAGACTTTACGGATATTGTTTTGCTTGACCATAAATATTCAAACGAAGAAGACTACTTTAAGTTTACAAAAGCACACCTAAACGATGTTGAACGCTTTTTATCGGAACTTGAAAAAAGGAATATTCCTACGTGGCTAAGGCGTGTTATAATACCTGATAAAAATGACGGTGAAAATTCTGTACAGTTGTTATGCGATACAGCAAAAAGGTTTTCCTGTGTTAAAAAAATTGAACTTTTGCCGTTTAGAAATTTTTGTGAAGAAAAGTATAATGCACTTGGCATTGAATTTCCGTTAAAAAATACTAAAACGCCGTCAAAAGAAAAAATGGAATTGCTTAGTTCCCTTATTCCGCAAAAATACAGATAGTAAAAATTCCGTACTGAAATTAACTTTCAGTACGGAATTTTTTATCCTTTGTTTTTTAAAACATACACAAGGTCGCCTAACCACACCCGTATGCCATTACCTTTATAGTACTTATTATAATTTTTCATAAAAAGCACTAATATAAGCCATAAGAATATATTTTTGTTTCTTAAATACTTTATCCTTAATTTTTCAAATTTAATGAAACTTTGTAATATGTTTTTATTTGTTTCGTCCTTTGTAAGCGTTAAAACGTAACTGTGTCCGTTTACCGATTCTTCTAAACCTAAAATTCTTTTTTTAATATCATGGGTGTTTTTTGATTTATCAATAGCATATATAGATGCGTTATCGCCGTGATAACGGTAATGAGCAAGTTTTTCGTTAAGTATAGCAGTTTTACCCGTAATGCAACCTAAATACGATATAAGCCAATCGTGTGCCAAAAGAGATTTTAAGTCTATCGGCTTTATAAGTTCGCTTACTTCCCTTTTTAAGCAAAGACTAAAACCCCTTATATAAGAACAACCTATAAGACTTCTTTCGGTTATATAATCTATAGAGCCGTCAAGAGTGTTTCCTATATATTTCACACCCGAATTTTCTATTACGTTTGAATTTGCATCAATAACGTCATACCTTGATGAAAGCACCTTTATTTCAGGATGATTATTAAGGCACAAAGTCATTCTTTCTATCTTTTGTTTGCACCATTCGTCGTCTTGGTCGGACAAAAATATTACGTCACCTTTACACTTTGATACAGCACCGTAAAAATTAAGGCAAAAGCCTACGTTTTTATCATTTACAAATACCTGCCAATTTGACAAAACATTATCCTTAATAAACCTACGGCAGATATCAACCGTACTATCGGTTGAACGGTCATCACAAATAATTACTTCGTCCGCTTTGACAGTTTGATTTAATATACTGTCAAGTTGTTTTTGTATATACTTTTCACCGTTATAAGTCGCAATCGCTACCGATACCATTATCTCACCTTTAAAAATAACCTTTGAAGTTTATATTTTAGGATATACGATAAATAACAAAACAGATAAATTACCGCAGTATTTCTGCTTTTTGCAGTTAATATGATAATTTTTGAGCCAAGTGATGAAAACTTTGCACCGCTTGATGCCTTTTTAAACTGATTTTCATTACATTCGCATTTTATTGTGTTTTTTATTTCCTTAAGCTTACAGGAAAAAAACATATCAATAATAGCGGAAAAAACAGATTTTATATAATAAAAATCACAGTAGGACTCTACACCGCTTGTACATTCGTAAAGAAGTTCTGCACGCTTTTTGATGGTATTAAGTTTATCGGGGTTATACCGCCTTGTTGTACTCCCCATAAACAAAACATAATGATAAAAGCATCTGCCGTATATTGCAATTTTTGGTTTAAACTTTAAAAGCCGTAAATTAAAATCGGTATCCTCGAATATTTCATTTTCAGGCATTTTTATACCGCTTTTTAAAACAAATTCCCTTTTATAAAGTTTACTCCAAGGACTGTCAATAAGATTTTTTGACTTTAACTCAACTATTCTGCTGTTTATATCGTTGCCTGATACAATGCCGTCATTTGCACAGAATTTTGCTACACTGTTTCCGTTTTCCATATAGTAACCGCAAATTACTATATCCGCATCGGTTTTTTTGACATTACCGTACATAAACGAAAGCATATCACTGTCTATATAATCGTCACAGTCAACAAAGCAAAGGTAGTCGCCTTTAGCCTTTGTAATACCCAAATTCCTCGCACTTGCCGCCCCGCCGTTTTCTTTTTTTATATACTTAATTCGTTTGTCTTTATCGGCAAATTTTAAGCATATATCTTCACTGCCGTCGGTAGAGCCGTCGTTAATAAGAAACATCTCAAAATCGTCAAAAGACTGAGCAAGTACCGAATTTATACACCTTTCAAGCGTTTTTTCAGCATTGAAAAGCGGAATTATTATACTTATTTTGCACATATCAATAACGGTATTTACCTTCAGCAACACGCTTTAGGTGTTCACCGTAAGGTGACTTTCCGTATTTTTGAGCCGATTCAAGCAGTTTTTCTTTATCTATCCAACCGTTGACGTAAGCAATTTCTTCAACTGCCGATACCATAACGCCCTGCCTGTTCTCAACTACCTTAACAAATTCGGTAGCCTCCGCAAGAGAATCCATTGTTCCCGTATCAAGCCAAGCATAGCCCCTGCTTAAGGTTACAACATTTAACGAGCCTTCCTCTAAATACAGTTTGTTAAGGTCGGTAACCTCAAGCTCTCCCCTTTTAGACGGCTTTAGCTTTTTTACAAGTTCTGTTACACGGTTATCGAAAAAATACAGTCCCGTTACACAGTAGTTTGATTTCGGATTTTCCGGTTTTTCCTCTATTGAAATAGCCTTTCCGTTCTTATCAAACTCAACTATTCCAAAACGCTCCGGATCTTCAACATAATAACCGAAAACGGTAGCACCCCTTTCTCTACTTGCCGCTTCACGAAGAAGTTTTGTAAGTCCTCCGCCGTAAAATATGTTATCGCCAAGCACCATAGCACAACTGTCGCCGTCTATGAATTTTTCGCCTATTATAAATGCCTGTGCAAGACCGTCAGGTGACGGTTGCACCGCATAAGAAAGATTTATTCCGTAACTTGAGCCGTCACCTAAAAGACGCTCAAAATTAGGCAAATCGGTAGGTGTTGAAATAATGAGAATATCACGTATACCCGCAAGCATTAAGGTTGAAAGCGGGTAATAAATCATCGGTTTATCATATACGGGTAAAAGTTGCTTTGAAGTTACCATAGTAAGCGGATAAAGACGTGTTCCGCTTCCGCCTGCAAGAATAATTCCTTTCATACAAAAAATCTCCTTTAAGCAAATTTTATTTCAATATTGTTTATTATAACATCGTCAACGGGTTTATCTGATGCACCCACCTTGACGCCTGCTATCGCATCTACTACGTCCATACCGTCGGTTACCTGACCGAATACCGTATGTTTAAAATCAAGCCACGGTGTACCGCCCATTTGCTTATATGCATCGGTTATATCTTCAGGAAAGCCTCTGTCCTTTAAGTCTTCCATTTGAGAAATCATATTATCGGGTACTTCGCTTGCCTGTACTATAAAAAACTGACTGCCGTTTGTATTAGGACCTGCATTTGCCATTGAAAGCGAACCGCGAAGATTATGAAGAAGCGGTGTAAATTCGTCCTCGAAACTCTCACCCCAAATAGATTCACCGCCCATACCCGTTCCGGTAGGGTCGCCACCCTGTATCATAAAATCTTTTATTACCCTATGGAAAATAAGGCCGTTATAATAACCGTCTTTCGCGTGCTTGGTAAAGTTCTCTACCGCTTTAGGTGCAAACGACGGGAATAGTTTAATCGTTATATCACCCATATTGGTATGCATAACGGCGTATTCTTCGCCTGACTTTATTTTCTCAAGTTGTAAACAAGACATATCTTATCTCTCCTTTGGTTTTCTTTCATTTTAACAGTTTTTTACAATTTTTACAACTATAATTTAAAATACTCATAAATTTTTTCCGCGACACTCCTGCTTATACCCTTAACCTGTGCTATTTCATCGACAGACGCCGATTTTACCGCCTTTATTGTTTTAAAGTGTTTAAGCAGAAGATTAGCCCTTTGTTCACCAACGCTATCTATCTTCGTAAGTTCTGAATTAAGCATTTTTTTGCTACGCAGTTTTCTGTGATACCCTATTGCAAAACGGTGAACCTCGTCCTGTATTTCGGTTATAAGTGTATATGCACTTCGGTTTGCCTTGATTGATATATCGCCGCCAAAATCGGCTACTGCACGGGTACGGTGTTTTGAGTCCTTTACCATACCGAAAAGCGGTATATTGAGGTTATGCTTTTTAATTACAGGCACTACGGCGGACACCTGACCGATACCGCCGTCAAGAAGTATTAAATCAGGCAAAGTAGAAAACCCTTCGTCCTCACCCTTTTCATATTCGTTTAATCTTCTGTCGATTGCCTCAGCCATAGAACGGTAATCGTCCTGACCGGAAAAGGTCTTTATCTTAAATTTTTTATAGGCATTTTTATACGGTCTGCCGTCCTTATAAACTATCATTCCCGCAACATTTTCTTCGCCTGCAGTATTTGAAATATCGTATGCCTCTATATACCGCGGTACACTGTCAAGTCCCAAAAGCCTTGACAGTTCGTTTAATGCCGACATTTCCCTGCCACTCCGCTGCGTTTTTTGTGCAAGGTTATCGGCAGAATTCCTTTTGCACATTTCAACAAGCGTCTTTTGTTCCCCTGCTTTCGGCAGAATAAACGACACCTTTCTACCCGATTTTTGCGTTAGCCAATGTTCTACCGTTTCCCTGCCCTCAAAATCACTGTCAAGCAGTATTCTCGGAGGTATTTCACTTTTATCAATATAATACTGTTGTAAAAATTCGGCATACATACTCTGTCTGTCAAATACACCGTCAACAAAAAAATGTTTTTTATCGGTGAGCATATTATTTCTGAATATAAAAGCACTCACACACGCCGTTTCACCTATTAAAGCGGATGCAAATACGTCCTGACTTTTATAGGTACACATAACAACCTTTTGCCGTTCTTTAAGTTTTTTTACGGCGTTTATTCTGTCCCTTAATTTCGCGGCGTACTCAAAATCAAGATTTTCCGACGCCTTTTCCATTCTGTTTTCAAGGTCTTTTATCATATCGGCATTTTCGCCGTGTTTTATGAAACTTTTTGCCGACTCTACCGATTCTAAATACTCGTCAAGTGTTATATTCCCCCTGCACGGTGCATCACATCTTCCGATGTGATAGTTAAGACACGGTTTTGACACCCTGTCAAAAGAACGGTTGCAATCGGGAAGTTTGAAAATTCTTCTTACCTCGTCTACGGTGTCTTTAACTACGTATGACGAATAGTACGGGCCTATATATTCTCCGTTACCGTCAGCAATATTGGAGGTCGTTATCTTCTTCCATCTATCATTTGAAATTTTAATATAATGATAACCTTTATCGTCCTTTAAAAGTATATTGTATTTAGGTTGGTTTTGCTTTATCAGTGAGTTTTCGAGTATCAATGCCTCAAACTCACTATCGCATATTATATATTCAAAATCTTCCACATTTGCAACCATTTGCCTTACCTTGTCGGTATGTTGGTTGCCTGCACCGAAATACTGCGTTACCCTGTTTTTAAGTGCCTTTGCTTTACCGATATATATAATATCGCCGTCTTTATTCTTCATTATATAAACGCCTGCACTAAGCGGCAGTTTATTCGCCTTTGCCTTTAAATCGCTTAACTTCTGTTTGTCGGCATAAATATTCAAAATTTCACCTGCTTTACTTGAATTTATAAAAATAATAGTATATAATCTCATTTTAGGAGGGACTGATTATGAAAAGATGTATGCTTATATTATTTGTTGTTTTAAGCGTTTTTCTCACCGGTTGCGGTACAAAACAAGACGCTACCGTTTCACAAACCGAAAAATCGCCCGAAGTAGTAATCAATATGCCCACCGATGATACCGTAAACGGTTACAGAACAAAAAGTAAACCGTCTCAAAAAAACGTACAAAGCACTGAAAAAGTATACTATGCAAATAAAAACACTAAAAAGTTTCATTTAAAAAGTTGCCCGTCATCAGGCAAAATCAAAGAAGATAATCTTTATATAACTGATAACAGAGCCGAACTTGTAAGCGAAGGATATTCCCCCTGTGCTAACTGCAAACCTTAATTTAATATTACAACAACATAAAAATTTTTTCAACATAAAAAACGGTACAGACCAAAATAGTCTGTACCGTTTGGTTTATTATAATCACAATTAAATTTCTGCGAAATACTTAATTGTACGTACCATCTGGCTTGTGTAACTGTTCTCGTTATCGTACCAAGAAACTACCTGTACCTGATAGGTATCATCGTCAATCTTAGTAACCATTGTCTGGGTAGCATCAAAGAGTGAGCCATATGTGATTCCGATTATATCGGAAGATACGAGCGGTTCCTCAGTGTAGCCGAAAGATGCACTTGAAGCAGCCTTCATAGCGGCATTGATGCCCTCAACCGTTATATCCTTACCCTTAACAACTGCAACAAGAATAGTTGTTGAACCTGTCGGTACCGGTACACGCTGTGCAGAACCGATAAGTTTACCGTTAAGTTCCGGAATTACAAGACCGATAGCCTTTGCAGCACCTGTTGAGTTAGGAACTATATTAACAGCAGCGGCACGTGCACGGCGAAGATCACCCTTTCTGTGAGGACCGTCAAGTACCATTTGGTCGCCTGTGAAAGCGTGAACTGTTGTCATTATACCGCTTACTATGGGAGCATACTTATTAAGAGTATCTGCCATAGGAGCAAGACAGTTTGTTGTGCAGGAAGCAGCAGAAATAATCTTGTCTTCCTTAGTAAGTGTCTTCTCGTTTACGCTGTAAACGATTGTCGGAAGGTCTTTACCTGCGGGAGCAGAAATAACAACTTTCTTTGCACCTGCGTCTATATGAGCCTGTGCTTTCTCCTTTGAAGTGTAGAAACCTGTGCATTCGAGAACTACGTCTACACCAATCTCTCCCCAAGGAAGGTCAGCGGCGTTCTTCTCTGCATAGATTTTGATTGTCTTACCGTCGACAGTAATGCTGTCCTCACCTGCAGTTACGGTATCGCCGAGAGCATATCTGCCCTGTGCTGAATCGTACTTGAGAAGATGAGCAAGCATTGCAGGGCTTGTGAGGTCGTTAATAGCGACAACTTCATAACCCTCTGCACCGAACATCTGACGGAAAGCAAGACGGCCTATACGGCCAAAACCATTAATAGCAACTTTAACCATTGGAATTACCTCCTAAATTTTTATTATTTTAACCCATTTTTACATTTTTTTCAAGAATTTTTGTCTTTTATTTAACAATTTTTTTATTTTTCATCAATATTGGCATAATAATTACCACTTACGGAGGCAATTATATGCAATTTACACCTAATAAGACCGACAAATATATATCAGTCTTACGTCTTTATACTGAAAAGTATTATTTAAAAAATGGGATAAATGAAAAACTGCTTAAAAATCTCAAAAAAATATCGCTTTTCAGTCTGTTAAAAGGAAATGATTATAAGCAGTCTACCGACATTTTTTCATTTTGTAACACAGTACTCGGCTGTGCACAGGTTGAACTTCTTAAAAAAGGATACTTTTTCACAAGCAAAATAACAGGCAAAGGAATAAAAAACGTAAACCGCAATTTGCTTTTAGCAATACTTTGCGAACTTTCTTTATATGCATCACAAAAAAGCGGTGAAATTTCGGTTATTACAGACGATAACGGAATAGTAATAAAAACCGACTGTCTGACAGATAGCACACTGATTAAAGAATTTTCTAAAAAAGCGGGCGGTGTTTATACACAAATAAAAAGCAGGCATATTACCGCAATTTTCATTCCCGAAAACAATACAGATAATATGCCTTTAAGTACACCAAAAGAGTGGCAGTATTTAACCGATAAACTCTCCCCGATAAAAATTATGCTTTCCACTATGCCTTACAAACGTTTTTAATTATACTTTCCGCAACCTTTATACCGTCAACCGCCGCTGACATAATACCGCCTGCGTACCCTGCACCCTCGCCTGACGGGTATATGCCTTTAATACCTACCGCCTGCGACAATTCGTCCCTTATTATTCTAACGGGTGACGAACTTCTCGTTTCGGGTGCGGTAAGTATGGTATCGACGTCTGCAAAACCAGCTATCTTTTTATCAAATTCCTTTATTCCCTCTCTTAAACTATCACATACAAAACGTGGAAAAATCTCATCAAAATCGCAAAATACCGCCTTTGGTTTTACCGTAGGTTTAACCTTTCCTATGTTAGCGTCCTTACCATAAACAAATTTACCTACGGTTGTTATAGGTACGTTACCGCAGGATATTTCATACGCCTTACGCTCGATTTTCCTTTGAAATTCACAACCTGCAAGTACATCAGTACCCTCAAAATCGTCAGGCTCAACGCCTACGAGTATAGCACTGTTAGAGTTTATACCGTCTCTTTTACTGTTGCTCATACCGTTTACCGCAACACCGTTTTCCTCGCTTGACGCATTTATTACCTCTCCGCCGGGACACATACAGAAAGTATATACCCCTCTGCCTGATTTCAAATGAACATTCATTTTATAATCTGCCGCTTTAAGTGACGGGTGGTCGGAAAAATCTCCGTATAACGCTTTATTAATATCCCTTTGCAAGTGTTCCGCTCTTACCCCTACTGCAAAGGGTTTTCTAATCATTTCAAGTCCGTTATCCCTTAACATTTTGTAGGTATCTCTTGCAGAATGTCCTATGGCAATTACAAGACTATTACATTTCTTTTGCTTTCCGTTTACCGTTATTGATTTTAAATTTCCGTTTTCAATACATATATCTTGCAGTGTAGAGCAAAAGTTTATTTCCCCTCCGAGTGAAATAATCTCATTCCTTATGTTTTTTACGATTTTTTTTAATACGTCTGTACCTATATGCGGTTTTGCATCGGTAAGTATTCTTTTATCTGCACCAAAGAAAGCAAACGTTTCAAGCACCTCACGGCATCTTATATCCTTTATACCCGTATTAAGTTTGCCGTCCGAAAACGTACCTGCACCGCCCTCGCCAAACTGTACGTTGGAATTAAGGTTTAGTTTTCCCGTATCAAAAAATTTTTTTACGTCTTTAGTTCTTGTATCAACATCACACCCGCGTTCGTAAACTATCGGTTCTAACCCTGCTCTTGCTAAGGTTAAGGCACAAAACATACCCGCAGGACCAAAGCCTATAACCACAGGTTTAAGTTTTGGTTTGACGGTTGACTTTAACCAATTATACTTTTTTTCATTAAAAACTATTGTGTTTTTATTATTATTTAATATTCTTTGTTCTTCTTTTTTTAAGCTTATAAGTAATGAACAGCAAAAGTGTACATCACTTTTATGCCTTGCATCTACCGATTTTCTGTAAAGCGAAACAGAAATAATATTATTTTCATTTGTTTTAAGAAGTTTTGCTACCGTAGGTTTAAGGTTTTTAAAATCGGTATCAAGTGACAGTCTTACATTATTTAACTGTATCATTTTGCACCGCCTAAATATTTTGCCGCACCGTCTGCCGCACACATAGCACTCGACCACGCCCACTGCAAATTAAAACCGCCACAGTCACCGTCAACATCCAGTATTTCACCTATTGCGAATAAACCTTTGTCCTTTTTTGACATCATTGTTTTTCCGTCAAATGCATCTGTACTAAGTCCGCCTGCGGTTACCTGCGAACTCTCAAAACTGCCTAAACCCGTAACCTCAAACTCGAAATTTTTTATTTGTGATATTAACTTCTTTATATCACCGTCGGTAAGCGTACTTACACTATCACTTAAATTTTTACCGATATATTTAATTATTACCTGTCCCAATCTCTTATTTAACATACCTGTAAAAAATTCATCAAGCGTTCTGTAATTTAAAATTTTTACCCTGTTTTTTAAAATACCCAAAAACGTATTAAAGTCATAATCGGGCATAAGGTCAATAGATACTGTAAATTTGGCATTTCCCCTGCCTATCGCCCTTGAAATCTGGAGTATCGGCGGACCTGATAAACCGTAATCGCAAAAAAGCACCTCGCCGTATTCACTTCTTATATTTTTACCGTTTTGTTTTAATGTGGCATTTGCATTTACCTTTATGCCCTTTAACTGGCGGACGGTTTCGGTTTTGGTATGAATTTGAACGATTGCAGGAGAAACCTTAACGGTATTATAGCCCATATCCTTTAACATACGAAGTATAGAACCGTTACACCCTGATTTTTCACCGCCCGAATACAGTCCCGAAGCTAAAACAACACATTTTGCAGTAAACTGTTCTTTTGATGTTTTTATTAAATAACCGCTTTTAGTTGGTGTAATAGATAAAACCTTTTGTTCTGTAAAAGTATCAACGCCTAAATGTTCACAGGAAAAACGCAAACCGTCTACAACCGAAGATGCTTGCAATGAATAAGGGTATGCTCTTCCTTTTTCGTCATAAACAAAGTCTATACCTATACCACTGAAAAACTCCTCAGCGACACTGTTATTATAATTTTCAAGTGCATACTCTGCAAAAGTTATATTATCCGAATGATAGCGTGAAAGCGATATATCTTTATTTGTTATATTGCATCTGCCGTTGCCCGTTGTGATTAACTTTTTACCTACTCTTTGAAGTTGCTCAATTACGGCAACACTGTACTTCTCGTACAACTGTTTTGACCTTACCGCAAAGCAAAGTCCCGAAGCACCGCCACCTATTACTGCTATATCAAAGTTTAAATCACTCAATGCCTTTCATCCTCACTTGAAAATGTTTCGCAAAACCTTGCGGCAAACGCAGGAGGTTCATTTGCGGCGTATAAATGCGATATATCCCCAAAGCCGTTACAACGAAAGTATGCTATACCCTGCTGTCTTTCCTCCGTAATAAGCGTGGTTACACTTGAGGGAGATGCTACAAACCCCTGCCACAGTATAACGGGAGAAACACCTAAAAGATGAGAAAGCAGTACACATTCAATACCAAAATGGCAGAATAAAACTATCGTATCTCTGTTTTCTTTTTCTACTCTGTAATAGTTATTTTCTCTTACATAGTTATATTTTGCTATCAGTTTATCTAATTCCGATATAACATAATTATAAACTTTTTCTACGTCGCCCGACTGCATTAAATCGGTTTTTATCCATTCGTCTTTATCATAAAGTTTTCTGTCATTTGTCCAATATGACGGCATTAAGTCCCAAGGGTGTGTGTCATTACCCGTTTTTTCGTCTTTTATATGTGCGGGAAATTCTTTTAGCCAATCAAGAGTCTTAGCAGACCTGTTCATAAAGTTAAGCGTAGGTTTTGCAGTATCCTTTGCTCTTCCGAGCGGTGAACAGTAAAAGTCCTTTACATCAAGTTTTGATATCCTCGGCACTAAAAGTTCGGCTTCCTTAAAACCTTTTTGCGTTAAAGAATCTTTACCGTAATCAGGGTCTGCGTGTCGGACAAATATAATTCTCATAAAATCACCACATAAAATATATCACAAAATAACAAAAACGGCAATAAAAAATTCCCCGAAAACATACATTTTCGGGGAATAATATTTTGAAATAATAATTATCTCTTTGATAATTGAAAACACCCTAGGTATCGGTATAACTTGAAACTCTGTTAAGCTTATCAAATGTTCTTGTAACAGTTCCGTTGTTATCCGTTACGGTAAGAACATTTCCGTTGGCATCGTAAGTATATGATACACTACCCTCCGGAGTAGTATAGCCGGTTATTCTGCCTATCGCATCATAAGTAAAGGTTGTGCTTTGGCTTTCGGCACTTGATGTAATACTGCTTGTGTTATCCTCTTCTTTGCGACAGCCGCACAATCCGCCGACTAACAATATTACTAACAACAATGTGATTATCTTACGCATTTTCTAACACCTTTTATCTATATTTTAGAGTGATACCATAAACCATTATATCCGCATTGACAAATCTTTGCAAGTCCGGATTATAGTATCTTGCACGCATATAGAGCAATCCGTTTTCATCGGTAATTACACCATCTCGTCCATTGTATA
>JAKSQC010000050.1 GCA_024404325.1 Clostridia bacterium
CTGTTGCTCCGCAATCCTTGACTTTTGGTTTTCTTCGCTATTTTTTTTAATTACGCCCCCGTTGGGTTTCCATTGTTTATTTTCTTCTTTTTGGGTGGTGGTCTTTCTTTTTTTCCTGCTGTCGTTTTGTGGTTTGAGAGCTTTCATTTTTTGGCGGTAGTTTTACGGCTATTGACAGAGATTATATGGTAGAGCTTTTAAAGACGGCATATAATTTCGTAAAAAACGGTGATGTGTTCGGAATAAGGGTATCAACAAGACCTGATGCAATAGACGAAGAAATACTTAAAATATTAAAGCAATACGGTGTTACTTCCATTGAACTCGGAGCACAAAGTCTTGATGACAGGGTGCTTGAAATGAACAACAGAGGTCATACTGCACTTGATGTTAAAAATGCGTCTTTGCTTATAAAACAGTTTGGTTTTTCTTTAGGACTTCAAATGATGACGGGACTTTACGGCGACAGTGACGAAACGTCAATTAAAACCGCTAAAGAAATAATATCATTAAAGCCCGATACCGTAAGGATTTACCCAACAATAGTTTTAAAAGATACCGATTTGGGAGTGCTTTATAAGGGCGGTTTATATAAACCTCAAACACTTGAAAACGCGGTGGAACTCTCAGCAAAACTGCTTATGATGTTTTATGACGCCGATATAAAGGTAATAAGGCTCGGTTTACATACTATTGAAAGTGATTCGTATTTAGCAGGGCCTTGGCACCCAGCTTTCAGCGAACTTTGTCAGTCAAGATTGTTTTTAAAAAAAGCAATTTCTCTTTTGGGTGAAAAAGGGAATTATACTATATACGTTAATAAGTCAGACGTTTCAAAAATGACAGGGCAAAAAAAATCTAATATAAACGCTCTTATAGATTTAGGATATAACTGTAAAATTATGACAGATAACACATTGGGAAATTATCAAATCAAGGTTGAAAGGAGTTAGAAAATTGCTCTTAAGTTCTATTCAAATTCAGGGATTTAAGTCTTTTGCAGATAAGACAACACTTAAATTCGGCAGGGGAATTACTGCCGTTGTAGGACCTAACGGAAGTGGAAAAAGCAATATATCGGACGCCGTGCGTTGGGTACTCGGAGAGCAATCAACAAAGAGCCTTAGAGGACAGTCTATGGAAGACGTTATTTTCGGCGGTACAGATACCCGCCGTCCGCACGGCTTTTGTGAGGTAACTCTTAATATAGACAATGCCGACAGAACACTCAATTTTGATAACGATTTTGTTTCGGTAACGAGAAGATATTACCGTTCTCACGAAAGTGAGTATATGATAAATAATGTTGCAGTACGGCTTAAGGACGTCCACGAACTGTTTATGGATACGGGACTTGGCAGAGACGGTTACTCAATGATAGGTCAGGGTAAAATTGACAATATCATAAGTTCACGTTCCGATGAAAGACGTGATATATTTGAGGAAGCATCGGGAATATCCAAGTACCGTTACCGTAAGTCGGAGGCAGAAAGAAAACTTGTTTTAGCCGAGGATAATCTTTTGCGTCTTAAGGATATTATGGACGAACTTGAAACAAGGGTAGGGCCACTCGAGGAACAGAGTAAAAAGGCGGAAAAGTTTTTAGAGTTGGCACAGAGTAAAAAGGAACTTGAAATAGGTCTTTGGCTTTATACTCTTAATAATTCAAAGGACGCTTTGCGTTCACAGGAAAGCAAAATAGCAGCGGCTCAACTTAAATACAGGGAAATAGAGCAGGCGTTAAGTGATTTTGATGCGATGTCCGAAAAGAACACCGCCGAGTTTGCACGCCTTACTGCGGAAATTGAAAATAAGCGAAGCGAGATTTCCGAAATAAACGAAGAATCGGTAAAAATTGAGGGCAATATAAGCGTTATAGAAAATGACATAGGTCATAATAACGAGTCTATTGAGCGTTTAAACGGGGAGATAAACGAACTCGGTTTAAATGATGCAACTGCACGCAAAGAGATAGAAAATAAAAGAAAACTGTCGAATGAAAAACAGACGTTAGTAAATTCTTTAAAGGAAAAGTTACAGCAACTTGAAGAGGAATTGTCAAACCTTTTAAGTGACAGTGAAAGCATTTCCCGTAAAATAGAGGAACTTTCCCTTAAACTTAACGTTTTGTCAGCCGATATATCGGATAAACGCGTTGAAATGATGACGGCTAATACTTCTATTGATGAAATAAAGGCGAGAGCGGGCGTTGTAGATACGCTTATTTCTCAAAATACCCTTGAAAAGGAAAAGACAGAAATAGAATTTTCCGATACAAAAGCATTACTACAAAAAACCGAAGAAAGTATTGTTTCAAGTACCAATGCTTTAAAGGGTTATGAACTGCGAATAAGTACAAGACAGCAAACGGCTGATGAACTCAAGGCAAAATGCGAGGAATTAAGACTTGATATAGAGAGTAAAAAACGCAGGGTACAGATATTAACCGAACTTGAAAACAGTATGGAAGGTTTTTCCCATGCCGTAAAGTCGGTTGTAAGCGAGGCAAATAAGGGTATACTTAAAGGCATTCACGGTCCTGTTTCAAAACTTATAACTGTGGATAAAAAGTATACGGTAGCGATAGAAACGGCACTCGGCAACGCTATACAAAATATAGTTGTAGACAGCGATAATGATGCCAAAAGGGCTATAAACTATCTTAAAACCAATAATTTAGGCAGAGCCACATTTTTGCCTGTTTCCTCAATAAAACCGAAAGATTTTAAGGATGAAGGTTTTGACAGCATTTTCGGTTTTGTTGGTATAGCATCCGACCTTGTTTCAACTGATGAAAAGTATAAAACGGTTATTAAGTATCTGCTTTCGGGTACTGTTGTCACAGAGGATATCGACAGTGCAGTAACCCTTGCAAAGAAATATAATTACAGGGTAAAGGTTGTTTCTCTTGACGGTCAGGTTATAAACGTAGGCGGTTCGCTTACGGGAGGCTCTCTTGTAAAACAGGCAGGTCTGCTTAGCAGAACTGCCGATATAAAGAGAATAAACGAAGATATTAAAAAACTCACTGAAAAACTTGATAGCAGTGAAAAGCTGTTAAATGATGCAGTAATAGCCGTAGCAGAGGTAAATGCGGATATAACCGCGGTTAAAGCCGACCTTACTACAGCTAATGAAGATAAAATCAGGATACTTGCCGAACTTAAAAGACTTGACGAAATTAAGAGTAATTTAGATAATACACTTAATGATTTGTCAAATGAAAAACAGGGCAGTAATGAGAAGATAGAAACTTTAAGGCAGGTATCTTCAAATGCTTCTGCTACAATTTACGAGATAGAAAAACGAAAAACCGATATACAAACCGAAATTGATAAAATGACGGGTGGCAGAGATAATTTAACCGATAAGAGAGAAAATCTTTCAGGTGAAATTACTGCCGTTAAACTCCAAATTATCGAAAACGAAAAGGATATGCAGTCGTTGAATTTTTCAGCAACAGAACTTGAAAACTCAATAGGTACAAGGATTAAAAGAATTGAAGAAATAAACTCTCAAATTGCAACATTAACCTTTAAAAATGAGCAACTTATGGCTGATATTTCTTTAAGTAAAGATGAAATCGATAATTGCAAAATAAGGGTTGAAGAATGTAATAAAGAAATAGAAAAACTCACGTCTTTGCGTAACAATACTGAAAAAGCAGGCGTTGAGCTTAGAACTTCCGAAAGGGAACGTACAACCGAACGCGAACGTATAGGCGGAGAACTTGCAAGACTGTGCGAGCGTAAGGATATAATGGTAAAAGAGTATGACGATGTTATCCGTCAGCTTTACGATGAATACGGGCTTACCAAAACAGAGGCGGAAAATATCGGAATAGAGATAGAAAAGCCTGTTGAGGCGAAGAAGTCACTTGCCGAAATCAAGTCAAAAATAAGGTCACTCGGTAACGTCAATGTATCTGCAATCGAGGAATATAAGGAAGTAAAAGAACGTTATGACTTTATGAAAGGTCAGATAGACGATGTTGAGGCTTCCCGTACCGAATTACATAAACTTATAAACCAACTTACCGCACAAATGCAGGAATTGTTTGTAGAGGGCTTTAATAATATCAACGAAAACTTCTCAAAAACATTTAAAGAACTCTTTGGCGGAGGAAGTGCGTGTCTAAAACTCAGCGACCCCGAAAACGTACTTGAAAGCGGAATAGATATAGAAGCACGTCTGCCCGGTAAAAACGTACCGAGTCTTGACGGTCTTTCGGGAGGAGAAAAGGCACTTGTAGCACTTTCTATTTACTTTGCAATAATGCAGGTCAATGCACCGCCTTTCTGTTTCCTCGACGAGGTTGATACTGCTCTTGACGATATAAATGTCGATAGATTTGCCGATTATATGAAACAGTCGTCATTCCCGACACAGTTTATATGCGTTACCCACAGACGCGGTACTATGGAGGCTGCCGATATGCTTTACGGTGTAACTATGCAGGAAAAGGGAATAACAAAACTGTTAGAGTTAAACGTAGCAGAACTTGAAAAGAAATTACTTGAAAATCAGGGAGCATAATAATGGGCTTATTTGGAAAAATCAAAGCAGGACTTTCTAAAACCAAAGCGTCTATTTCAGACGGTATCGAGAGCATAATTAACAGTTTTACAAAAATTGACGAAGAACTGTTTGAGGAACTTGAAGAAATACTCGTTATGTCCGATATGGGTGTTAAAACCGCAACGGATATATGTGACAGTCTGCGTGCAAAAATCAAAGAAACAGGTATTACTGACCCTAACGAAATAAAAAAACTTATGCACGGAATAATTGTTGATATGTTAGGCGAAGATACACCGCTTAAACTTGATACGAAACCGTCTGTGATTTTAGTTATAGGCGTAAACGGTGTGGGGAAAACCACTTCAATAGGCAAACTTGCTTCGCAACTAAAACTTGAGGGTAAAAAGGTAGTATTAGGTGCCGCCGATACGTTCAGGGCAGCCGCTATTGACCAACTGGGTATTTGGGCGGAGCGTGCAGGAGTATCAATGGTAAAAAGTGTTGAGGGTACAGACCCTGCGTCGGTTGTTTTTGATACTATTTCCTCGGCAAAATCAAAGGGTGCGGACGTCATTATCTGTGATACCGCAGGAAGACTTCACAATAAGAAAAATCTTATGGATGAACTTGCGAAGATAAATAGGGTAATTTCAAGAGAATTACCTGATGCAAGCCTTGAAACACTCTTGGTATTAGATGCAACTACGGGACAAAATGCCGTAAATCAGGCAAGAGAGTTTAAAAACGCTTGCGATATAACAGGAATAATACTCACTAAACTTGACGGCACTGCAAAGGGCGGAATAGTAGTAGCAATACACAATGAACTTAGTATTCCCGTAAAATTTGTCGGTGTAGGCGAGGGTATAGACGATTTACAGCCCTTTAACGCAAAGGAATTTGCAGACGGAATTTTTGATAACGGAGAAAATGAATGAAAGTTTTTATAGCAACCAAAAATGAGCATAAAATGAAAGAACTGAGTAGGATACTAACGCCTATGGGTTTTGAAGTTATCTGCGAAAAAGACCTTGAAAGTCCTATAAAAGAGGTAGAGGAAAACGGTACTACCTTTGAAGAAAACGCACTTATTAAAGCAAAAGCGGGACTTGAATGTACAGGATATATAAGCGTAGCAGACGATTCGGGACTTTGCGTTGATTATTTAGACGGAGCACCGGGTATATATTCTGCGAGGTATTCGGGTGTTCACGGCGATGATGAGATGAATAATAAGAAGATACTAAAAGAACTTAAAAACGTACCGAAAGAAAAAAGAGGAGCTAAATTTGTATCGGCTATTGCCTGCGTTTTCCCCGACGGCAGAAGTTTTACCGTAAGGGGCGAATGTCACGGTTATATAGGTTTCAGCGAAGTGGGCAACGGCGGATTCGGTTATGACCCATTGTTTGTAGGCGAGGGCGGTTGTTTCGGACTTCTCACCCCCGAGCAAAAGGATAAGGTAAGCCATAGGGGAAAGTCATTAAGACTTTTTGAAAAGGAAATTAAAAAATACATTTAATACGGTGAAAATATATGTTAAACAGCAGACAAAGAGCACAACTTCGCGGTATGGCGAACGGATATGAAACTATATTTCAAATAGGTAAGGGCGGTATAAACGAACAACTTATAAAACAGGTTGACGAGGCACTTACCGCAAGGGAACTTATAAAACTTCGTATACTAGAAACCGCACCGATAACCGTAAGGCAGGCGGCAGAGGAAATTGCAAATGCCACAAAATCGGACGTTGTTCAGGTTATAGGTTCAAGGTTTATTCTATATAGAGAAAGTATAGATAATAAACAGATAACGTTGGTGAAATAAATGGGTGTAACTGCTATTTACGGCGGAACATTTAATCCTTTTCATATAGGGCATTATGAAGTGCTTGCTACACTTTGTGAGCAGGTCTTTATTGATAAGGTGTTGCTTCTCCCCGACAGACTGCCTCCCCATAAAGAATACGATTATAAAATACCCGATTCACATAGAATAAAAATGTGTGAAATTGTGTGTGAAGACTTTAAAAAGGCAGAACTGTCGCTTATTGATTTTTCAAGAAAAGGCAAGAGTTATACCGTTGATACTATAAAAATTTTAAGAGAAAAATATCCCGATGAAAAATTTATATTCGTTTGCGGCGGTGATATGATTGTCACTCTCGATAGGTGGTATAATTGGCAGGAACTTATTAAACTTACCGAGTTTTTAACCATTAAAAGAGCCGACCAAACGGATGAAGAATTTGACTTTAACGTAGAGCGTATAAGAAATTTAGGTGCAAAGATTACCGTTATTGAAAAGGATGTTACCGATGTATCTTCAAGCGAACTGCGAAAGGGTATAAAAAAAGAACTGTTACCAAAAAGAGTGTATAATTATATTAAGGAAAAGGGACTTTATAATGAATGATTATAAAGAGTACAAGCAACTTTTAAAAGAAAAACTCACAGAAAAAAGGTACATTCACTCTCTTGCGGTGGCAGACGAGGCACTGCGTCTTGCAAGAAAGTACGGCGGTAATGAAGAAAAGGCTTATCTTGCGGGGCTGTTGCACGATATTACAAAAAATACGTCTGCCGAAGAACACTTGAATATTTTTAATGAGTTTGGTATAATGCTAAACAGTGTTGAAAAGAACGCGGAAAAATTGTGGCACGCAATGTCAGGCTTTGCGTATATAAAATATGTATTAAAAATAGATGATGAAGAAATAGCAGATGCCGTAAGATACCATACAACCGCTAAAGCGAATATGTCGCTTCTTGCAAAAATTCTTTATCTTGCAGATTTTACCTCTGCGGACAGAGACTTTGACGATGTGGAAGTAATAAGAAATTTGGTTGATAGATCGCTTGACGGTGCCTTTAAGTATGCACTCGAATATTCAATTATTGATTTGGTTAATAACGGCAGAGCAATTCATATAGATACAGTGAATGCTTTTAACGAGGTAATTTTGAAAGGAAGTAAAACTTTTGGAAACTGAAAATATATATAAAGTTGCGGCAAACGCATTAAATTCTAAAAAGGCAAGAGAACTAAAGGTTTTAAAGATTGATGAACTTACGGTTTTAACCGAGTATTTCGTTATCGCAACCGCCACTTCTTCAACACACGTCCGTGCACTTGCAGACGAAGTTCAGGCAAAGTTAAATGAAATAGGCGTAGAGCCACATCATATAGAGGGTAAAAGCACAGGTTGGATAGTACTTGATTATTCTTCGGTAATTGTTCATATATTTACGCCCGACCAGCGTGAATTTTACAGCCTTGACAGAATGTGGAGCGATGCAAAGGAAATAGAACTTACAGAAATTCTTGAAGAATCTGAGGGGGACTGACAGTGAATTATAATTATAAAGAAATCGAAGAAAAGTGGCAAAAAAAGTGGGACGATAATAAGACCTTTGCCGCAAAGGATGATTATACATTACCTAAATTTTACGGTTTGGTAGAATTTCCCTATCCGTCTGGACAGGGGCTTCACGTAGGACATCCGCGTTCGTACACGGCGATTGATATAGTATGCCGTAAAAAACGTTTAGAGGGTATTAA
>JAKSQC010000051.1 GCA_024404325.1 Clostridia bacterium
GTACAGATATTTTTCTTCGCTTTCTACAACATTACGCCACAAAGCAAGAGTTTCGCTCACTTGAGAACCCCTGAATATCTCATCCCTGAGTGAACGTCTTATAAGCCTTATCTGTCTGCTGGATAGTACCTTTTGACCTTTGTCATCTACTATCGGAGTATTGACACTTATATAAATTTTATAGATGTTATTTCTCGGCACAACCTCACTTATTACGGTATTAAGTGCATGAAGTCCCTCAACTATCAGTATTCCCCTACTGCCTATATCTACCGTCCTTGCCGCACATATTCTCATCTTGCTTTTAAAATCATAACTCGGTATAACTGTTTTACCGAATTTTATAATATCGTTAAAACATTTCTTTATAAGCGGTATATCGAGTGAATTTACAGTTTCTATATCCTTACTCCCGTCCGAGAGTATCGGCAAATTCTCATACGGCAGGTAAAAATCGTCAAGAGACACTACCGCCGTTGTTTCGCCTAAATTTTCAAGTTCTTTACAAAGTATTTGTGCAGTTGTAGTCTTACCCGACGAGGATGGCCCTGCTATTGCCACTATTATCAAATCGTCATCGTCGGCTATTATCTGTGCAACACGCTTGATTTCGTTTATATATTCCCCGTCACATTCTAAAGCAAAATCTTTAGGTGAGTTTTTTGACCTGTCATTTATCTCGTTTAAAACATTTATCATAAAATTTAACTATACCGTCCTTTCTGCGTAACTGTTCGTCAAACCTGCCGATATATTCATACGGGTATTTGAAGTTAAATATTCTTTCAATATTATCCCCGTCAGGCTCTCGCAGTTTCGTAACCGCAGACGCACCGCAGGCAAGTATCGTATGGGTTTCGTCCATAATATAAACGTTATACAAACCCTCATAGCCCTTTTTAGCATACCCAACATTTTCGAGATTTCCTACCGTTTTGCTCTGTCTGTACATATAATACGGTAAAATTCCGCTCTCATTTAAGCGTTTCCTTGCAAAATTTACCATATCAGACGCGGTTTTACCTGCTGATATTTGCGGTAATTCGCCGTTTTTTGTCAGTGTTGATGCACGTTTCATTGAAAGAGAATGTACAGTAATACTTTCAGGATCTAAAGAAATAAGTTTCTCAATAGTATTTGAAAAACTTTCAAGTGTGTCACTCGGCAGTCCTGCTATCGTATCCATATTTATATTGTCAAACCCGCATTTTCTTGCAAGTAAAAAAGCATCTATCGTCTGCTTTGCGGTATGTTTCCTGCCTATTATCTCCAAAACTTCATCATTAAGTGTTTGCGGATTGATACTTATTCTCGTAACACCGTTTGACTTAATTACCTTTAGTTTATCCTCGGTTATAGTATCAGGTCTTCCTGCCTCTACCGTAAATTCTCTTACAGAAGAAATGTCAAAGCACCTATTCACCGTCGATAAAACGGTATCAAGTTGCATACTGTCAAGTGTAGTAGGCGTTCCGCCTCCCATATAAACCGTTTCAAGTTTAAGACCTAAATCTTTTGCTATCTTAGCGGTAATTTCAAGTTCTTTACACAAAAACTCAACATACTCAGGTATTAAGTCTTTTGCTTTATCCACCGAATGGGAAACAAATGAGCAGTACGAACACCTTGACGGACAAAACGGCACAGACAAATAAAGACTGAATGACTTAAGGCTTGACAGTGAAGTTATTTTGTTTTCACCCTCAACTGCCTGTAGGCACAGTGAAATTTTATCGTCGTCAACTTTAAAAACATTTGAAAAATATTCTTGCGTTTTTATTTTTCCGATATCAGCGACAAACCGCGAATATAATTTTGCAGGGCGAATACCCGTAAGTATTCCCCAAGCTGGTTTATAATCGGTCAACTTAACAAAACAGTCAAAAAGTGCAGTTGCAAGTGCGGTTTCCTTTGCCCTTTTATCCGTGCTTGTTACAGGTACTTTACTTTCACATCTCTTACCGTCAAACAAAACATAGGCAAAAGCGGTAAAATTGCCGTTATTTGATTTAAGTTCACAAACTGCAAGTCTTTCGTCCTCACATATACTGTGGACTATCTCAATTTTTTCAAACGGTAAAAAAAGTCTTACCGTTTTTTCGGTTTCATAGTCGTAATTATGACCTACATTACAAAGTTTCATATATTCCCCAAAAACATATTATATCTTTTCTCGTGACCTATTGTTGTCGCTTCTCCGTGTCCGGGGAAAACCTTTACGTTATCGCCGAGTTGTAAAAGTTTTTTTATCGAGTTTATAAGTTCACGCATATTACCGCCCTCAAAGTCGGTTGCACCTACCGTTTCAAAAAACAGGGTATCACCGCTAAACAGGTTATCCTCCGCAAGATAACACATACCGCCCTTTGTATGCCCCGATGTTTTTATTGCTTTTACGGTAATATCGCCTATTTTTATCTCTTGACCGTCTGTAAGTTTAATATCCGCCTCAAAAGGTTCTACGTGTGCGTGAAAACGGTTTGAAAGATTAAATTCAGGGTTTTTAAGATACGGTGCGTCTATTTCGCCTACCGCTATTTTAACACCTGTTTTTTCCCTGAGTTTCGGTGCACCTCCGATATGGTCAAAGTGCATATGGGTTAGAAGAATAAGACGCTCTTTATCCTTGCTTTTGTCAAGAAAATCAAAAATAGAATCGGAATACGTCCCGCAGTCTATCACAACCGCGGAATTTTCCGTAGAAATCATATAACAGTTTGCCGCTATATGACCTAACGGCAGTCTTTCTATCTTCATAAAACCAACCTATCTTTTCCAAGTATCTGTATCAAGTATAATTGTAACTGGACCGTCATTTACAAGGCTTACCTTCATATTGGCGCCGAATATTCCTTTTTGTACCCTCTTTATACCGAGTTGTTTTAAACAATCACAGTATTTGTCGTAATACTCGCTTGCAACATCGGGACTCATAGCCTTTATAAAAGACGGTCTGTTTCCTTTTTTGGTATCGGCGGCAAGGGTAAACTGTGATATACACAAAACCTCGCCGTCTGTTTCGAGTACAGACCTGTTCATTTTACCGTCATCGTCGCAAAAAACACGAAGATTTGCGGTTTTTCTTGCAAGCAACTCTATATCCTGTTCACAGTCGCCCTCAACCGCACAAAACAGTATCATATACCCCTTTTGGCATTTGCCCACCGTTTTACCGTCAACCGTAACGTCTGCACTTAAAACCCTTTGTATAACCGCCCTCATCGTCCTATCCTCTCGATATGGAATACACCCGAAAGTTTTTCAAGATGCGATATAATACTCTTTAAATGCTCAACACTCTCTGCACTTATGGTAAGCACTATTACACAGTTTCCGTCTTTAGTTTCCCTTGCATTTACAGAATGTACCGCTATTCGCATATTACTAACGGTTGTCATTACCTCAACCAACAAACCGTCCCTGTCTATTGCCGTAATCTGCAAAGTTGAAATAAAGTTTTCGCTCTTTTTAGTATTCCAATGTGCCGGTATCCATCTGTCGGGCTCATCACATTTTGTAATGTCATTTGGTACGTTATTACAGTCACGCTTATGAATTGATACTCCGTGACCTCTTGTTATATATCCTATTATATCATCACCGGGAAGCGGTGCACAGCACCTTGAAAGTTTTATAAGGCAGTTGTCTATACCCTCTACCACAACGCCCTCGGTTGAATGTGACGGACGCTTTGTTAAATCGCTTATCTGTTTTGGTTTTGACGCAGTTTCACGCTTGTTATAATCTTCGCGTACACGCGACATAATCTTTGAAATAAGTATTCCGCCGTATCCGATAGCCGCGTAAAATTCGTCCGTATCGGCATAGTGCAGACGTTCTGCTAAGTCGGAAATATACTCCTCGTATTCTTTTTCCGAAAAGGCAATACCGCTTCTTTTAAATTCACGCTCGATTTGGAATTTACCTTCTTCGATATTTTCCGCTCTGCGTTCCTTTTTAAACCATGAGCGTATTTTTGCCTTTGCCTGATTGGTTACCGCAATATTCATCCAATCTCTGCTTGGCCCGTGGCCTGCCTGATTGGTGGTAAGTATATCTATTACCTCACCCGTTTTTATCTCGTGGTTTATGGGTACGATTTTACCGTCTGCCTTTGCACCTATCATTTTAATTCCTACTGCCGAATGTATTGCAAAAGCAAAGTCAACAACCGTAGAGCCAATAGGCAGATTTATAACGTCGCCCTTAGGCGTTACCGCAAAAACATCTTCCTGTGACAAGTCAACCTTTATACTTCTTACAAGTTCTAATGCGTCACCCGATGTGTCCTGACTTTCAAGTATCTGCCTTATCCACGCAAGGCGGTCTTCCATACTTTTATTGTTTTCGGTAATACCCTCTTTGTATTTCCAGTGTGCCGCTATACCGAATTCCGCAGTATGGTGCATTTCAAAGGTTCTTATCTGTATCTCAAACGGCACTTCTTCCCTGCCTATAACGGTAGTATGAAGCGACTGATACATATTAGGCTTAGGCGTTGAAATATAGTCTTTAAACCTATTTGGAATAGGTCTGAACATATCGTGCATAATACCTAAAATATTATAACAGTCGGCAACAGTGTCTGTTATAATACGAATGGCATACACATCGTATATTTCGTCAAAATCTCTGCCCTGAAGATACATTTTTCTGTATATCCCGTGTATGGACTTAACACGTCCCTGAAATGACATTTTGACGTTTGGCATCTCATTTTTAAGACGTTCTTCTATTCTTTCCTTAATTTCCTCTAATATCTGCTCTCTGTGTTGCCGTCTTACTTTAAGCAGATTTTCGATATCTGAGTAAGCAACAGGGTCAAGGTGTTTTATCGCAAGGTCTTCAAGTTCCTCTTTAACGGGACGGATACCGAGCCTGTGTGCTATCGGTGCATAAACCTCTAAAGTTTCAAGCGACTTATCCCTCTGCTTTTGTTCGGGTATAGCGTCAAGCGTTCTCATATTGTGAAGTCGGTCGGCAAGTTTTATGATTATTACCCTTATATCTTTACCCATAGCAATAAGCATTTTTCTAAGGCTTTCCGCCTGTTGCTGTTCTTTGGTTGTAAATGAAAGTTTTCCTATTTTTGTAACACCGTCAACAAGCAGTGCAACGTCCTCTCCGAACTCTTTTTTTATGTCCTCAACAGTTGCCTTTGTATCCTCTACTACATCGTGCAAAAGTGCCGCACATATTGACTGACTGTCCATACCGAGTGTAACTATAATTTTAGCAACATTAAAAGGGTGAATATAGTATTCTTCGTTAGTCCAACGTTTCTGTCCCTCATGATAACGAACGCAAAATTCAAACGCTTTGCCAATAAGGTCAAAATCGTAACTTCCGCCCTGTTTTTTCATCAGTTCAATTAAATCATTATAATCACGTTGAGCTTCAGAATTCATATACCGTTCACCCTTTCGTAAAGTTTTTTATATGTATCGGAATTTAAAAGGTCGCTTTTTTGTGCGTTTTTTACCGCCGTTACCCTGCCGTCCGCAATCTGGGCAAGACCGAGTTCGCAAAGCACAGTCAGTGCAATACGCATTTTTGCATATCCCAAATCGTTTGCAAATATATATTTAAGTCTTTCGGTATTTACACTCTTGCTTAATATGTTTTTAAAAACCAAACCCGCCTCTTGTCTTGTAGGTAATAAATTGGAAGCGTTTATATCTTCTCCCGACATATATCTTTCAAAAATATCTATACCGTTAAAAAGTTTATCCTCGCCAACACCGTTCATTCTCATTGCCTTTATCTGTACCGACAAATTGTATTCTTCTTTATATAAACTTGTATCAAGCGTTACCGCCAAATCTAATATATCCCCGATTTCAAAACAAAACTGTTTTTCTGTCACGCCGAAAAGAAGTGCCACAAAAGCACCGCCGTCCTTTGAAAACAAAAGTTTCAGGTGTTTGCCCGAGCCTATTGGTGTTATCTTTTCAAGTTTAACACCAAAGAGACCGAAAACGGGCGTCGGGTTGCCTACGCCAAACGGCTCTAAAACCTTAATAGCCTGCACCATATCGACAGACATTCCCGACGGATTGATACGAAAATCAATATTAAGATTAGGCACAACATTATCGGTACCCTGTGCATATTCGTTTATTTTTTCTCTGAAAACATCTATGTTTTCTTGCTTTACCGTAACGCCTGCGGCAAGTTCGTGACCGCCGTATTTTTCGAGGACTTCACCGCAACTGTCAATGGCGTTATACAAATGAAAACCCGTAAAACTTCTGCCCGAACCGTAAGCAATACCGTCCTGCAACGATAAAACAATAGCGGGTTTTGCATACTTTTCGGTTATTCTTGAAGCCACTATTCCCACTACACCGCAGTGCCAATTATCTCCCGATACTACTATTACTCTGTTATACTGATAATTATTATTTTCTATTTCCTCGACTGCCTGCGACATTATTTCCTTTTCGAGTGCCTGTCTTTTAGCGTTTTCTTCGTCAAGTTCGTTTGCAATTTTTAAAGCCTTTAGCATATTATTTGAAGTTAAAAGATTAAACGCCCTTAAAGCGTCACCCATTCTGCCTGACGCGTTTATTCTCGGCACTATACCAAAAGAAATTCTGCCCGAGTTTATGCTTGCACGGTCTATTCCCGCAACATTCATTATTGCCGACACGCCTACTCTCGGTGCAGACTTTATCATATTTATACCAAACCTTACTACCGAGCGGTTTTCATTTATAAGCGGCATAACGTCGCCTACGGTTGCAATGCAAAGTAAATCGGCATACCTATTAAGCAGTTGTTCAGGCTCTTTATCCGAAACAGCACATATAACCTTATATGCTACCATAGCACCGCATATTTCTTTAAAACTTGACGGACAGTCCGCCCTGTGCGGGTCTACAATCGCCGCCGCATCGGGTAAATTTTCAGGCGGTATATGATGGTCGGTTACAACGGTAGTAATACCGAGTTCGTTTGCATAGGCTATTTCCTCTGCACAGGATATACCGTTATCAACGGTAATAATTAAGCCTACACCCATCTCTTTTAGTTTATCTATTGCCGATTTATTCATACCGTAGCCCTCGCTTATGCGGTCGGGTATATATACCGTAACCTTTGCATTTCGTGAGGTTAAATAATCGTACATTATGGCAGTAGATACTATTCCGTCACAGTCATAATCACCGAAAACGGCAATAAGAGTATCACTGTTTATAGCGTCATTTATTATATCGGCTGCTTTTTTTATATCTGCAAGTTCGTAGGTATCGCAAAGTATGGGTTCGCTTGATAACATAAGTTCAAGTTCCGATGAATCGGTTATTCCTCTTGTGCAGGCAATAAGTGCGGTAAAAGGGTCGGTTTCACATTCTTCGGCTAAAAGTTTTGCAAGTTCTCTGTCAGGCTTGCCGACGTTCCACCTTTTCATTGCCATACCTATCCCCCCATATTTTGTAATTCATTATATTTTACCACTTTTAACTACGCTTTTCAAGAATTATAAACAAAAAAAACGGCAAGACTGATGTACAGTCGTCAATGATAGGTAACACTTTTCTCAAAAAAATAAGAAATTAAGT
>JAKSQC010000052.1 GCA_024404325.1 Clostridia bacterium
GCGGGGACAGGACTTGAACCTGCGACCTCCGGGTTATGAGCCCGACGAGCTACCAGCTGCTCTACCCCGCGATATTTTGTTTTCTTACTTGTCAGCGTAATATATTATATACTATTTCGGGTTCTTTTGCAAGTGTTTTTTAACCAAAAATTAAAAAATTACAATTTGTTCATACTTTTCGGCAAAAATGCGTTAAAACGCATTTTTGCCGAAACATTTTATTATCTCTTGCTTATCTGTTTTAATATTTCATTATTTTGTTGCTCTATATGAACTGAAGCATATATAAGGAAAAGCACAATCAGGGCAAGAAAAGTGCCGAATATAATAATCGCAAGTGATATTGCCATAAACAATAAATCTTTAGAATAGAGAAAATATGCCAATACAAAACTCGCACATACTATTATGAACGAAATCATAAACGCTATTGTTTTTATTATACCGCCAAGGTGTTTGAACATACCTTTTCCGTAAATAGAATCGGGGACAGTATGCTTTTCAACATACTCCTGCGATACTGAACTAATATCCTCCATATCATCCGAACTGAAATTAAAGTTTTCAGGCATAATATTTCACCTTTCCCTATTAGACTTTCTCGACACCGATTACTACATTCTCACCGTTTATATCCCACTCTTTTATAAAACCCGTTGCTTTTTGAGCCTTTAGTGAGTCTGCAAGTGTGTCGCCGACTATACTTGATACTTTATCAAGTGCAATACCTACTACCTTTTCGCTACCCTCTACCGTTACGTTTATATGGTCCATAACGTTAAAGCCCGCTTCTTTACGCATAGTCTGTATCTTACTGATAAGCTCCCTTACAAAACCTTCTTCTATAAGTTCTTTTGTAAGAGTTGTATCAATCGCAACGGTTACTCCCCTATCGCTTACGGTATAAAAGCCCTCTTTTTGCATTGCCTCTATAAGCAGGTCATCTGCGGTAAGCGTAACCGTACCCGACGCAAGGTCTAACACTAATTCGCCGTTTGCATCAAGTTCTTTCTTTGCCTTACTTCCGTCAAGCTGTAAAAGTGCATTTCTTATGTCATTTAATTGCTTGCCGTATTTTGGACCTACCGTCTTAAGTTGCGGTTTGAAACCGTAGGTTACAAATCCATCAACCTCATCGGTGAAAGATACGTTTTTAATATTAAGTTCTTCCTTAATAATATCGGTAAAGTACTTATCAAGACTGCCGTCAAACTTAACATACATAGTATTAAGCGGTTGACGGTTTTTAAGTGCCGAGCCGTTTCTTGCCGAGCGTCCCAAAACTACTATTTTTAAAAGACTCTCCATCTTTTCTTCAAGGTCCTTATCAATAAGTGTTTCGTCTGCTTTCGGGAAATCGCAAAGATGTACGCTTATCGGTGCGTTTTTATCAACACTTATTACAAGATTTTGATAGATACTCTCACTCATAAACGGTATCATCGGTGCGGCTGTTTTGGCAGTTGTAACAAGAGCGGTATAAAGCGTCATATAAGCGGTGATTTTATCGTCTGTCAAATCTTGTACCCAATACCTCTCACGACCTCTGCGGACATACCAGTTACTCATCTCGTCAACAAACTCATCAAGTGCATGGGCTGCTTCAGGTATACGGTAGTCTGCAAGATTTTCGTCAACACTCTTTACCATAGAATTAAGTTTTGACAGCAACCATTTATCCATAACGGTAAGTTTGCTTAAATCGAGTGTATATTTTGTAGGGTCAAAGTTATCAATATTTGCATAAAGAACATAGAACGCATAGGTATTCCAGAGAGTACCCATAAACTTTCTCTGTCCCTCGGTTACCGCCCTGCCGTGGAAACGGTTTGGAAGCCAAGGTGCGGAATTTGTATAGAAATACCAACGAATGGCATCTGCACCGTAACTTTCGAGTGCATCAAACGGGTCTACCGCGTTACCCTTAGACTTTGACATCTTCTGCCCGTTTTCATCCTGAACGTGACCTAATACTATTACGTTTTTATACGGTGCTTTATTAAAAATAAGGGTTGAAATTGCAAGAAGTGAATAGAACCAACCTCTCGTTTGGTCAACTGCCTCCGAAATAAAGTCCGCAGGGAACTGTGATTCAAAAAGTTCCTTATTTTCAAACGGATAGTGGTGTTGCGCAAAGGGCATTGAACCCGAATCAAACCAACAGTCGATAACTTCAGGGACACGGTGCATTTCCTTTCCGCAATGCGGACATTTTATTGTAACAGCATCAATATACGGACGGTGCAGTTCTATATCGTCAGGACAGTTATCCGACATTTCCTTTAACTCATCTATACTGCCTATAGAATGCAAATGACCGCACTCGCACTGCCAAATATTAAGCGGTGTACCCCAATATCTGTTACGCGATATACCCCAATCTTGTACGTTCTTAAGCCAATCGCCGAATCTTCCCTTACCGATACTTTCGGGTATCCAATTTATAGTATCATTATTTTTAATAAGGTCATCTTTAACGTCGGTCATCTTAATAAACCAAGATTCCCTCGCATAGTAAATAAGCGGTGTATCACAACGCCAACAGAACGGATAATCATGCTCAAACTTCGGTGCGTCAAACAAAAGTCCATTTTTATCAAGGTCCTTTAAAACAATCGGGTCTGCATCCTTTACAAATTTACCTGCATAAGGTGTTTCTTCTGTAAGTTCACCCTTACCGTTTACAAACTGAACGAACGGTAAATCATAGTTTCTGCCCACCTTTGAGTCGTCCTCGCCAAAAGCAGGAGCAATGTGTACTATGCCCGTACCGTCAGACATAGTAACATAACTGTCACACGTAATATAATGTGCCTTTTTATGCTGTTTCTCGCATACGGGTTTTACAAAATCAAACAAAGGCTCATACTCTTTATATTCAAGTTCACTGCCCTTGTATGTCTCTAATACTTCAAATGCCGGTGTATCATCAGTTGCAAATTTACCGAGTGTTTTATCAAGCAGAGCCTCTGCAAGATAATAGGTATAACCGTCTGCCGCTTTTACCTTGCAATAGGTATCATCAGGATTAACGCAGAGTGCTACGTTTGACGGAAGTGTCCACGGAGTAGTAGTCCAAGCAAGGAAATACGCATCTTCACCAGTAACCTTAAAGCGTACTACAGCACTGCGTTCTTTTACGTTTTTATAGCCCTGTGCTACTTCGTGAGAAGAAAGCGGAGTTCCGCAACGGGGACAGTAAGGCACTATTTTAAAGCCTTTATAAAGCAGTCCCTTTTCAAAAATCTGCTTTAACGCCCACCATTCCGACTCAATAAAATTATTATCATACGTAACATAAGGGTTATCCATATCAGCCCAAAAACCGACAGTCTTTGAGAAGTCTTCCCACATACCCTTGTATTTCCATACGCTTTCCTTACAATGGTCTATAAACGGCTCTAAACCGTACTCCTCTATCTGCTCCTTACCGTCAAGACCGAGCATTTTTTCAACCTCAAGTTCAACAGGAAGCCCATGGGTATCCCAACCTGCTTTTCTCGGTACCATATAGCCTTTCATAGTACGGTAACGGGGAATCATATCTTTTATGACACGCGTTAAAACGTGACCGATATGCGGTTTACCGTTTGCCGTAGGAGGACCGTCATAAAATACATAAGGCTCCCCTTTTGCACGCATATCAATACTTTTTTCAAATATCTTTTTTTCTTCCCAAAATTCTTTAATCTTTTTTTCCTGCTCAACAAAGTTAAGATTAGGAGAAATACTTTCGTACATCTTATTCTTCCCTCTTTAACACAATATTAAATCAATTTATGATACCATACCGTACGGAAAAAATCAAGATAAAAAAGTTAATTTCAGCCGTTTAAAATGAGTATTTTTGGAAAAAATAGCAAGAAAGGATGTGTCATAATGAAAAAAAGAACGGTAATACGAATTATATCTTTACTATCAGCTGTTATATTGGCGGTTGGCGGACTGTGGATAAAAGAAATGTCAAAAAGCAGGAAATACCTGTTGCAGATAGAAAATGAGTACTCATCTTCACTTAGTAAACTTAATTCAAGCCTTAATAATATTTCACTTATACTCGAAAAAACCGCATATGTAAATACCGCACGGCAGATAAGTTCATATTCGGCGGAACTTTACAGTGAAGCGGAACTTGCAAAAGAGGCACTTTCTGCTCTGCCGACAGGTGAAGACGGTCTTAACACCGTTTATAAATTTTTATCTCAGGTAGGCAATTATGCACTCTCTGTTTCAAAAAAGATGATTTCAGGAGAAAGTATTACAGCCGAACAAAAGCAAAATCTTATAAAATTAGGCGATACCGCACGTACGGTATCACAGGCAATAAGTGATTCACAACTTACCTTTAACAATAACGAATATTGGGCAAGTGAATTGCAAAGCCGTATAGACGGTATCGTTAAAGACAGTCCTTTGGCACAGTCGCTTAATACGCTTGAACAAGACCTGTCCGACTATCCTACACTTATTTACGACGGCCCGTATTCCGACCATATTTTAAACAAAGAACCGCTTATGACGGCAAATGCCAAAACCGTAAGCAAAGATGAAGCACGCAGTATTGCACAGTCACTGTTATCTAAAAAAAGCAAATTAAAGTATGACGGAGTGCAAAGCGGAAAAATAGACTGCTACCGTTTTATAAATGATGACGTTACCGTAACAGTAAGTAAGAACGGCGGATATTTAGTTTATATGCGTAAAAACCGCAGTGTGGGTGAAACCGTACTGTCATATGAACAGTCACTTGAAAAGGCGAAAAGATTTATGAATGACAACGGTTTTAAAGGTATGACAGACACCTATTATTACAGTGACGAGGGTGTATGTGTAATAAACTTTGCATACCTTGACGGTCAGACTATATGCTATACCGACCTTATAAAAGTGGGCGTGGCACTTGACACGGGAGAAATAATGTTTTATGAGTCAAGCGGTTATTTAACAAATCATACTGAACGTGCCTTTGAAACACCCACCTACACACCCGAACAGGCAACCGAAACTATAAGTACCGATTTGTCCGTAGAAACAATATCGGTAGCACTTATACCTACCGACGGTGGCGGTGAAGTAAGGTGTTACGAATTTTTATGCAAGACAGCCGACGAAAAAGAAATTTTAATATATACAAACGTCCAAACTCTTGATATTGAGCATATTTATATACTTCTCCGTACAGACGGCGGAACACTTGTCAAATAAGTTACAGCAAGGCAAAACACTTGAAGAAAATTAACTTTTATGATAAAATCTAAAAAGTTAAAGGAAGTGTTTTTTATGCCAATAAGCAATAAACCAAAACACATTTTTGAGCCTAATCCCCTCGCCTGCGGACAGGCGGTACTTGCTATGGTATCAGACACCGATATCGAAGATATATTTAATTTAGTCGGTACAAAAAAAGAAACAACCTTAAATGATATGAAAAATGCCCTTAAAGCACTTAATATCAGCATTTCGCGACAAAGATTACAGGCTGATAAAAAAAGTGACCTGCCACAAATAGCACTGCTTAGTTTGGAAACACCGCACTGCTGGCATTGGTCACTGTACTTTAAGGGTACTTTTTTTGACCCCGAATACGGCAAACTCGAAAACTTCCCACCGTCAAAAAGGAGATATTTTTGGGAATTGAAAGATGTTGAAAATATTGGATGAATATGGTAAAATTATAGTAGTTTATCCAAAACAATAACCCGCAGGGGGACAAGATTACTGTTTCCTTGTTTCAAAATACAAATACGGAGGTTAGATATGTCAAATTCAGATAACCGAACTGAAAAATATATTGCTTCCTTTGCCCGTATTATACAGGCGGATACAACTACTGTCGCACCCTATTCGACAGACCTTGACCGTTTTTATGAATTTCGGCGTCTTTTAGATGAGGTTTTTCCGCATATAGTTCCTATCTGTGAGTATGAAGATTTCAGCGGTAGCATACTTTTAAAATGGAACGGTAAAAATTCAGGCAAAAAGCCTGCTATGTTTATGTATCATCATGATGTTATTCCGGCAGACCCTTCAAAGTGGTCGCACCCGCCGTTTAGCGGTGAGGTGGCGGACGGAAAGTTATGGGGACGAGGCACACTTGACACCAAATGCGGTCTGTGGGGTGTTCTTCAGGCCGCCGACGAACTTGTTGCCGAGGGTTTTATTCCCGACCGTGATATCTATTTTGTATCTACAAGAAACGAGGAAAGTTCGGGCTTCGGTGCACATGATATCTCAAATGCACTGCATGAGCGTGGTATAGAGCTTGGTATGATATACGACGAGGGCGGTTTTATTCTGCCTGACTCTATCGGTTGCACTGACGGTATATTTGCCATGACTGCTGTCGGTGAAAAGATACCCACTGCCATTAAATTCATTGCAAGGGACGCAGGCGGTCATGCCTCAATGCCGAGAAAAAATTCGCCACTTGTACGTATTTCAAAACTTATACTTGATATAGAAAAGCACGACCCGTTCCCGCCTTGTATTTCTGACACCGCCGAACAGATGTTGCGTTGCTTTGGTCCGTTTATGAAAAAGCATAAGTTTATTTTTTCTCACCCAAGGTTTTTTGCTCCGATTATAAAAAAGTTATTGCCGAAACTTTCTCCGATTGCGGGAATATATGTTAAAAGCACGCTTGCATTTACGATGTCAGGTGCTTCCCCCGCTGTAAATGTACTTCCGAGCGAAGCATGGGTTATCGGAAATCTCCGTTCGGCACCTCACCAGCCTCCCGAAGCCTGTATAAAGGCTCTTGAGAAAATATGCAAAAAGTATAATATTGAAATGGAATACAAACTCTCTGACCGCGTAAGCAAAGTCACCGATTACAGAGGAGAAGCATTCCGTCTTATGAAAGAGGCAATTTTAAATGCGTATGACACGGTTGATGACGTTGTACCCTATATCGCAAACGCTGCCACAGATTCCGGAATTTTTGCCAAATACTGTGACCAGTGCATAAAAATAAACCCGTTTCTCATATCAAAAGCACAAAGAGGTAGTATTCATGCGGTGGATGAGAACATTGACGTAAATACGCTTGCCCCCGCTGTGGACTGTTTCCGTTACATAATCACGCATTTATAAAAAATGAAACTTAAAATTGATAAGGTACTCGCTTACGCTCGTTGACACGTCGGCAAAGCCGACACTTTAATTGTTATTTTTTAAATTTTCAGTATTCATTATTCATTTAGAAAACCTATCACGGCAGATTTAATGAATACTGAAAACTTAAGAATGAATAACGAATAATACAAAGCAAAAATCCTGCCGTTTATCACGACAGGATTTTTGCTTTGGTGCCGGTGGTGGGACTCGAACCCACACGATGTCGCCACCAACGGATTTTG
>JAKSQC010000053.1 GCA_024404325.1 Clostridia bacterium
CACCTTGGCTTTGCGTCCCGAACTTTCGAACGGTTTGCCCGATTTTATCATAAATTACAGTGAAATTTATGACTTTTTATTTAAATCACTGTAATAAACAACCTTATTTTTACCCGTGTTTTTGGCGTGGTATAACGCTTCGTCGGCGTTGGATACAAGATTTTCTATTTTGCTTATATCAAACCCTGATTCGGTGTAAACACCGACACTTGCCGTAACATTAAATCTGTTTTCTCCGGAAATAAATTCGTGATTTTCAAAACTTTTTATGACATTATTAAAGTCTGACTGTTTAATAGTGTCACTGCAAAAAACCACAACAAATTCTTCGCCACCCCAACGGCAAATTATTGCATTTAAATTAAGTTTAAGTATTTCCGCAAATTTAACTAAAACGATATCTCCGGCATTATGACCGTATTTATCGTTAATACTCTTAAAGTTGTCTATATCGAATATGGCAACACCCATATTTTTTACACCGATATAGCGTTCGTCTTTTTCGAGTGCCGAGTACATTCCCTGACGGTTAAAAACCCGTGTTAATTGGTCTCTGATAGATAATTCTTTATAATGTTCTTGTATACGCTTTGTTTCTTCGTATGCGTTATGACGCAATGTTTCAAGGAAAAAAGCCAATATGTGGAATGCGACAAATAAAACGGGAAAACGCATCTTAAATGTAGACGTGTAGTCATACATAAGTAAGGTTTGACCGTATGGTAACCAAAGGAAAAAAATCAGGATAAAAAGCATTGCGATACAAAGTAAAGTACCGCGTCTTCTATTAAAAAAGGTCATTCCGATTGACGGAAGCATACATATCCAAATGGCACTGAAGCCGTCGGGGTTACCCGATACAAGGAAAAATGTAAATAAACACAGTACCTCAACGGCAAATAAAAATTTAGCAATAGATGTTGTTATGCCGTCTTTCAGTGCGAGCAGAACATTTACAGCACACAATAATGCAAACACACCCGTAGCGACCGTTAAAAAGCCTTTAGATGTGATTATATTTAAAACGGTCATAACTAAAGAAACCGTAAATAAAACGGTATATGTAACGATAGAGAAAACTTTATTGTTGCTGATATCGCTGATTATTTTGTTTTGAACGATTTTTTTTATCAACAATATTCCTTCTTTTTTATGGCAATTAAAACTTATAATCTTAGTATATTATATACTGTATATGCCATTTCGTCAATAGTTTAGGTAACATTATATTGCTCAGCATAACGTACTGTTTCCATAGCGTCCTTTGCGTATTTGTCTGCACCGATTGCGTCTGCGTATTCCTGATTTAACACCGCACCGCCTACTATTATCTTGCACCAAGGTGCAGATTTGCGTAGCAGTTTTATTGTTTCTTCCATAGATTTTACGGTGGTTGTCATTAAAGCACTCAGTCCTACAAAGGGTGCTTTTAGTTCAACCGTTTTGTCAACAATCGTTTGAGCGGGAACGTCTTTGCCGAGGTCTATTACATTAAAGCCGTAGTTTTGCAAAAGCAGTTTTACTATATTCTTACCGATATCGTGAATATCTCCCTTAACGGTTGCAAGAATAAAATTACACTTATTACCGTCACTTTCACTTTTAACGGAGTTTTTTATTGTTTCAAAAGCAGACTTTGCCGCTTCTGCACTCATAAGTAATTGGGGAAGATATACAATCTTTTTTTCAAAATCTGTACCGACTTTATCAAGTGCCGGTATAATTTCGTTATTTATAATATCGAGTGCGTCTTTTTGCTTTAAAAGTTGGGCTGTTTGGGTGACGGCTTGTTCTTTAAGACCTTTTAAAATTGCACCTGAAAGTCCCGAACAATTTTGTGTGTCGGTGGTTGTAGCCGTAGTATTAACAGAGGTTTCGGTTATATCTTTTGCAAACGATATATATTCTTCGCAGTTACCGTCAAGACCGTTTAAAGCACAGAAAGTTTTATATGCTTTCATCATTTCAAACGAGCGGGGGTTCATAATTGCAGAGGATAGCCCCTTTGTTAAAGCACAGGTAAAGAAAGCACCGTTTATAAAATCTCTGTTTGGCAGACCGAATGATACATTGGAAACGCCAAGTATTGTATTACAGCCAAGTTCTCTTTTTATAAGTTCAACCGTATCAAGCGTTACTTTTGCTGCCGATGTATCTGTACTTATAGTAAGAGCAAGCGGGTCAAATATAATATTTTTTTTATCAATACCGTATTTTTCGGCTTCTGTTAAAATATTCTTTGCAATATTTAATCTTTCGTCTGCCGTTTGAGGTATGCCGTTTTCGTCTAATGTAAGGGCAACTATAAGACCACCGTATTTTTTTGCAAGCGGGAATACCGCCGACATACTCTCTTTTTTGCCGTTTACCGAGTTTATAAGTGCCTTACCGTTATAACGCCTTAGTGCAGTTTCCATAGCGGATATATTCGATGTATCTATCTGTAACGGCAGGTCGGTTACAGATTGCAGTTCGCATACAACGGTTTTAAGCATATTCTTTTCGTCTATTTCAGGCAGACCTACATTTACGTCTAAAATATCAGCACCCTTTTCCTGCTGTTCGATACCCTCTTTTAAAATGTAGTCCAAATCGTTTTCAATGAGAGCCTGTTTTAGACGTTTTTTGCCCGTCGGGTTTATTCGCTCACCGATTAAGACGGGTTTTTCTCCGAAAACTACCGAATGTGTATAAGAGCAAACAGCGGTTATGTTTTTGTTTGTAATTTCAGTTATGTTTATATTACCCGTGTTTTCGGTTATTTTCTTTATATACTCAGGCGTTGTTCCGCAACAACCGCCTACAATACGCACGCCCTTTTCAATAAGAGGTTTAACTTCATTTAAAAATTCATCAGGCAGTATATCAAATACGGTTTTACCGTCTTTTGATACGGGAAGTCCCGCATTAGGCTTTAATATTACAGGAACAGACGAATACCTTAAATAATCTTCCACAACGGGGCTTAAAGCCTTAGGACCTAATGAACAGTTTACGCCTATGGCATCCGCACCGAGTCCCTCCAACAGCGTTACCATAGAAAGTGCGTCAGCACCTGTCATAAGTTTGCCGTCTTCACCGTATGCGTTTGATACAAAAACGGGAAGATTACTGTTTTCCTTTGCTGCAAGTACTGCCGCTTTGGTTTCGTAACTGTCGTTCATAGTTTCGATAAATATTAAGTCAGCACCGTATTTAACGCCTAATTTAACCGTTTTTGTAAATATGTTTACCGCATCTTCAAAGTCTAAGTCACCGAGCGGTTTTAACATTTTACCCGTAGGGCCTATATCAAGTGCTATCCACTTGTGCTGTTTTCCTACACTTGTATCCCTTGCCGTCTTTGCATTTTCTATTGCAGACTTTATTATATTTTCAAGTTCCGTTTCGGAAAATTTAAGCGTGTTTGCACCGAAAGTATTTGTGTTTACCACATTACTGCCTGCGTCGAAGTATTCGCGGTGTATATTAGTTATTACATCTGCTTTTTTTATATTCCAAATTTCGGGCAGTTCGCCGAGTTCTAAACCGTACGATTGAAGTATAGTTCCCATACCGCCGTCAAGGTACAGAATGTTATTTTTTATATAATCTTTAATTTCCATTTTCTACACTTCCTACACCGATAATTGCGGTTACAGATTTTGACGGTGACATTGTTAAACTTTCATTAAGCACTACGCCTATTTTTTTGGAACTGTCAAGGACATCTAAAATATCCTTTTGCATTTCAAGGGGAAAATCGCCGTAACCTGCACTGTATCTCGGTCTTGTAAATTTATTTTCATTTAATTTTTCATTTGTTATGTCATTGTTAAACCTATCACATAAATTTTCTATTCTTTCTGCACCGAGTGCCTGAAAGATAAGTGCCCTTAAAGGCGAAATACGGCTGTATTTTGAAATGAGCCTGTCAATACCCGTACCTACGGTTGCGGCAAATAAAATCACACTCTCACAGCCGTTTAGATTTTTTTTAAGGTCTTTTGACGTTGTCTTTAAAAACCCTAAATCTAAATAATTTTCATTCTTTAAAATCGGAAATTCACCGTAACAAACCTTGTAGGAAAGACAGTTTAATGCCTCGTTAAGACATTTGTCTACTACCTGCAAAATCTCATTATCAGCATTTTTAGCACCTGCGTAACGCAGTAATTCTTTTACATTTACAGGGCTACTTTTATATGTTTTTACTTTTATTGTGTTTATCATAGTTTTCCTAAAATATCGGATAGATTATTTTTAATTGCCTCGGCAACTTCGGGTTTATTCATTGTGTATATGTGAACATTGGTAATGCCGTTTGCAAATAAATCTATTATTTGGTCGGTAGCGTAGGCTATACCCGCCTGTTTCATAGCCTCAGGACTGTGACCGAATTTATCAACTAAACTTTTAAAACGCTGTGGCACAAAAGAAGATGAAAGTTTAACAGCCCTGTCAACCTGATTGGCATTTGTAATCGGCATAATACCGGGTATTACGGGTACTGTTATTCCTGCCTGCCTTATCTTGTAAAGAAAGTTGTAAAGCAGATTGTTATCGAAAAACATTTGTGTTGTAAGGAAAGAACAACCCGCGTCCACTTTTTCCTTTAAATGTCTGATATCTTCGGTTTGATTTTCGCTTTCGGGGTGTATTTCAGGATAGCACGCACCGCCTATACAAAAATTATCATCAATTGATTTTATATCGTAAATTAGGTCTATGGCGTTTTTATATGCCCATTTGGTACGGTCTGTTTTTTCAAGTTCGGGTGTAAGGTCGCCACGCAGAGCCATAATGTTCTGTATGCCCGATGCCTTTATTTCTTCTATTTTAGAACGTACCGTTTCTTTGGTTGAAGATACGCAGGTAAGGTGTGCAACTGTCGGCACACCGTACTTTTTATCAATATTTTCGGCAATTTTTAAAGTGTATGCACTTGTTCCTCCGCCTGCACCGTATGTAACACTCATAAATGACGGAGAGAGTTTTGCTATTTCTTCGGTTGCATTTTTAACACTGTCAAAAGCAGTGTCGCTTTTAGGCGGAAAAACCTCAAAAGAAAGCGAAAGTTTTTTATTATCTAATATATCGGTTATCTTCAAATTTGTCTCTCCTTAACAAAAAAATCAAAATCTACATAATTATACCATATATCTGTATATTAAATCAATAATTTTAAGATAAAAATTTGCGGTACTTGAAAAAAGAAAAGAAAAATAGTATAATAAAAATGAATTCGTTTGACATTCCTTGAAATAATACTATTTGGAGGGAATGTAATGAACGAAAACAATAATGATGAAAATAAAAATTGCGACCAAACCGAAGATTTAAAACAAATAAAGGAAATGGGTGCGGTCACAAGTTTTGACGGTAAGCATAATATCTACTGTCTTACAATAATAGGGGAAATAGAAGGTCATAACGTACTGCCCGAGCAGAGCAAAACCACAAAATACGAGCACGTGATACCCCAACTTGTAGCAATAGAGGAAAGCCGTGAAATTGAGGGACTTTTAGTAATACTCAATACGGTAGGCGGTGACGTGGAGGCAGGTCTTGCGATAGCGGAACTCATATCGGGAATGAAAAAGCCGACGGTCACATTTGTTTTAGGCGGGGGACATTCTATCGGTGTACCGCTGGCGGTAGCGGCGAAACATTCGTTTATAGCACCGTCTGCTACTATGACAATACACCCTGTAAGAATGAACGGTCTTGTAATAGGTGTTCCGCAGATGATGAACCATTTTCAGCGTATGCAGGAAAGAATTACCGATTTTGTGGTAAGAAATTCCTCTGTTACATCTGATAGATTTACAGAACTTATGATGAATACGGGAGAAATGGTGACCGACGTAGGCTCGGTGCTTACGGGTGAAAAGGCGGTAAGCGAGGGACTTATTGACAGTTTAGGCTCACTTAGTGACGTAATAAACTGCCTTTATAATATGATAGAAAGTTAAATTAAAATTATTGCGTTCTGCCGAATTGTTAAAATTCGGCAGAACGGTATGGAGTGCAAAAAATGGCGGGAAAGAAAAGAAAAACAACTACAAAGCAATCTGCAAAGGCTAATTCTTTGGGACAACTGTATTCGGTTATATGGTTTGCGGTAGCAATATTTCTTATGTGTGTGGTCTTTATAAAGGGACAAAATGTTTGGACTGCTATACATAACTTTATGTTCGGAATATTCGGCGTAACTGCTTATTTTTACCCATTCCTTTTAGGTTTTGTTGCTATAGTACTTGCTATGGACAAATTGTCGGGGACTATGACGGCAAAAATAATTGAGTGTGAAATTTTTATATTACTTATAGGCGGTTGTGTGGATATATTTTCCGCACATAACGAGAAATTTGCCTTTTGGGGACATCTTACAAATGCCTACATAACGGGAATTAAACTTAAAAGCGGTGGCTTTTTCGGTGCTTTAATAGGTTATCCGCTATATGAGGGCTTTGGAAAAACGGGTGCCGTTATCACAATAATACTTTTAATGTTCGTATTTTTAATGATTATTACGGGAACTACACTTATATCCCTGTTTAAAACGGTGGCAAAACCCGTAAAGGCGGTATCTGCACAGGCGGAGAGTGCGTATCAGCGGGGAGCCGAAAGGGAAGAACAGGCACAAAATCTTAAAAAGGGAGAATTAAAGGTAATAAAGGGCTTTAACGTGGATATACCTGTTGACGACATACCCGAAAAGCGGGAAAAGAAAAAAGAAAGCCTTAGTTCAAAACAAAGAAAAGTTGTAAGTACATATTTTGATGAAACTGAAACCGAACAAACAGAAATTGAGCCGATTAATGATACAGAGAATATAAAT
>JAKSQC010000054.1 GCA_024404325.1 Clostridia bacterium
CCCCTTGTTTGCCACGAGGGCTTTTGCTCAAAACTGTCGGGACTGTCGCTCAAAAACGTAACGCTTAGTGTGTTTGAAGACGGTAAGAAAAAACCGATATTTTCCGAACTCGGAGAAATGCTGTTTACGCATTTTGGAATATCAGGTCCGCTTACACTCAGTGCATCGTCGCATATGCGGTATATGGATAAAAAAAGTTATTATGCTGAAATCGACCTAAAACCCGCTTTGAGTGAAGAACAACTCGACAAACGTATTTTACGCGATTTTTCAGGTGAACTTAACCGCGACTTTTCAAACTCACTTGATAAACTTTTGCCGAAAAGTATAATACCTGTAATAGTTTCAATGAGCAAAATACCTGCTGATGTTAAGGTCAATCAAATAAGTAAGGAACAGAGAAGAAACTTAACCCAAAGTATAAAACATTTCAAACTTAATATTACGGGTTTTAGACCTATTGAGGAAGCGATAATTACAAGCGGAGGTATTTCCGTTAAAGAAATTGACCCTAAAACTATGCAGTCAAAACTAACCTGCGGACTTTATTTTGCAGGCGAAATAATTGACGTTGATGCGTATACCGGCGGATTTAATTTGCAAATAGCATTTTCAACAGGCTTTCTTGCGGGAGAGAGTGCGGGACTTAAAATAAAAGAGAGGAACGAATAAAATATGATTTCTGTTGCGATAGACGGACCTGCGGGTGCGGGGAAAAGTACACTTTCAAGGCGTGTTGCCGAAAAGTTGGGTTACATATACGTTGATACGGGGGCATTATACCGTACCGTAGGACTTAAATTTATAAATTTAGGATATGATACCGAACTTAACTGTGATATTGAGGAAATACTTTCAAAGACAGATATTGAGATTAAGTATATAAACGGTGAACAAAGGGTATTTCTTGACAAAGTTGATGTATCGGAGGATATACGCACTCCAAATGCTTCAATGATGGCATCAGCCGTTTCTGCAAAACCTCCTGTAAGGGCATTCTTACTTGAAATGCAACGTAAACTTGCAAGGGGAAATAACGTTGTTATGGACGGCAGGGATATAGGAACTGTGGTACTGCCTAATGCCACGGTTAAAATTTTTCTTACCGCATCGGTAAAGGCACGTGCCGACCGCAGGTATAAAGAACTTTGCGAAAAGGGTATTGAAACCGACTATAAGTCGGTTTATGACGATATTGAAAAGCGAGATTATAACGATTCTCACAGGGATATAGCACCGCTTAAACCTGCTGATGATTCTGTATTGGCAGATACGACTAAGCTTAATGTTGAGCAGTCACTTGAACTGCTGTTAAAAATTGTAAAAGAGGGTATCAAGTGAAGATTACACTTGCAAAGACGGCAGGGTTTTGTTTTGGAGTAAACAGAGCAGTACAAATGGTATATGACCTGCTTGACGAGGGGAAAAAGGTTTGTACGTTAGGACCTATTATTCACAACCCCCAAATGGTAGAGCAACTAAGCTTACGGGGAGTAAGAATAGTAGAGGACGTAAGCAAAGTAAAGAGTGACGAAACTTTGGTTATCCGTTCGCACGGAGTATCAAAGGAAACATTTGATACTGCTTTACAGTGTGCAAAGTCTGTGGCAGACGCTACCTGTCCGTTTGTCGCCAAAATTCATAAAATCGTGGCAGAAGGAAGTGCCGACGGTGACGTAATTTTAATAGCGGGCGATGAAAAACATCAGGAAGTTTTGGGTATCAGGGGACACTGTGTAGGCAGTTCTTATGTCTTTTCTTCTGTGGAAGAACTCGAAAATATCTTCAAAAATCACCCCGAATTTAAAGAAATTCCCGTTTGTGTAGTCTCACAAACCACTTTTAATGCAAAAAAATGGACTTTTGCACAAGAATTTTTAAAAAAAGTATGTACAAATGCGAAAATATTTGATACAATATGTAATGCGACTTCAATGCGTCAAAGCGAGGCACAGAGCTTGTCTGCCGAAAACGATACAATGATAGTTATCGGCGGACGTCACAGTTCTAATACGTCGAAGTTATTTGACGTTTGTTTTTCACTTTGCAAAAATACACATCTTATTGAAACGGCTGATGAATTAAATGCAGATTGGTTTTATGGATGCGTATCAGTTGGAGTTGTCGCCGGTGCATCTACGCCGGCGGGTATAATAAAGGAGGTTATTAAAACCATGTCGGAAATTTTACAACCGGTGGACGAACAGACGGAGGGAAATGAAACTGTTCAAAAAAGTTTTGAAGAAATGACGGATGAGGAAGCATTTGAGGCTTCGCTCAACAGCCTTACGGGAGATCAGAAGGTCTGCGGTACGGTTCTTGCCGTTAATTCATCTGAGGTGCAGGTGGATATCGGCAGAGGTCTTGCAGGCTACATAACTGCAGACGAGTTTTCACTCGACCCCGATTTGAAGCTGGAGGACGAGGTTAAGGTTGGTGATACGCTCAATCTTATCATTATGAAGATTAACGATCAGGAAGGAACCGCAATGCTTTCAAAACGTCGTTACGATGCTATTGCCGGTTGGGATAATATAGTATCTGCCAAGGAAACGGGAGAAGTTTTAAGCGGTGTTGTTAAGGACGTAATTAAGGGCGGAGTTGTTGTTTATTCTAATAACGTCCGCGTATTTATTCCTGCTTCTCAGGCAACCGCATCAAGAAATGACCCTATTGACGAGCTTAAGGGTAAGGAAGTTTCATTCCGTATAATTGAGATAGGCAGAGGACGCAGGGCAGTAGGCTCAATAAAGAGTGTACTTCGTGATGAGCGTAAAGCAATTGAGGAAAAGATTTGGTCTAATATAGCCGTAGGCGACCGCTTTACGGGTACGGTTAAGTCTTTAACATCTTACGGTGCGTTTGTTGACATCGGCGGTGTGGACGGTATGGTACACATTTCCGAACTTTCTTGGACACGAATTAAAAATCCGTCCGAGGTAGTATCTGTCGGCGATACGATAGAGGTTTACGTTAAGGCACTCGATACAGAGAAAAAGAAAATTTCTTTAGGTTACAAAAAAGCAGAGGATAACCCTTGGACTATTTTCCAAAACAACTACAGTGTTGACGATGTTGTAAACGTAAAGATAGTAAGTATGACTTCTTACGGTGCATTTGCAAGAATAATTCCCGGAATAGACGGTCTTATTCATATTTCGCAGATTGCCAATAAGCACGTTGTTAAACCGCAGGATGAACTTTCAATAGGTCAGGAAATTGACGCTAAGATTACAGCTATTGATTTGGAAAAGAAACGTGTAAGCCTTTCAATCCGTGCTTTGCTCGACCCCGAGCAACCGCAGGAAACCGAAGAAACAGAAGTCTCAAATGAGGAAGTTCCCGCAGAAGAAACTCCCGTTGAGGAAGCTCCCGTAGAGGAAGTTGCTGTTGAGGAGACACCTGCCGAAGAGGTATCAACAGAGGAAACAACCGAAGAAAACGCATGAATTTAATTTTTTGAGGTCTGCATTTTTGCAGACCTTTTTTGTTTGCATTTTTCAAATAAATATGGTAATATATAGACATTGAAACAGTTGCCAAAAGGAGGGGGAGCATTGAAACAAAGGGTAAAAAATAAGCGTGGTATAAAAATAAATTCCCGTCTTATTATTTCGTCGGTTCTTGTGCTTTTGCAGATATTTTTGATTTTTGCAATTGTTTACAATCTTTCAAGGAACTATGTTTTAATATACTCGTTTTCGGAAGTTATCGGTATTATTACGGTAATTTACATCGTTAATCGTCGCGGAAACCCCGCATCTAAAATTGCGTGGATAGTTTTTATTCTTGTTTTTCCGATTTTCGGTGTATCGTTGTTTTTGCTTTGGGGCGGCGGCAGAGTATTGCCTCATATTAAGAAGAAAATGTTTAAATGCGAATCACATTATTTGCCATATCTGAATTTTGATGAAAACGTAGTTAAAAGGCTTAAATACGATGATTATTTGCATTCCCGTCAGGCAGATTATTTAACGCACGAATCGGGATATCCGATTTATGACGGTACGTCGGTTGAATATTTATCACCGGGCGAAAAATTTTTTCCGAGATTTACAGAAGAACTTAAAAGGGCTCAAAAGTATATTTTTATTCAGTTTTTCATAATTGCCGAAGGCAAAATGTGGGACGAAGTTTATGAAATACTGAAAGAAAAAGCAAAACAGGGAATAGAAGTCAAGGTAATGTTCGATGATTTTGGCTCTATTACCCGTCAACATAAAGGTTTCATTAAAAAATTGCAAAACGATAATATTGAGGTTGCCGCCTTTAATAAAATCGGACCTATTATGAATTTGTTTATGAATAACCGCGACCATAGAAAAATCGTAGTGATAGACGGTAAGGTAGCCGTAACGGGCGGTCTTAATATTGCCGATGAATATATAAATGAGTTTGAGCGTTTCGGTTATTGGCTTGATAATGCGATAATTTTAAAAGGAAAAGCGGTAAAAAGTTTTCTTGCTATGTTTTGCAGTACGTGGGAGTTTACAACGGGGAAAGTCATAGATATTAAATCACATATTTCGAGTGAAACTGCAATAACCGACGGTTACGTTTTGCCTTACTGTGACGGACCTCTCACCGATAAAAACCCTGCTGAGGGTATTTATATGCAAATACTTAATACCGCACAAAAATACGTTTATATCACAACGCCGTATTTAATAATCGACAGTACAATGATAACCGTTTTAAGAATAGCGGCGAAGTCAGGCATAGAGGTTAAGATTATAACGCCTCATATACCCGATAAGTGGTATGTTCACCCTGTGACACAGTACAGTTATCTTGAACTATTAGAAGCAGGTGTCAGAATTTACGAATATACCCCGGGTTTTATTCATTCAAAGACTTTTATATCCGACGATAGGGTAGCAACCGTAGGAACGGTAAATATGGATTATAGAAGTTTTATAATGCATTTTGAATGCGGAGTTTGGATGTCAAACGGCGAAACGGTAAAGGCAATTAAGGAAGATTTTAAGAGCATTTTGGAGCAGTCAAATGAGATTACCCTAAAGCAGTGGAAGAAAGAACCGTGGTACAGACGTCTTAAAAGAGCAATACTTCACCTTTTTTCACCGCTGATGTAAATGCAACCAAAAATAACATTATTTTTTAAAAATGTTCTGTCTGCTTGGTTGAGCAGGCAGAATTTTTATGCTATAATTACGGTGCAATTAAAATTTACAAAGGTGGTAAACTTGTGAGAAAACATTATATAGATAATATACGTTGGATTACGGTTGTAACTGTAGTCATATACCACGTTTTTTATATGTTTAACGGTGTTGCAAATGACGGTGTTATCGGAGCGTTTAAAAATACGCAATATCAGGACGTTTTGCAGTATATTTTATATCCTTGGTTTATGGTGCTTCTTTTTATTGTTTCGGGAATGTGTGCAAAATACTATCTTGATAAAACAAGTGTAAAAAAGTTTATAAGCACACGAACCCGTAAATTGTTAGTGCCGTCCACTTTGGGTTTGTTTGTGTTTCAGTGGATACAGGGATATTTTAATATGAAAATCGGCGGTGCATTCGAGAGAATGCCAAAACTGCCTAAGGTTATTTTATATTTAATCATGTCGGTTTCGGGAACGGGTGTTTTGTGGTTTATACAGATGCTTTGGCTGTTTTCACTATTGTTATGTTTAATAAGAAAAGTCGAAAAAGGCAAACTTTTGGCATTATGCAAAAGGACAAACGTAATAATACTTGTGTTGTTAGGAGTACCTTTGTGGGCATCGGCACAGATACTTAATACCCCCGTAATTGCAGTTTACCGTTTTGGCATATACGGTGTTAGTTTCCTATACGGTTATTTTGTATTTTCACACGAAAAGGTTATTGAAGGACTTGCAAAATACCGTTTTGTATTTTTGATTTGTGCAGTAATTTTAGGTGTAGCGGAAGTTAAAGTGTATTTCGGTAAGAATTATGCCGTAAGTCCCGTTGTAAACAGTCCTTTAAGCGTTGCATATCTTTGGAGTTGTGTTTTATGCTTTTTAGGAATGGCAAAGAGGTATTTAGACTATACAAATAAGTTTTGTAACTTTATGTCAAATAAAAGTTGGGGACTTTATATTTTTCATTACTTGCCATTGTCGGCAGTTGCCTTAATGCTTACCTCGTATACAAATTTACCGCCAATACTAATATACATAATAACCGCCGTTTCTGCATTTATAGGTGCTTATGTTCTTTATGAAATTATTTCAAGAATACCGCTTTTACGCTACTTTGTATTAGGTATTAAAAAGAAAGGATAAATCTTATGTTCGGTGATAATTTGACGGCACTAAGAAAAATCAATAAAATGACACAGGAACAGTTAGCCGAAAAGGTGGGTGTTTCGCGTCAGGCTGTTGCAAAGTGGGAAAGCGGGGAAACGAGTCCCGATTTATTTAACAGTAAACTTCTTGCCGATGCATTCGGCGTAACCATAGACGATTTGGTAAACCCTGATACTCTAAATCTTCCGATACCGCCAAAGGGAAAGTATATTTTCGGTATAGCAACAGTTGGGGATAAAGGACAGGTAGTAATTCCTGCAAGAGCAAGAAGACATTTTGATATTAAAGTAGGTGACAGATTAGTCGTTTTGGGTGATGATGCTTCAAACGGTTTGGCACTTTTAAAAGAAGACGGATTTTTAAAATTGGCGGAAGAAATTAAAAAATATTAGCAGAGTGTTGGTTTGTCAATGATGTGTTACAAAATTAGAAAACTTCGCCGTTAGTAAGAT
>JAKSQC010000055.1 GCA_024404325.1 Clostridia bacterium
GTCGGTAGCAACCGAACGGTCGGGGAGAACTATGGTAACCCCCGCCGCCTGTGCAGACGGATACTGTAAAGCATAATCGTTTACAAGCTCCCCAAAGCTGTAAAAAAATTCTTTATCAAACAGTCTTGTTTTGCATTTTTTTGTTTCAATGCTTAAAGAACTTTCGTCACCCGCTGTCATAGAAAAAAACTTAATAAGCGACTCCTCAGGGTCGATAGTGATTACTGTTGAAAAATTAAATTTATTTGGTTTTGCCATAAAATTGTTTCTTCCCTTCAAATTAAACGTTCGATACAGTATTCAATAATGCCAGTACCGAAAAGCAAAGATACTATATATCCAATTGATAAAAACGGCGTTATACCGTAACTTAAAGATTTACAAGACTTTTTTAATTTTATTATCGGCAGTGCTATGATTATGCAAACTACCGTACAAATAAGTGAAAATAAAAACTTTTCCCAACCGAGTGAAAAACCGATACTGCCCGCAAATATAGGGTCGAAAAAATTTACTTTGTTAATTTTTTTGATTTTACCCGATATAAGAGAAATGTTGAGAAAAAGCAGAAACGCCATAAATAACGCCAAAAAGTGAAATAATAAACTCACTTCAATGTCAACGTCAAAAAAAGCGGTGATAACGGCGGGTAAAATCAAAGCAAAAAGATACCGCCTGTCATTTGGTTTAGCCTTAATTCCGTTAAAAAATATACAAAGGCAAATTGAAACCAAAATCAGTACCGCAACCGTATAAACAATGCTTTTACTCCAAAACATTCTAACGGCAAGTCCCCAAGAAAGGGAAGTGAATATCGGAAATAAAAGATAAATAACGGACATTCTCGTTTTGCAGTTTTTACATTTTGCAAAAAAGAATATAAAGGGCAGTATAGGTATTTTTTTATACCACTTGTATTTGGTATTGCAAACAGGGCAATTGTTACCCAAAACCAAAACCGCCAAAAGCACACCTATAATTAGCCCTGCAACCTGAAACGTAAGTATAAGAGCAAGCCTTTTGTATACAAAAGAGGGGATAAGGGCTAAAATATCCTTAAAACTTAAATCAAACATATTACACAAATTATAACGACTGAAAGCATAAGTAACAATAAAGCAATAAGCCAACCCCAATGCGGTGAATATTTATCAATTTTAGTGTCGCCGTCAAGATACTTTACCTGCTTATTTTCCTGATTAGACCAGTTGATTATTTTATATTCGACGTTGCGGTTATGTACAACTCTTTCAACAGAAACGAGTAACTTAGGTGTAACAGCCGTTGGCTCTGACGCTCCTTCATATTCCGCTTTGTCCCAAATCTTCATAGTAAAACGGTTGTTACCGTCATCGGTAGTCCTTTGGAAAACATCAATTTTATAATTTGTAAGTAAATCGGTATAATTTTTTAAATTATCGGCGTAAATATTCTTTACGTTAGTTTGTTGTGAAGTTACTTCTTCAAGCGTTTCATTATAATAGGCTTCGGATAGGGAATCGTTACCTGCACCCATTTTTTCTACCGCTTTAACAAAATATTCGCCTGCTTGGTCGAGCATAAAATACTCACTCGAATTATCGGACATTCTGCGGTCTCTTATTCTTGTGGAAACGGTAACGGTGGTAAGAATGGCACAGAGTGCAAAAATTACAACGGTATAACCTATTGCCATTTCAATTGCAATACCACTGCGGTTTTTAAGCGTAAAAGACTTTTCTCTCATTCAGTTCTTACCCCTTTTCGTAGTGTAACGAGTATATTTCTTTACCGCTTTTGGAAGTTACCTTTGCAGAGAAAACAAGTGTTTTAAACGAAGCAGTAATTGTAACTGTATAATTACCGTAAGAGCATACGTATTCATTGTTGTTTTCAATAAATGTGGATTCGTAATTATCACGGATTTCGTTAAACTCACTTGAATCTAAATAAGTTTCTTTAAAAATTTCCGTTTCAAGGCTTGTACCGTCAAGCAAAGTTATATAATACTCTTTTGGCTTTTTATCTTTATTTACAATAAACTTGATGTGTGCAGAATAGTGAGGATTATTATAAACATAGTAGTCCCTATATTCGCTATACGCTAAACCGTAGGCATCTTTGAGTGCTTTTTGAGCATTCAGTAATGCTGTTGTACTGTCAAATATAACATTTGTAGCCTGCCATTTTGTGCCTGCACCCGAGTAATAATAAATACTGCTTCCGTACTTAAATGAAATTGTCAAATTATCGCCGTTGACATTAACCATTTTAGCATAGAATTTACTTGCTTCTTCAAGTGCTTCTTTCCACTGCTTATCATCTGTGATTTTCAGTTCTTCGGTACCCCAGTCGGTTCCGCCGTAGTAATAATAGGTTGTATACTTTTGACGACCCGAAATAAGTCCGATAAGACCGCCTATAATACCGTCACTTGCAATCTGTTCCAAAGCGGTTTTTTTCTTTTGATAGGTAATAACCTTATTGGTATTATCAACCGTAATCGGTGTTGACGGGTCAAACATAAGCACCGAACAGTTATTTGTATGCAGGGTATAAAACTCGGCGAAGTCGGTATCACTAATGCGTTTTTTTGCCTCATTGTAACGAGCGTCATCATCATACGGAAATTCAATTATTGCGGTACCTATATCGTCCAAAAATACAATTTTGTTTTTCTCGGTATCGGTTTTATCTCTGAATTCAATTCTTCCCAAATAACGGATTATACCGTAAGTATAATCAACATCATCTTTATATATATACTCAAAGGTATCGTAAAAAGAAAGTTGCCTGTCTTTGAAAGTACCGCTTTCGGATATTTTTACTTTATAAATCAAAGCATCGTTGTTGTAAAAATCAAATGAGTTAGTACCGTATACTGCATTGATGTGAGTTGCAATTGCGGTAAATTCTTCCTTTGATTTAACAAACTTTTTATTAAGTTTATTAGCGGTAGCCGTTATGGCATTATTAAACTGCGTTACATCGGTAAACTTATATTGACTTGTTTGATTATTGCCCTGTGCATTGTAATAGGACGTATGACCGGTAATTTCCTTATCCGCCTCATCATAAAACTTCTGGACAATAGTACCGACATTATCTTTATAGGTTGCGGTAACCTTTGCAGTACAGGTATATGTCTTATCAATCTTTGGGGTTTCACTGTGTGTATGGACGTTTTTCTGTGCAGACGGGGAATACATACTATTGAATTTTTCCAAAGTTTTATCAAAGTTGTTTCCCAAAGTTGTAGCGGTTTTTGTCCATTCACCGTCTTTGGTATAATAATATTTTGTAGAACTTTTAGTTAAATATATTTGAGTTTTTGCAATATCAACCGTTACGGTATATTTACAGCCGGTATATGCAGAACTTTTAAGGGCGTTGCTGTAATTGCTTTGGGTTGACAGATAATTAGTACTGCCTTGTGCCCAACTGTAAGTGTAGGTGTTATTTCTGCTTGACTTTGTTTCCTTAATTGTATACGCCATACTGCCGTTATTATCGGCATAAATGTAATATTTAGTTGTAGCAGACCAACTGTATCCGGACTTTTCCTCTTTTGTTTTAACAGGCAAAAAATGCGGTGTTTTTGTCCTACTGCCTGTTTCGTAAAAATACATATATGTATCACATTGATAGTCGGTAGTTGTAGTAACGGTTTCGCCGTCCTCCTGTACGGTAAAACTTGTATCGTAAGAAAGGCTTGACTGTGAAAGTGACTGCGTAAAACCGTTTAGTTGCGGTATGGTAAATTTTTCTACATAGTTATCAAAATCGTCAATATCAACCGTTGCCAATTTTTGCTCATCAACCTTATCTTCTACGTTAATAAGGTTGAAATCATCTTTTGTTGTTACGGTATCATCTTGATAATCAATAGTAACGGTTATCGGGTTGTTTTCTTTAAGTTCGCCTGTCATACCGTCATTTTTATAGGGCTGTGTATTTGAATTTATCAAGGTACTTATTGCATTGTTAAAATCATCATCACTGCTGAACTTATGCTCACTTATAGACCATTGTTCGCTTAAATTACCCTGATAATAGTATTTTGTTCCGCCCTCTGTAAAGTATATGGTGTTATCTTTAAGACTGGCAGTAACCATTTTTTTATCGGAATCATCGGAAGAATCGCTTTGAAGTTCACTGACTTTACCCGGATAATCTTTACTGCTAATGGTTGTGCTGTACATCAATGACTCTATAATTCCCGACGGTTTAGGATTCCAAGAATAACTGCCTTTTTTATAATAATACAAATCGCCTGCGGTAATGGTAGATTTGCTTTGGTTAAACTGAATTACACAGTTATCATAGAAATATAATCCGATTTCCTGTTTTCTTGTATCGGATTTTGTTGAATACAGATATGAATTTGAACTGTATTCTTTATATCCTGCGTAGTTTAAATCGTATATGTATTCAAGATATGCAATTTTCTGTTCGGCGTTTGATAAATCAAATTTTTTGGAAATTATTACATTATCATCGGCATCGCAAAAGTCAAGATAACGCACGTTTGGGTTAGTTTCGTCCTTAACAGATGAAATGGTTTTAAGATATGGGGAAACAGTATAGCCATAAGCGGTATAACTGCGTGTGTTTTCACTAAAACCGAAATCTTTAAGCGTATTAAAAAGTTTGTTTCTCTCGGTTGCTATATAGTCATTAAATGCTTCGTCATATTTAATTTTTTCGGCAATAGTACCTGATTCGTTACCTGCTTCCATACCTGCGGCATTTGCCTCTGCCTGATATGAACTTACAATATCCTTACTGTTATAGAAATCGCCGTCGTGGTAGTATTTCCAACCGACCGATGCATCTTGATAAAAACTGATGAATGCAGTTTCATAGTCGACCATAATCTTTGTTACGTTATTTTTTGAAGACTTGAATACTTCGCTTTTTAATTCATAACGCACGGGGTCACTGATAAATTGATTTTCAAATTCTTTAATTTCGGCATCGGTAAAATCCGCAACGGTTATAATCGTATTTTCGTTGCGGTCACGGAATTCAACACTGTTGTTTGCCCTTGAAACTTTTATATCGTTAAAGTAGTATGCATCGGCAATATAATCGCCGTTATCGTTAAGTTGAAATCCCGATGCCTTGAGTGCGTCTTTAAATTCCGTCTTATTTTCGGAATACTGAAAAGATGCAAGTGCATTATCCGCTTCAACACGAGCCTTGAAACGGTCCAAACTGTCGTTATATACACTGTTTGAATACATAGTAACGGTAATGGCAGAGGCGGTAACGCCCGAAATAATTGCAATTGCAACTATTGCCTCGACTAAACTTATGCCACGTTTACTTATGCTTTTATAAAAATTTTTAATATTGTTAAACATTTTAAGTCCTCCGTAAACAGATAAAACTATTCGGATTTACGTATTATAGAAGAGTTTGCTCTTGTCGTAAACAAAAAGTCGATATGTTCTTCCGCTTTTCTTGTGGGGTCATCATAGTATACCGTGCATTTAATTACTCGTTTTCCCGAAAAGGTCGATGGGTCAGAAATGTTAAATACCAATTTTTTAACATCGGTTGTTTCGTAAGATTTGGTGTTGTTTGGTATGTTTTCGTCATAATAATCACCGACTATTTCATCGTCTTCAAGTCCTATTATGTATTTGACACCCGATGTGTTGATTGCAACGAGTTGTTTATCGGAATTTTGTGTTGATAGGGAATAGTCACAGTTATCATAATGAACAAGCCACTCTTTAACTGCTGTTTCAACATTTGAAACATATTTAAGCATATCATCACGGTCACTGTTAAGCAAGGTGCGTTGACGTAAAAGAATTGTAAAGGTAAGCGTCATAGTGCAAATAATGGCAACAATAGCCATAGCAATACACAATTCGACAAGCAATACGCCTTTTTTATTAGCCGTCACAAACATACCTCCTTGAAAAAGACTTTTTATAACAAAAATTGATACAGTTTATTATATCATACTGTATATAAAAAAGCAATTGTTATATTTGGTTTTTGTTTACAGTTTTTAGTTTTTAGCGAATATGTGCCTACGGAACTTTTTACCATTTGATTTTTAGAAAAACAAAGTAAAAAAGTCCCCGAAAAATCGGGGACTTTTTAAGTAATTGAATTATTATGTCTTTAATTATTCAGCAACTGCGGTTTCGTCTTCGCCTTTGATATGTTTACCAATGACGACAACTTTTTTGCTTATATCTTTGTTATCTGTAACGGTACTAGCATCTGTAATTGTACCTGCGGTCTTGATTGTGCCATCCGAATTCAACTCTGCAGCAGCAAGTTTTTTAGCAGTAGCTTTGTCAAATGCATAATACTCAACGCCTTCAGAGGCGGTAATTTTACCAGTGTACTCTGTTATCATATCAGATTGTTTTTTATCATCAGCATACTTTGTAGGCTTCTTGTTTACAATACCTGTTTCATCTGCATCATATACAAATGTGTATTTTTCGCCGACAATGTAATACTTGCCTTCAATTTTTGCTTCTTCTGTGTCACTGACAACTTCCATAGCAACCTTTGCTTCCTGTAAAGCAGTGGAACGGTTTGCATTCTCGATAACTGTTGAGAATGTCGGGATGAGAACTGCGGCAAGAATTGCGATAACAGCAATAACGATTACGAGTTCTACGATTGTAAAGCCTTTTTTGTTGAGTTTCATTTTGTTTT
>JAKSQC010000056.1 GCA_024404325.1 Clostridia bacterium
TGCGTCCCGAACGCAGCGCTCTACCAAACTGAGCCACACCTCGAAATAACATATTAAATTTAAAGAACTATTAAACAAACAAAGTAGTAAAAAGAGCGCTGCTACGCAGCCACACTTGCAACAAAGGTCGCCTGCTCGTTGCCACTCACATTCTCCCTGTTGCTGCGACTTTTCGCTTTCCCTTCATCCGCCACGGGCGGCGGTCAAGCTCAAAGCTACCAAACTGAGCCACACCTCGAAAAATATATTGAGTTTTAAATCAAGCCTTATAATTATATATAATTACCCTTAAAAAGTCAACATATTTTTAATCTTATTTAAAAAACCTGACGGCGTTATGCCTTTGACATTTTCATTACTAACGAGTGGGGAAGAATTTTTGCAACCAAACGGTAGAATTTATAAAACGCCAAATTAGTGTAAATGGCTCTGTGCTTTTTAGAGGCTTTAAGTGATTTTTTCGCCATAACGGCAGGGTTTACACGGGGCAGGGTGTCAAAGGTATGACTTGCACCTTTATTGATATTTGCAAGCGGTAAAAATTCGGTGTCCATAGGACCGGGGCAAACCGAAAGCACGTTTATTTTACGGCTTTTCAGTTCTTGTCTTAAACATCTTGATAAACTCATAACGAACGCCTTTGTGGAACTGTATACCGCCATTCGTGGGTTTGGTGCAAAGGATGCAATAGAACAGGTGTTGATAATTTCCGCATCGTTTGGCATAAAGGGAAGTGTAACCGATGTCATAACGGTAAGTGCTTCGCAGTTAAGACGCACCATTCCTGCGTTGTCTTCTGTTTTAAGACTGTCAAAATTGCCGAGTTTTCCAAACCCTGCATTATTTATAAGCAGTTTTACGTTTGCATTTTGTTCTTTTAAGAGTGTTTTGTATTCGTCTATACTGTTTTGGTCGGTTATATCCATAGCAACGGGGCGTATTTTATCCGACAGGGTGTTTTTTAACTCACAAAGACGCTCTTTACGCCTTGCTACCGCCCATATTTCGTCAAGGTCGGGATACTGCTTTAAAACTTCCGATACATACTCTTTTCCAAGTCCCGACGACGCTCCCGTTATAACCGCTATATCCATAAATCAACACACTCTCTTTTAAAAGAAATACAATTAAATTATATGGTTATTTATAAATTTGTCAAGTTTTAAGTCTATCATAGGGGATTACGGTATCTTTTGCTTGTAAAATTGGCAATAATAGTATATAATTAAATAGATTGGAGTGGTATGGCTTGTTGTACAGCGTTTTGCGTGACGGTTCTTCGGCGACACAAATTTTAACATATATTCTTTCTACCCTTGCGGTAGTGTTTTTAACACTTCCTGTTCACGAGTATGCACACGGGCTTACTGCGGTAAAATTAGGCGACCCTACACCGCGGTATCAGGGCAGACTTACCCTTAACCCTTTTGCACATATAGACTGGATGGGTGCCGCCTGTATAATACTTTTCGGTTTCGGCTGGGCAAGACCTGTGCAGGTAAATTCACGGTATTTTAAAAACCCGAAACGCGATATGGCATTTACCGCCCTTGCAGGGCCTGTGGCAAACCTCATAATGGCACTTATATCACTGCTTATTTGCAATCTTTCAAATTATTTTTATATAAAGACGGCGACAACGGTACTTGCCTACGTTTATTACATTTTTTATTACATTGCAGACATAAACGTCTATCTTGCGGTTTTCAACCTTATACCCATTCCACCGCTTGACGGTTCGCGTCTGCTTTCGGCGTTTTTGTCTGATAAATACTACTATAAAATAATGCAGTATGAGAGATATATTTTTTTAGCGGTGTTGGCACTGCTGTGGTTTGGTGTTTTAAGCGGACCTCTTTCGTTTTTATCGGCATACGTTATGAGGGGTATTTCATATTTAGCGTCCATACCGTTTATGTTTTTATAAGGCAGGTGTACTATGGAAGGCGAGTTATCCTATAAACTTGAAAGCTTTGAAGGTCCGCTTGACCTTCTTTTGCAACTGATTTCAAGAAACAAACTGAATATTTACGATATAAAACTGTCGGTTTTAATAGAGCAGTATTTAAAGCAGATGGAAGTATTCAAAGAGCGTAAAATGGATATTTCGAGCGAGTTTTTGGAGATGGCGGCAAGGCTTATATATATGAAGACGGTAAGTTTACTGCCGAAACACGACGAGATAGTAAGGCTCAAAGAAGAACTTACGGGAGAACTGCTTGAATATCAGGTGTGCCGTCAGATGGCGGACAAGCTATCGCTTATGACGGGCGGTTTTGATACCTTTGTAAGAGCCCCTGCCGAGGTTGATTTTGACAAGACCTACGAGTTAGTCCACAATATGGATACTATATATCTTGCGTATCTTAACGCGGTGGGCAGAGGTCAAAGAAAACTACCGCCTCCGATTACGCCGTTTACCAAAATAGTCGCAAAAAAGATAGTATCGGTATCAACGAAAATAGTTTTCGTCTTGCGAAATCTTGTAGGCAAGGGAAACAGAAAGTTAAATTCGCTTTACAAATCGGCGACATCGCGTTCGGAACTTGTTGCAACCTTTCTTGCGGTGCTTGAACTGTGCAAAGCAAACAGGGTAGAGATAAGCGGGGAAAGTGACAGTGCGGAAATCAAACTTATCGGGGGGCATAAAGACAGATGAATAAAGAACAGACTTTATCGGCATTTGAAGCGGTACTTTTTTCATCGGGCGAGCCGATGAGTATAGAAAGACTTGCACAAACCTTTGAGATGAAGCCTGAAAAGGTGGAGAAGACCGCCGAAGAATTATCCGAAAAACTCATAAAAAACGGCAGCGGACTTACGGTATTAAGACTTGAAAATACCTATCAACTTGCAACAAAAGAGGAATATGCAGAATATATAAAGCGTGCGTTTGACATAAAACGCAGAACACCGCTGTCCCCTGCGGCGTTGGAAGTGTTGGCGGTAATAGCGTACAACCAGCCTGTAACACGTTCATTCATAGAGCAGGTGAGGGGTGTTGACTGTTCGGGTGTTGTATCAACCCTTGTTGAAAAGGAACTGATTGAGGAAAGGGGCAGACTTGAACTTCCGGGCAGACCGCTTTTATACGGTACTACGAAAAACTTTTTAAGGTGCTTTTCTTTAAGTGATTTAAGCGAACTGCCGTCGCTTCCTAAAGCAAACCCCGAAGTAAATGACTTAGGCGAGCAGTTAAGTCTTGACGAGGGCGAATTAGCGGAGGCGGAAAGTTGACGGCGGTTTATATTGTTGCCGTAATTCTTATAGTTTTACTTTTATTGCTTATACTTCCCGTTACGGGTGATATAGAGTTTGACGGCGAATTTAAACTGATTTTAAGGGTTCTTGGAATAAAGGTATATTCGTCGGACAAAGATAAAAAGAAAAGTAAAAGTAAAGAACCGCCTACCAAAGAACAACCCCCACAAAAAAAGAGCCGATTTGATGAACTTAAAGAAAAGTACGGTTTTACGGGGGCTATTAAATACGGTGCTAAACTGATAAATTTGACGGTCAAACGGATAGCGTGGTTTATAAAGAGATTAAAATTCAGGAAATTTACGCTTTTAATTACGGTGGCATCGGACAATGCGGCAAAAACGGGCATAGAGTACGGCATTGTTTGTACTGCCGTCTACCCGATTATCACCTATCTTGAAACAAATGCGGACTTTAAGGCAAAAAAGATAGATATAAACGCTGATTTTGACGTTACAAACCCCGACATAAAATTTTCGGTAAGTATAAAAACGGGAATTATTATGGCGGTTTTTACAATAGTTTCGGCGTTACGCCAATACAAACATCTTGTAAAGGAAAGTGAAGACAAGTGAGCGAACACAATATCAAGGGAATTATGGACACAACTATGGACAAACTCCGTGCCATGGTTGATGCGGACACCATTATCGGCACACCGCTTACGGTAGGCGATATAACGCTGATACCCGTATCAAAAGCGGCGTTCGGTCTTGCTACGGGGGGCAGTGATTTTCCGAGTAAAAGTTCGTCGGGACTTTTCGGCGGCGGCGGAGGTGCAGGTGTTTCTATTACCCCCGTTGCATTTTTGGCAGTAAGCAAAGAGGGTATAAGGGTACTTCCGATATACAACGACTTAGGCACTGTTGACAAGGCGATAAATATGGCACCTGAACTTATTGACAAGGTAAAAGGTCTTTTTAATAAGGATAAGTAACACAGTATAACGGGAAATCCGCCCTCAAAAACCGAGTTCGGATTATTCTTGTTAGGCTAAGGTAATATTACGCCTTTTTACATTCATAGTATAAATTGGTGATGAATGTGAAAAGGATAGTAGGTTTTATAATTTGTTTTGCGGTTTTGTTCAGTACGCTTACAGCATCTGCCGTAGGGACTTCTGCCAAAGCCGCAGTTCTTATAAATGCGGACACGGGCGAGATAATATATTCTCATAACTGCGATACCCGTCTGCCTATGGCGAGTACCACAAAAATAATGACGGCGTTGCTTTTATGCGAGTACGGAAACCTCGAAAGGCAAATTACCGTTACAAAAGAAATGGTAACGGTAGAGGGTTCGTCAATGGGGCTGTTGCCCGACGACAAGGTAACTTTACACGATTTATTATACGGTATGATGTTGGCGTCGGGGAATGACGCGGCGAACACCACCGCTTATACAGTTGGCGGAAGTGTGGAAAATTTTGTACGGCTTATGAATGACCGTGCCAAACAGATGGGACTAAAAAATACGCATTTTGCGACACCTTCGGGACTTGATGACAGCGAACACTATACCACCGCATACGAGTTGTCACTAATAGCGAGGGAAGCCCTTAAAAATACCGAGTTTGCAAAGGCGGTATCAACCAAAACGGCAACCCTTTGTTACGGCAACCCACCCTACACCCGACATCTTACAAATCACAACAGGCTGTTAAAAACTTATGATGATGTAATAGGCGTTAAGACGGGGTTTACGAAAAAATCGGGAAGATGTCTTGTGTCGGCGGCGGAGAGGGACGGCAAAAGGGTTATTGCCGTAACACTTCACGACCCTAACGACTGGGCAGACCACAGAGCCTTGCTTGACTACGGTCTTGAAAGGGTAAAAAGTGTGGAAATTTCGCCGAGTGCGGAAAATCTGTCGGTTGACGTTATATCGGGCGAAAAGAAAACGGCAGATTTTAATGTTGACAAAGAGCGGTTTAATGTTTCAAATGATGATGCATTGGGGTATTGTGTGTATCTTTCAAAGTTTGTATATGCACCTATTAAAAAAGGTGAGGTTTTAGGCAGTGTTTGCTTTTATAACGGCGATAACCTAATAAAAGCAGAGCAGATAACCGCATTAAATGATATAAAAGCAGAAAAGCAGGACAGTATAAGTAGTTTTTTAGATTGTTTAAAACTGATTTTATCACAAATATAGGAGAATTTATGAAGGACAGCAAAATAAGGCTTCAAAAACACCTTTCGCAGTGCGGTATAGCGTCACGCAGAAAAGCGGAGGAACTTATTGAAGCAGGGAAAGTAAAGGTAAACGGAAAAGTTGCAACGATAGGCGATAAAGTAGACCCCAAAAGAGATAAGGTTACGGTAAGGGGTAAAAATGTGGTAGCGGTGAACGAAAAGGTTTACATAATGCTCCACAAACCGAGGGGCTTTGTAACCACCTTAAGCGACGAACTCGGCAGGAAAACGGTTGCAGACCTTGTTAAGGATGTGGGCGTAAAGGTGTTCCCCGTAGGCAGACTTGACCGTGACTCGGAGGGGCTTCTTATAATGACCAACGACGGCGAACTTGCAAATATACTTACACACCCGTCAAGCCATATAAACAAGACCTACCGCGTAACCGTAAAAGGGCAGGTAAGCGAAGAACAGATAAACGAACTTTGCAGCGGTATAGATATAGACGGCAGAAAGACACTTCCCTGCGACGTTTTTGTGATGGAGAGGAAAGAGGACAGAACGGTTTTGTGCTTTATAATCAGTGAGGGCAGAAACCGTCAGATAAGGCGTATGTGCGAGGCGGTAAAGTTAGAGGTTTTGCGGCTTAAACGCACCGAAATTGCAGGGGTAAAATTAGGTATGTTGCCACAAGGCTCGTGGCGAAACCTAAATGAAAGAGAACTTCAAAGACTTATAAACATTTCAAAATCAAAGGAAGAAAATATATGATTACGGTATCACCGAGTAAGGATACAGAGGAAATAAAGAGAATATTTAAAGAAAAAAATATTGAATACAGTAAAAATTCGGGTTGCGTCATAGCAAAACAGGGCGATGAGGTTTTGGGGAAATGCCTTTATAACCTTGACGAAAAGTGTATAACAATACTCTATATAGAGCCGAAAGATGATATTATGCTTTTAGACGG
>JAKSQC010000057.1 GCA_024404325.1 Clostridia bacterium
AATCTATCCCGTGGGTGCGATATTCTCGACACTGAGATTGCATCAATAGGAAGCAATGCCACGTTACCGCACCCTACATCGCAAAATGCTCCGAAACTTTCAAGGTGCGTTATCTTTGCGTCAATAACATCCCCTGCCCGTTTCGTATTCAAAATATGTTTAAGGCATTTTTCCTGTGCATCTTTTCTTGAAAGTATCGCAAAAATTTTACCGCTATCATCGGTGTTTAGCGACTTTACCGTAAAGCAAACAGGTCTGCCTACCCTCGAAATCAACGCTATGTCTTTTGTGGTTCCGTCGGATATTCCCACTGCTCCCTCATTCCTCGGTATTATACCCGTTATACCGCCTAAGTCTACCGTCATATTATGCTCCGCATCGCACATTATCACCTTCGATTCAAGTACTGTTTCATTCATCTGTGCAAGTGCCAATGCAGAAGGTGTTGCCATATTTTTCTTGTTCTCCGCTGTATCTTTCAACCAACCCTCAGGATAAAAGTCTTTCATTTTCTTCCTCGCCTTTCTAATCTTTAATGCTATTATATGCTGTAAAATTTTTAAAAATGTTTGACAAAAAAGAAAAACGCCCAAACGCATAATTGCGTTTGGGCTTAACAAATCACAAAATTATTTTACCGTAATACTTCCGATTTCAATTTTCGGACTTACTATCTGTTCCTCAATGTTTACTACCTGTGAATCGTCTCTGAGTTTTAATTTATAAGTGCCTTTCTTAGCATCACTCTTTACCTTAAGATTGATTGTTATTACCGTTCCGTTTTTATTTGTATTTTCAAGACCGCTTAAATTTGTGATACTTCTTATTACACCGTCCCTAACATTAACGTCACACTCATCAAAAATGTTTCCGTTTTCATAATCAACATACTCAAAAACATCAGTATCATAATCAAAATTAAATTGACAACCCCAAACACCGGGATTTTTATCTAATTTTACGGGAATTTTTACAATATCGTCTGCCGAAGCCTTAATATCCGGCGTCTTTATATTTCCCTTTTCAACTACTGTTGTTCCACTTTCCGAATTTGCACTTGACGTATTATCCCCTGCATCTTGTGATGAAGAAACGTCAGAAGATGATTCCTTATCACCGCCGAGTATATTTACGTCAAAATGCTTTAAAATTGCAACTGCGGACACCGCAATAATTATCAGTGCCACTACACCTGCTATAATACCGATTACTAATTTTTTGTTCATAAAAATTCCCCTTTGACTTTTTTATTTATCATCATTCATCTTACGTGAATTAGATTTTCTTAAATTTTCATTTGCTTTTTCATCAAACCCTTCGGTACTTTCCTTCATAAAAAGTATCTTAAGTGTAAGTGCCAAAAGTTTAAGGTCCTGAAGCAGTGAATAGGTTTCTATATACATAAGGTCCATATTAAGCTTGTCCTCAGGAGAGGTATTATACTTACCGTATAACTGTGCAAAACCCGTAAGACCTGCTTTAACCTTATGACGCAACTCAAACTCCGGATATGCATTTGTGTACTCGTATACGTTCTCTATCCTCTCGGGACGCGGACCTACCATCGACATATCGCCCTTTAAAACGTTAAACAGTTGCGGTAACTCATCCACTCTGCAAGCACGTATAACCTTTCCAACACGGGTTATACGGTCGTCATCATTGACAGCTTTCTTTGCTCCGTCTTTATCCGCATCAACTATCATAGAACGGAACTTGTAAATATTGAATATTCTTCCGTTCTTTGTTATTCTGTTCTGTTTAAAAAGAATAGGTCCGCCGTCATCAAGTTTTATTGCTATCGCACACACAAGCATTATCGGACTTGAAAGTATCAAACCGATAACGGATAAAATTATATCAAATATCCGTTTGAACAATGCCTGCTCCATCGTAAGTCCCCTGTTACGGCTCATAAAAACAGGCGTATCACTTATTTGTATTTCATAACTGTTGTTAATAATGATATCTGTTATGTCGGGCAAAAGATAGGTACGCTTTTGGTTTTTATAGCAGTAAGACATTATCTCTTTTTGCAAATTCTTATCTATACCGCATATCACTACAGCTTCGTACTTATCTATCTGACGTTTTATTTGTACAATATCTGTATGTGCGACATTAAGTCCGCATTCAACACTAAACCGCTCGGATATTCGTGACATCTTCTTAATAAGTTCAAACCCATATGCATCGTCGCTAAAAAGTGCTACGACCTTTCTCGCTTTATACATTTTAAAATATATAACGTTTGCACAACAAGAACCCAAAGCAACAATTATCACCTGATATAATACCCCGAGTACCATAGGTCTCGGTGCTACCAAATCACGTGCTATAAGGCTTAGTTCCAAATACATGAAAATATTGGTAAATACAACCGCAAGCGAAAAACTGTATATTATTTCATGTATTCGGTAGATTCCTATATTAAATGCTCCGTACAAAGAAGAAAGTATATAAAATATAAATAAAAACGAAAAAATTACTACATAGTTACCTTTGTTGCTGAATAAAGTTTGTGCGTAGTAGATGTACCACACATCAACAAAACCCGCAGTAACCACAACTATAATCATAGCCTTTACAAAAAACATTACCGTCTTACGTAGCTTTATAAGTAACTTCATAATCAATAATTCCTTTTGCATTCATATGCAATATTTTCTTATAACAGTATATAATTTTTCCATACCTCTTGTCAAGATTTTTAAAACAAATAAATCATTTATTCCAAAATAAGGATTTAAAACTTGACATATCACGCTAATAATAATATAATAATTGATAATACTCTATTATGTTTGCAAATATTTTAAAAGGTGGTTTTTCCATTGGCTAAATCTATAAAAATTACAGATGACGGTCTTAAAAAATTACAAGAAGAGTTGGAAAATTTAAAAACAGTAGGTCGTGCCGATATAGCCGAAAAAATCAAGGTTGCACGCGGTTACGGTGATCTTTCGGAAAACAGCGAATATGACGAGGCTAAAAACGAACAGGCTAAAATTGAAGCAAGAATAGTTGAAATTGAGGCTATGCTTAAAAACGTTGAAATCATATCCGATATAAAGGGTAAAGCAAAAACCGTTATGGTAGGAGTTAAGGTAAAGGTTTACGACGAAGAGTACGACGAAGAATGTGAATACAGAGTGGTAGGCTCTACCGAGGCAGATCCGAGAGACAATAAAATTTCCGACGAATCACCTGTAGGTAAAGCACTTATCGGCAAAAAGGTCGGTGACGAAGTAATAGTTGAAGCACCGGCAGGCGAAATCAAACTGAAAATACTCGGTATATCAAAATGATTATTTTTGTTAGGCTAGGGCAGTACTAAAGCGTCTGCCCTGTTTATTTAGGTAAAATTCTCTTTAGATAGGAAGTTTCAAATGAGTGAAAATATAAATGCACAAACCGAACAGGATTTAAGCGAAATATTACAGGTTCGCCGTGATAAGCTTTCAGCTCTTTGCGAGTCAGGTAATAATCCGTTTGTTAAAACAAAGTATGAAATTGATTCCTCATCGGTAGATATTAAAGCTGACTTTGAAAGTTTTGAGGGTAAAACCGTATCTTTAGGCGGTCGTATAATAAGCCGGCGTATTATGGGAAAAGCAAGTTTTGTAGGCTTTAGAGACGGTGACGGAGATATCCAACTTTATGTCCGCAGGGACGACGTAGGCGAAGAAGACTACTTAGCGTTTAAAAAATGGGATATAGGTGACGTAATAGGTGTTAAAGGTTACGTATTTAAAACACAGACGGGTGAAATATCCGTTCACGCACAGCATATAGAACTGCTTGCAAAGTCACTGTTACCGTTGCCCGAAAAGTTCCACGGTCTTAAAGATACAGACACACGTTACCGTCAGCGTTACGTTGATTTAATTGTTAATCCCGAAGTCAGAGATACGTTTATAAAGCGTTCTCAAATACTTAGTGAAATTCGCTCATATCTCGACTTAAAGGGCTTTTTAGAGGTTGATACGCCTATTTTGGTGCCTATTGAGATAGGTGCATCTGCACGTCCGTTTAAGACACATCACAACACCCTTGATATGGATATGTATTTAAGAATTGAAACCGAACTGTACCTTAAAAGGCTTATTGTCGGCGGTATGCATAAGGTATACGAGGTAGGCAGAATTTTCAGAAACGAGGGTATGGACACAAAACATAATCCCGAGTTTACCACGATAGAACTGTATCAGGCATTTACCGATTATCACGGTATGATGGACCTTGTCGAAGAACTGTATTCTATGCTTGCCCAAAAAATTTGCGGTAATAAAAAAATAAACTATCAGGGCGTAGAAATAGATATGGGACACTGGGAACGTCTTACTATGGTTGAAGCAGTCAAGAAATATTCAGGTTGTGACTACTACGAGTGGGCAACAGATGAGGACGCAAGAAACTGTGCCAAAGAAAAGCACGTTGAAGTACCGGAAGATGCCACAAAGGGTACTGTTTTAGCAGAGCTGTTTGATGCGTTTGTAGAGGATAAGTTAATTCAGCCCACATTTATATATGATTACCCTGTTGAAAACAGTCCTCTTGCAAAGCGTAAACCGAACGAACCTGCGTTTACCGAACGCTTTGAGTATTTTATAAACGCTACTGAATACGGTAATGCGTTTAGCGAACTCAACGACCCAATAGACCAAAAAGAACGTTTTGAAAAACAGGTTGAAGCGAAACGTATGGCAGACCCTGACTGTAAGTCAGAAGTTGACTATGACTACGTTACCGCATTGGAGTACGGTATGCCCCCAACAGGCGGTTTGGGATTCGGTATTGACAGACTTGTAATGTTGCTTACAAACAGTGCGTCAATACGTGATGTTCTCCTCTTCCCGACAATGAAGCCGATTGAGTGATAAGACTTCTGAAAATGGCTTAAAATTAGGACTTTTGGGCGTCGGCAAAGTGAGTTTACTACACCTACTACACCTTTACTACACCCAAATGCACATGGAAATGCACAAGTATTTTTTATTAGAGTTATAACAAGCATGAAATGAGCACCGTGCCAAAAACACGGTGCTCAAATTATATTCGCTGTAATTTTGCGAATATTCGCAAAATTCGTTATATTCCGGTTGACAAAGCGAATTTTTTGGATATAATATAATTAGGAAATTGTATCGGGAGGAACACTTATGAATTTTGAAACCGAAAATATTGAATTCAAATCCCAATTTACCGAAGAAATATATAAGGAAGTTATCGCATTTGCCAATACGGATGGCGGTATTGTTTATGTCGGTATAGATAACGAAGGTAATGCCATTGGTCTTACCGATGTTGACAACGAATATACCCGTATCACCAATGGTATTCGTGATGCTATTATGCCGGATGTAACCATGTGTGTAAAATTTACGATACAAGATAACAAGGTTGTTCGCATTACAGTGAATGAGGGCACAAACAAGCCATATTATCTGAAAAGCAAAGGACTGAAACCGAGCGGTGTTTATGTCCGTCAGGGAACATCCAGCGTTCCTGCCTCCCCCGAACAAATCCGGCAGATGATAAAGGATAGTGACGGCGATACATTTGAGGAACTGCGCTCACTTGAACAAGACTTGACCTTTGATGCGGCGGAACGGGCATTTAAAATGTACGGCGTTGAATTTAACCGTGAAAAATACCGTGCACTTGGTATGGTGCAAAATAAAGACGATATTTTTACGAACCTTGCCTTGCTTCTTTCCGACCAATGCCCGTACACCACAAAAATCGCTGTTTTCAGTGATGAAACCTGCACGGTATTCCGTGACAGTAAGGAATTTGGCGGTTCTCTTTTCAAGCAGTTTGAAGATGCCGTCAATTATCTTGCATTGTGTAATAAAACAAGTTCCATTATTAAAGGCGTAGTCAGAACCGATAAAAAAGACTACCCCGAAGAAGCCATCCGTGAGGCACTTCTCAACGCATTGGTTCACCGTGATTACGGATTCAGTGGCAGTATCATTATCAATGTGAATGACAGTAAAATGGAGTTTATTTCTCTTGGAGGACTGCTCCCAGGTCTTTCAACCGATGATATTCGTATCGGTATTTCACAACCGAGAAATAAAAATCTTGCTGAAGTGTTCCACCGTCTGCGGCTGATTGAAAGCTACGGCACGGGCATACGAAGAATTTATAAACTGTATGAATCTTGCACCGCACAGCCGATCATTGAAGCAACC
>JAKSQC010000058.1 GCA_024404325.1 Clostridia bacterium
ACTTACCTTTAAAACAGCTTTCTTTATCGGTCTTATACAGGCTTTGTCAATAATACCCGGCACTTCAAGAAGCGGTGCTACTATTTTAGGTGCGGTGCTTTTGGGTACTTCAAGAACTTTAGCGGCAGAGTTTTCGTTTTTTCTCTCAATACCCGCAATGTTTGGGGGAAGCGGAATAAAAACTTTACAGTTTTTTATGGACGGCAACACTTTAACTCTTTATGAGATTTCGATGCTTCTTATAGGCAGTGCTGTTGCATTTATCGTTTCCGTGTTTTCAATAAAATTCTTGGTTTCATTTATCAAAAAACACGATTTTAAACCTTTTGGTTATTATAGAATTGTTTTAGGTATAATAGTTTTTGCGTATTTCGCTTTGACAAATTAAAAGCAATTTAACAAGTTGTTGCTCTTTCACATAAAATGAATTGAAGAAAAATATTTTTCGGCTGATTAAAATAAAGTATAGTCGGTAAAAATATAACCGTAAACAATTTGCGGAGTGTGAAACAGCAATGAATATCAAACGCGGTGAAATATACTATGCCGATTTAAGTCCGGTACTAGGTTCGGAACAGGGCGGAGTACGTCCTGTGCTTATAGTACAAAACGATGTTGGCAACCGTTACAGTCCAACTGTTATAGCGGCGGCTATAACCAGCCAACGAGATAAAACAAATCTTCCTACCCATATTAAGGTACAAGCCGACGGTTGCGGTCTTGCAAAAGATTCGATTGTATTACTTGAACAGGTACGTACCATTGATAAACGCAGACTTAAAGAAAAAATGGGAAGCCTTGATTTATACTCAATGGATATGGTTGATAAAGCCCTTTCTGTCAGTTTCGGACTTGGAAACGCAAACAGTTATTCAGATATGGCTACATAATATTAGCCATAAATTAAGGACGCACCAAAAGGTGCGTCCTTATAAATTTTATTTAATCAGTCTTTTGAAGCAGACGGTATTTGCTGTTTAAGTGCGGCACGTGTTTTTCTTATTTCGCCTAAATTAGCGGTAAGTCCTTCGTCTGCACGACGCATAATGTCATCAACAAAGTCCTGTGCGGCTTTACGCATATCACGGCTCTTGCCCTGTGCATTTGCAATTATTTCGGCAGCCTTATCCTGTGCCATTTTTACTATTTCTTCCTGTGCTACCATCGCTTTTGCACGCTCCTCGGCATTGCGGATAATACCGTCTGCCTCACGCTTTGCAGTGGTGATAATGTCTGCACGGTCGGCAACTATACCGCGAGCCTGCTTGATTTCGCTCGGTATGTTAAGACGAATATCATCAACTACCGCACGAAGTTTTTCAATGTCAACAACCGTCTTTTTACCGGGAATTTTAATACCGCTGTCAAGAACCTCGTCAAACTGTTCAAGTAATTCATCAAGTGTCATTTTAAATTCATCCTCCGTTATTTTTAATCTTTCTTCGACGATATTCGTTTTATTATATCATCGTGAATTTCGGCAGGGACAAAAGAAGAAATGTCTCCACCCATACTGGCAATTTGCTTTACCATACTCGAACTCAAATACATATTTTCCGAACTCGTAGTCAAAAAAAGCGTTTCAACATTTGGGTTGAGTTTTTTATTGGTAAGTGCCATCTGAAATTCATATTCAAAATCAGACATAGCACGTAAACCCTTAATTATTGCACAAGCGTTTTTACTTTTAGCATACTCTGCAAGCAGACCGTCATAAATATCTACTTCTACGTTATGTAGTCCGCAGGTAGTCTTAATAATCAACTCTTTGCGTTCTTCGGGTGAAAAGCACCCGCTTTTATTCATATTGTTCATAACAACTACTATCAACTTGTCAAACATAGATGAGGCTCTTGAAATAATATCAAGATGACCTAATGTTATGGGGTCAAAACTTCCCGGACAAACTGCTATTCTCTCATTCAATATCATTTGCCCCCTTGTAAAAGTCAATAATAATCTTACCGTATTTAAGTGTTTTGTAAACACAAAAACCGCCAACTTCCCGTGGCAATTCGGCATCGGCAGGGTGTTCGCAAATAATCAAACCGTAGTCACTCATTACCTTACTAACTAAAGTTAAAGAGTCATTTAAAAGACCTGCTTTATACGGTGGGTCAAGAAAAGCAATATCAAATTTATCGGTACATCTTGAAAGGAATAATGAATACTGAGATTTAACAACCTTTGCTTTATGTGATAGGGAAGTGTTTTGCAGATTTTTGGTTACAGCCTGTAAAGACTTGTCCGACATATCAACAAATACTGCACTTTCTGCCCCTCTGCTTAAAGCCTCAATACCTAACTGACCGCTTCCCGCAAAAAGGTCTAAAACCCTGCGGCCTTCAATATCAAACTGTATCGAACTGAAAACGCCTTCTTTTGCTTTTTCGGAAGTGGGACGGACAACGTCAGTACCCTCCGGTGTGATAAGACGTATTCCGCGTGCCGAACCTGTAATTACACGCATTATAAAACTCCAATACAAACTTAAATTTGCATAATATATCAATGATATTATCACACTAAACTATACCTTTTGTCAATACCTAAAATTAATTTTTTTCAAAAAAATAGTATTATTAAAAAAAACACTTGATTTTTTGAGCAATTTGTGGTAATATATTCAAGCATTTGATTTCACCTTGCCTTCTAAGCAAAGCCGACAAATCCGAATCCGCCTAAAATGGCTTAATTTTGGCACTTTTCGGCTTGTCATCACCCGCAGGCGTCAGCCTTGCGGTTTCTTCCGCACCAAAAATCACTCAAAATTCCGCTCATTTTAGGTCGCAGAATTTTAAAGAGGTGGATTTTTGTCTGTGCGAGGCACAAAACGCAGTAAATCCTGACGGATTTACGAGTATTTTAACAATGCAAAGGCGAAAATCCGTCCTTTAAAATCGGGTTCGTATTTGTCGGCTTTGCTTAAGGTGGGTTTGATGCCGAAAATATTATCGACATTGAAGCGGACGGTCCTCTGTTATCTATTTATTAGCACGAACGTCTGATAACAGTCAGGGAGGAAAAATTTATGGACGCAGTTAAGGAATTAACACAAGATTTGCTCAAAACCGATGCACCCGAAATTATTATAGGCAGCACGGTTAAGGTTCACGTAAGAATTAAAGAGGGCGAAAAAGAGAGAATACAGGTGTTTGAGGGTACTGTTATTGCTAAAAATAACAGCGGTATTTCCGAAACATTCACAGTTCGCCGTATCTCATACGGTGTAGGTGTTGAACGTGTATTCCCGTTACATTCACCAATCGTTGCTAAGGTTGAGCTCGTAAGAAAAGGTAAAATTCGCAGAGCGAAACTTTATTATTTACGCGACAGAGTCGGTAAGGCAGCAAAGGTTAAAGAACTTATCTAAAGTGAAAGGGGGACGGGGTTTTACCTTGTTCCCCTTTGTGTTTTTTAAGAACTCTTAAAATGGGTGGTGCTAACATGGACATATCCGATAACGGTCAGCTGGAAAAAACGGCTGATGAACAGAATAACGATAATAAACCTCAAAGTATAACCGATCAAGTATTTGAATGGCTCGATGTATTTACAACTGCAATAATTACTGTTGTTATTATATTCACCTTAATTTTCAGGGTTGCAACTATTGAGGGACGCTCAATGCAGAACACTCTGTTTGAGGGTGAAAAGGTTATTATATCGAATTTTAATTATACTCCGAAATACGGTGATATAGTAGTTATTTCAAGAAATACGGAGAATACTCTTGAAGGCAGTGTACAAAGTCAGCTTCCGATAATTAAAAGGGTAATAGCCACAGAGGGGCAGACTGTTGACATTGATTTTGAGAGCGGAACAGTATACGTCGACGGTAAAAAACTATCGGAAAATTATACTAAAACGCCTACTAATTTGAATTATAATGACGGAGTTGAATTTCCTGTAGTAGTGCCTGAGGGTTGTGTCTTTGTTTTGGGAGATAACCGTAACAATTCTCTTGACAGCCGTTCTTCAAGAATAGGAAATGACGGTATGGTAGACACCCGTTATATATTAGGTCACGCAATGCTTCGTATATTCCCATTTTCAAAAGTAGGAGGACTCGGTTTATGAGCAATACGCAAAACATTCAGTGGTTTCCGGGGCATATGGCAAAAACCAAACGTCTTATATCAGAACAACTGAAGATTATTGATGCGGTTGCCGAAATAGTTGATGCAAGAATACCCGTCAGCAGTCGAAATCCCGACCTGACGGGTATTATTTCAGGTAAACCGCAAATAATTTTACTTAATAAATGTGATATGGCGGACAGTAGTGCAACCGCAAAATGGATAGAATATTATAAAAACAAAGGTATTATAGCAATACCTGTTGACTGCAAGTCGGGTAAAGGTATAAACGGGTTTAAGGAAGCGGTAAAAACAACCCTTGCCGATAAACTTAAAGTTTACCGTGAAAAGGGAATGGTAGGAAAACCGCTTAGGGTAATGGCGGTTGGCATACCCAATGTAGGCAAATCGTCTTTTATAAATAAGATAGCAGGTGGTAGCAGGGCAAAGGTGGAAAACCGACCCGGTGTTACAAGGGGCAATCAGTGGTTTACTGTAGATAAAGAGTTGGAACTGCTTGATACACCGGGTGTACTGTGGCCAAAATTTGACGATGTAACGGTAGGCGAGCATCTTGCGTTTACGGGGGCTGTTACCGACAGAATAATTGATACCGAACTTTTGGCTATGAGACTAATAGAAATACTTACCGTAAAATACCCCGAAGTATTAAAAGAACGTTTTAAAATCACAGAGTTTTGCGATTTATCTTATGATACGCTTTGCCTTATAGGAAAAAGCAGAGGTATGATGATTAAAGGCGGTGAGGTTGATACCGAAAGAGCCGCAAATATGTTGCTTGAAGAATTCAGGAACTGTAAACTCGGTCGTATTACACTTGAAAGGGCGGAAGATTATGCCTGATTTTATATTGGAAGAAAAGGCAAAGACTAAAGGATATAAATACGTTTGCGGGGTAGACGAAGCAGGGAGAGGTCCGCTTGCAGGGCCTGTATGTGCGGCGGCGGTTATATTACCCCAAAACTGCATTATTGACGGACTTAACGATTCTAAGAAACTGAGTGAAAAGAAAAGAGAACAGTTATACGATATTATTATAAGTACAGCGGTATCATACTGTATAAGTTATGCAAGTGTTGAAGAAATAGAGCAGTATAATATATTAGGTACTACTTTTCTTGCAATGAATAGGGCAATAGACGGTTTAACCGTAAAACCTGACTTTGCACTTATTGACGGCAATCGTGTCCCAAAGGATATTAAAATTGACTGTGAAACCGTTGTTAAGGGAGATTCAAAGTCATATTCTATTGCGGCGGCATCAATTTTAGCAAAGGTGAGCAGGGACAGACTTATGTTAAAATACGATGAAATGTATCCCGAATACGGTTTTAAAAAACATAAAGGCTACGGAACGAAAGACCACTATACCGCCATTAAGCAAAACGGTATTTGTGAGATACATAGGGTATCTTTTTTGAAAAATGTACACTAAAAGCAGTGAAATAGGTGCTATTGGGGAAAGAAAGGTAGCAGAGTATCTTAAAAGCAAGGGCTGTATTATAATTAAACGAAATTGGAAAGACAGATACGGCGAAGTTGATATAATAGCACAGGACAGTAAGAATATAATATTTGTAGAGGTTAAAACGCGAAGTGAGGACGCACTCTTTGCAGGCAATGAAGCAATAGATGTCGGCAAAAGAAAAAGAATACGCAACGCCTCGCTTATGTTTGTAAAAAGGCTTAATACCGATTTAGAACCAAGGATAGATACAGCAGAGGTAACATATTATAAAAAGGATGATGGAACAACCGGCTGGACGTTAAACTATATTAAATCAGCATTTTAAGGTGTGTTTTGTTATGAATTACTTTGATTTACACTGTGATACCGCATACGAATGTTATAAACAAAATGTAGATT
>JAKSQC010000059.1 GCA_024404325.1 Clostridia bacterium
TTTCTGTATATGAAACAACTATCAAAAATAATGCGGGCAATCTTTAGAAAGATTGCCCGCTTAATGCTTTTATAAGAAATTTTTAGTAAAAAGGTACATTTTTTCAAATTTAATGCTTGCAATATTTACTTATTTTGTGTAAAATAAATTATGTATATATAGAAATTATGTGTTAGGATGTGCAAAAATATGTCGAATCGTTTGTTTCAGGGTGTAATTCATCAAATGAAGGAAGCAATTGATAAGGTTTTTGGAGTTATAGATGAAAGCGGCACTATAATTGCTTGCAGTGAACTTGGGAGAATAGGTGAACAGATGTCACTTAGTTTTGATGACATTTCTTCCGAAGTATTTACTGCTAACGGTTATACTTTTAAATCTATTAAAAGTAATTCCGGTGCAGATTATGTTGTGTTTGTTGAGGGCAATGATATAATTTCAAACAAATACACTTCTGTTTTGGCGATTTCTTTTTCAAATATAAAGTATTATTATGACGAGAAGTATGATAGGAGTAACTTTATAAAGAATATAATTCTTGATAATATATTGCCCGGTGATATATATATAAAGGCAAGGGAACTGTATTTTAACAGTGATGTTATGCGTACCGTAATACTTATACGTGTATTAGAACATAACGATGTATCGGTTTATGATGTTTTGCAAAACCTTTTCCCTGATAAGACAAAAGATTTCGTTAGACATAGCGTAAGTTAAGGAAACAAAAAGTGATAACGGTTCTAAAGATATTGAAAACCTTGCATCAACGATAGCCGATACTATTTCGGGCGAATTTTATGTTCACGCAGTTATCGGTATAGGGACTACGGTAGACAATCTAAAAGACCTTGCACGTTCATTCAAAGAAGCACAAACGGCACTTGAAGTTGGCAAGGTATTTGATACAGAAAAGACAATTATTCCTTATGACAATCTCGGAATAGCACGTCTTATATATCAACTTCCGACTACACTTTGCGAAACGTTTTTAAAGGAAATATTTAAACGCGGTTCGATAGACAGTCTTGATCAGGAGACACTATTTACTATTCAGCGTTTCTTTGAAAATAATCTTAACGTTTCAGAAACCTCAAGAAAACTGTTTGTACACAGAAACACGTTAGTTTACAGACTTGAAAAGATAAAGAAGATTACGGGACTCGACCTAAGAGAGTTTGACCATGCTATCGTATTTAAGATTGCACTTATGGTAAATAAGTATCTAAAGAGCAATCCGCTTAAATATTAAACGAAAGAGTGTAAATTTTTAAGATGTCTAATAAAATATACAGTGAATTGCCTATACGTCGAAGCGATGTTCCTGTAATAGAGTTTCGCGGTGTATCTAAAACATATATGACGGGAACACACGCACTTGAAGATGTAAATATTAAGATAAACAGCGGTGAATTTGTCTTTGTTGTAGGTTCGTCGGGTGCAGGGAAAAGTACCTTTATGAAACTTATAATGAGAGAAGAAAAGGCAAATACCGGAATAATCACGGTAAACGGTTATAATCTTACGCGAATGCCAAGAAGACAGATACCGATGCTTAGAAGAACTATGGGTATAGTATTTCAAGATTTCCGACTCATACCCACTATGAACGTTTTTCAGAATGTTGCATTTGCAATGCATGTTGTCGGAGCGTCAAACAGGGATATACGCCGTGAGGTATCAAAGGCACTCAGTAAGGTGGGACTTGGCGATAAGGCACGTTCAATGCCAAGAGAACTTTCGGGCGGAGAGCAACAGAGGGTAGGTCTTGCAAGGGCACTTGTCAATTCTCCTGACCTTATTATTGCGGACGAGCCTACGGGTAACGTTGACCCTAATATGTCATACGAAATAGTGTCATTATTAACAGAGATAAACAAGCGGGGAACTACTATTCTTATGGTAACGCACGACCATAACCTTGTAAGGGACTTTAAACATAGGGTTATAATGCTTGACTCAGGCAGAATAGTTGCAGATAATGCGGCCGGAGGTGTGGCGGAATGAAGATGCGTAGTGTAAAATACCTCGTAGGCGAAGGCTTTTCAAATACTTGGGTAAACAGGCTGATGACACTGGCTTCGGTAGGCGTATTGGTTGCCTGTATGGTAGTAATCGGTCTTGCACTTCTTATATCCGAAAACGTAAATAAGGCGATAGGTAATTTAGAGCAACAAAACGTAATTATGGTTTATATGAAAGACTATAATTGGGCTTTGTACAGCGATAAGGAACAAACCGAAACAAATGAGCCTGCCGAGGGTGAGGAGCAACCCGATAAAAACGGAATAAGAAGTACAGATTATGTAATACATAACGATGACGAGGCAAAGGCTTTTTGTGCTGAGATTGAAAAAATAGCGAACGTAGAAAAGGCAGAATACGTTTCAAGCGAAACGGGACTTGAAACTGTAAAGAAAAATATGCTCAAAGGTCAGGAAGAATACTTTACATTTCTTAATGATGACTATGGCAACCCATTGTCGAGTGCGGCAAAGGTCACTATGACCGATATGTCGCTGTTTGACGATACAATTAAAAAAATAGAAAAGTTAGACGCTGTTGATACAATTCAGTCGCAGGGTGACCTTGCAGACAAAATAACCGCAATAAAGCGTGGAATAACCGTTGCGGGATTTTGGATTATTGCTATTTTGATGGTAATATCGCTTGTTATAGTTTCAAATACAATACGGGTTACTATGTACAACAGAAAACTTGAAATAAGCATAATGAAAGCGGTAGGTGCAACGAATGCTTTTGTAAGAATACCGTTTGTTGTAGAGGGAATGTTGATAGGAATTATATCCGCAATAATTTCCGAGGGACTTTTATATTTCTGCTACCGTGTTGCTACCGAAACTATTTCTGCAACGCTCGGTACAACCGATATAGTAAAATACGGTGACGTAGCGATTTATCTGCTTTTGATATTCTTAGGTATAGGTGTAGTAGCAGGTATACTCGGCAGTGTGATTATGATAGGCAAATATCTGCGTAAAGAGGGCAGTGAATTTGCGGCAATTTAAAGCAAAGGTTGTTTGTTCGGAGGAACGTTTATGAAAACAAATGTAAAACGCTTTATTTCACTGTTATGGTGCTTTGTGCTTACTTCTGTTACGGCGTCGGTATGTGTTTCGGCAGATACACAGTCTAACCTTCAAAATGATATAAACAGCCTAAGAAAACAGGCACAGCAAATACAAAATGAAATAAACTCTTTGAAATCTAATACGAAAGATAAAGCCGCCATTCTTGCCGCAGTGCAAAAAAAGGTTGCAAATACTCAGGCACAGATAAACAGGTGTAATCAGGAGATAGCAAGTATCAATTCAAAGATATCTGCAAATAAGGCTGAAATAAATAAGAAGAATGCAGAAATTGAGGCAGATAAACTCGAATTTAAAAAGCGTTTAAGAGCAATTTATATGAGTAATTCCGATAGTTCGGTAAAAATTCTCTTAGGTGCGGAAAGTTTTTCAGACTATCTCCAACTTTCAAAACTTACCTCTGCCGTTTCCTCCCGTGATAAGGCGATTATGGAGGATATAGTTTCGGCAATAGATGTACTTAATAAAAAGAATGAAGAAAATGAAAAACTGCTTGAAAGTCAGGTTTCAATCAGGAAAACCATAGAGGCTCAACAGCAGGAATTAAAGAAAGATGAAGCAGAGGCACAGTCATATTACAATGAGGCATACGCAGAGCAAAAGAGTTCAGAGAAAGAACTTACAGATGTAAATGCTTTAATAAAGGCAAAGCAAAGAGAACTTGACAGTTATGCAAGGTCTGCAGGCGGAGGTTCGTTTATAAACCCGAACACAGGTCTTATGTGGCCTGTACCGTATACGAGAAATGTCACTTCAGGTTACGGTGCACGTTGGGGTACTATACATAGGGGTATTGATATTTCTTCGGGTGGTATTTACGGTAAACCGATAGTTGCAATAGCAGACGGCGTTGTTGAGAGTACATATAATTCGTGTCCGCACCAGTCTAAGGAATCGCGTTGCAGTTGCGGAAGCGGTTGGGGAAATCACGTTAAGATGGACCACGGTGTATATAAAGGCAGTGTAATGCGTGCAGTTTACGCACATATGAGTTCGGTAGCCGTATCACCCGGTCAGAGAGTAAAACAGGGACAGGTTATAGGATACGTAGGTACAACGGGTGACTCTACGGGTTACCATCTGCATTTAAGCATAATTATTAACGGCAGTTATGTTGACCCTGCACCGTATTTCTTCGGCTGATGAAAATAAAGATTTTCAGAATAGTAAGCATTATACTTTTAGTAGCGTGTATGTCGGTGATATTTTATCTTTCTTCTCAAACGGCAGAACAGTCGAGTGAGGTAAGCGGAGGTTTTACATATAAAGTGTTTTCATTACTTTATCCGCATTTTAATGAAATGTCACCCGACTCACAGCAACAGGTAATAGATAATGCAATGTTTTATGTCAGAAAGACAGCACATATGAGTATATATTTTGTGCTTGGTATTTTTTCGTATATGGCATTCGTAAGTTATAATACCGTCAAATATTCTTTAAGGTTGTTAATTTCATTTGCGGTGTGCTTTTTATATTCCTGTAGCGATGAAATACACCAGATATTTGTAGACGGCAGAAGCGGTGAAATAAGGGACGTACTTATAGACAGTACGGGTGCATTAGCCGCTATTGTTATAATCACACTTATTGTAAGGCTTATTCCTAAACTGTATAATATTGTGAAAGGGGAAAAGGAACTTGAATAAGGATAACAAAGAGATAAAGCGTTCTTATTTTTATAAGGGACTTACTGCTTTTTCGGTAGTAGCCGCAAGTGTACTTTTTTTCTTTTTTGTATTCAGGCTCGGTACTATATGGGGATATGTTAAGCGTATTATAGATGTGTTGCAACCGCTTATATTCGGGCTTGTAATGGCATATCTTGTAAACCCGATGGTAAACTTTTTTACAAAGCACTTTTCCTCATTTTTCACAAAGCGTTTAAAGAATAAAGACCGTGCAAAAAGTATATCCAACGTACTTAGCGTATGTCTTGCACTTTTGATTTTTATAATTATAATAATCGGGATTTTTGCATCGGTAATACCGCAGTTTATATCGAGTATATCAAATGTAATAACGGTATTGCCTAAGCAAATTGATAAACTTGCAGACAGGATAAGAGATTTTCTTAATACCAACCATAGGGCGGAAAGTATTTTACTTAAAGCACTTGATTATGAAAAGCATTGGTTGGAAAATGATTTAACGGCGTATGTAAATCGGTGGGCAGGTAATCTTGCGTCGGGCGTATGGAATATGGTTACGTTCCTTAAGAATTTCGGCGTGGGACTTATGTTCGCACTGTATTTTCTTTTAAGCAAAAGACTTTTTGCCAATCAGTCAAGGAAACTTTTATGTGCCGTTATGAAGGACAGTACGGTAGAAAAAATACTTTTGTGGATAAGAAAAAGCCATAGGGTGTTCAGTGGGTTTATAAGCGGTAAAATTTTAGATTCATTTATAATCGGTATTTTGTGTTTTATAGGCGTTACCGCCTTAAGAATACCGTACACCGTACTTGTCGCGGTAATAGTGGGTGTTACAAATATTATACCGGTTTTCGGACCTTATATAGGAGCGATACCCTGTGCGGCACTTATTTTACTTACAAACCCCGTAAAGGGACTGTATTTTATAGTATTTATCATTCTCCTGCAAACACTTGACGGAAACTTTATAGGACCTAAGATTTTAGGTGACAGAACGGGACTTTCAACGTTTTGGGTGGTATTTGCCATTGTATTCGGCGGAGGAATGTTCGGTGTAATAGGTATGCTTAT
>JAKSQC010000006.1 GCA_024404325.1 Clostridia bacterium
ATAAATATCTCCCGATATATATTTATGTATGATATACCCGTTTGTTTTTGCTGCTTCATCAACCAACTCTCTCAACCTTGCCTCGTTCTCTTCAGGGTTTTTTGCAAGTTCGAGATATTCGGCATCCTTTTGGCGAACGCTCTCGTTGTCTAATGAAAAACTTTCCTTGACATTTTCGGATTGAGTGGGTATACTGTTATTAGAAGCATTCTCACGGTTCGCCTTGGGCGTATTGAGAGTAGAGGCGTTTGCATCTACTGCCGTAGAGTTGCTTCTTTTTTTTGCATACATTGTATGCAATCTCAAATCTAAATGGCTATCCTGTTTATATGCACCTATTGTAACTGTCTCATCAAAAGCAGTTTTTCAGTTAAAACACGGAACTTCTTTTCCACTTGTGTCTTTATATATGCCACCGTATACTACATCATTGATTTCATTCAACATTTTTGGCACATTAAGGAAATCATCTTTTGTTATTGCCCTTTGACCTCTTAAGTTTTCTTTTTCTTCACTACCGTGGTCATGGGAAACCCAGGGGACGGTTCTCTGTGTTATCTTTTCTCAGTATTTAGTCTTTGCCCTATTTGGAAATAGTTTTACACCCGAAAAATTCGGGTGTTATTTTTTTATATTAAACATTTGCCCGTAACGAGAATAACATAAAAGTAGATAATACTATAATTTGGAGGGGCAAATAATGGCTTTTACAAGATGCCTTAACGATATAAAACCCGGTCAATTCGCACATATAAAGCAATTATGTACAGATGAAAATATGCATAGGCGACTTTTAGACATAGGTTTAATAGAAAACACAAAAATCAAATGTATAGGAAAGAGTCCATTTGGCGACCCAAAGGCGTTTTTAATACGCGGAGCAGTTATAGCAATAAGAGAAGAAGACTGCAAAGATATTATGATAGACGATTGATAGGGGGTTTTAAAATGGGACTGACTAAAAGCTCTGTCGGTATAAAAGCGGTAGATATAGGACTTAGTATCGAAAAGAGTGAAAATGAATATGTAATAGCGTTAGCCGGTAATCCAAACGTCGGAAAAAGTACCGTTTTCAACGGACTTACGGGACTTAATCAACATACAGGAAATTGGGCAGGGAAGACTGTTACGAATGCAAAGGGTGTTTGCAGTAGTAAAAAACATTCATATATAATGGTGGATATCCCCGGCACCTACTCACTTATGGCACACTCCACCGAGGAAGAAGTCGCAAGAAATTTTATATGTTTCGGAAAGCCCGACGCGGTAGTTGTAGTGTGTGATGCAACCTGCCTTGAACGTAACTTAAATCTTGTTTTGCAGACTATGGAAATTTGCAATAACGTTATAGTTTGTTTAAACCTTATCGACGAAGCAAAACGAAAGGGAATAAGAATAAACAAAACAGCACTCTCTCAAAAATTGGGTGTTCCCGTTGTAAGTACGGTAGCAAGAAAGAAAAAAAGCCTTACTACACTGCTTGATACGGTAGATAATTATTTTGATAAAAAAATGATTTTTAAACCCTTAAAAATCACATATAATGAGAAAATTGAGAACGCGGTATATATGATTGAGCAAATACTTACAAAAAAGGGTATAGACGGCGTTAATACCCGTTGGTTAAGTCTTCGTCTTATTGAAAACAATAAATCGCTTATAGACGATATAAATAAGTATTTGGGTATAGATATAAATAGTGATGATGAAATTAAAGAAGCGGTCAATTTCGCACAAACACTTTTGAGTAATTCAGGTATAGACGAAAATGCCTATAAAGAAAGTATAGTATCATCAATTATGTCGGTCGCAGAAGATATATGCAAAGATACCGTAAAATACGATAAAGGCAGATATGCGGAATTTGATAAAAAAGCAGATAAAATTCTTACAGGAAGACTAACAGGATATCCTATTATGTTACTTCTTTTAATGTTTATATTTTGGCTGACTGTAAGCGGGGCTAACTATCCGTCATCAGTACTTTCAAATTGGCTATTTTATTTACAGGATAAACTGCACGTTTTGTTTGATATATTAAAAATACCGCCGATTATAAGCAGTATTGTAATAGACGGTGCTTATAGGGTACTCGCTTGGGTAGTATCGGTAATGTTACCGCCGATGGCAATATTTTTCCCACTGTTTACTTTACTTGAAGACTCAGGATATTTGCCGAGAATTGCTTATAATCTCGATAAACCCTTTAAAAAATGCAGTGCCTGCGGTAAACAGGCACTTACAATGTGTATGGGTTTCGGTTGTAATGCGGCAGGAATAGTAGGTTGCAGAATAATAGACTCTCCGAGAGAACGTCTGCTTGCGGTACTTACAAATTGTTTTGTCCCTTGTAACGGCAGATTTCCTGCACTGATAGCCCTTATTTCAATGTTTTTCATAGGTACGGCAACAGGCACGTTTTCAAGCATACTTTCTGCACTTATTTTGACTTTGTTTATAATACTCGGCATTGTAATTACATTTTTAACTACCAAAATTCTCTCAAAAACGGTTTTAAAAGGTATTCCGTCATCGTTTACGCTTGAACTACCGCCTTACAGAAGACCGCAAATAGGTAAAGTAATAGTACGCTCTGTATTTGATAGAACTTTGTTTGTACTCGGCAGAGCCGCCGCCGTAGCCGCACCTATGGGTGTGATAATTTGGCTTTTTGCAAATATAACAGTAGGGGATAGCAGTATACTGAATATTTGTGCCGACTTTTTAGACCCCTTTGCAAAACTTATGGGTTTAGACGGTATAATTTTAATGGCGTTTATATTAGGTATTCCTGCGAATGAAATAGTTTTACCTATTATTATAATGGCATATATGAGCAGTGGCAGTCTTACAGAACTTGCAAGCATATCGCAAATGCAAAATCTTTTTATAAATAACGGTTGGACCGTTACTACCGCTGTTTGTGTTATGATATTTTCACTTTTTCACTGGTCTTGTTCAACAACGCTTATAACCATAAAAAAAGAAACAGGCAGTCTTAAATGGACTGTATTAGCATTCTTTTTGCCAACTATTATAGGCATAGTTGCTTGTGTTATATTTAATTCGGTGATAAGTATTTTTGTGTGATAACGCTATAGGCAATATAAAAGAAGACCAATTACCGTCAGCTAAGTTAATAGCCGTTATGGGGTCAAAGCCCCTTGGTAATAAGTCTTCTAATAATAGTATACCCACTCAATCAGAAAATGTCAAGAAAAAATCAAAAGTTGTAAAAGCAGAGGAAAATCCCCTGCTTTTAATATCGGAATTATTGTTAAAATTTTAACAATATATAAAATCTAATCTTTAAAAAGGGAAATGCGGTTATTTTAATTTAAAAGATTTTCGTATAGAAAAAATGAAGTATAAAGGTATTGATAGTAATTAAATGTGCCAAAGTGATATATAGGCAATTTATAATAAACACATTATTAAAGTATAATTTGATTAAAAATATAAAAATTCAAATCTTTTTAAAATATATTTTATAATACTTAGGTCATAAAAATAATTTCTATCGGCTGTAAAACAGACACAAAATTTTAGTAGGTGCAACATATCGAAGAAAATAACATTATTTATAAAAGAATAAGTATGTGATGAAGAAAAAACAAAATAAAAATACAAATTAAATTATTATTTATGATTGATAAATCAAAGCAATGCAATTATAATAAATACGGTGGGATATGTTAAATATATACCTGATATACTCGAAATAACCAAAAATACACCAAAACCCTTAAAACACTCTGTAAGCACTTCCCCCAATTATACAAAATATTCATTTTGTATAATTGGCAATAAAATTTTTGCGGTTAGCATTTTAAAATGTTTATCGTCTTCCCTTAAAACTAAAGTGCATATTTGACAATTAAGTGCCATATAAATTTATAGCGGACTTTAATTGTTGGAGTGTTGATTGTCAGATGAAAGATTTATTTAAACGCTTTATACCACAGTTTTCGACACTTTTGGTTATATGCCTTATTGCAGGATACGGTTTTATAAAAAAAGACTTTATAGACACTAAATCAAAATATATTTACAGACCGACTGTTATTATAGATGCAGGTCACGGAGGTTTTGACGGCGGTGCGGTGGCATCTGACGGAACGGTTGAAAAAGACATAAATCTTTCTATTGCAAAAAAACTTGGTGTCTTGCTAAATTTCAGCGGTTTTGATATAATAATGACACGTACCGATGATACTGCTACAAACACGATTGAAGGAAGTATTGCAAAACGTAAAAAGAGCGACCTTAAAAACCGCTTGGAACTGATGGAAAAAAACAAAGATGCAATATATGTGAGTATACATCTAAATAAATTTACCACATCGTCGGCAAACGGTGCACAGGTATTCTACACGCCGAATTTCAAAGAGGCGTCAACGCTTGGCGGTGAAATACAAAGTTCTATCACTTCCCTATTACAACCTGATAACACGAGAGTTATAAAAATGGGAACGAGCAGTACATATATTTTAAAAAACGCAAAAGTGCCTGCGGTAATAGTTGAATGCGGTTTTTTAAGTAATACAAATGAACTTAAGAAGTTAAAAGATAAAAAATATCAAACGCAGATGTCTTTTGCGATTGCGGCGGGAATATTAAATTTTTATAAGGAATGATACAAATGGCAAAGTCAAAAACGGTATATGTATGTAGCGAATGCGGATATGAAAGCGTAAAATGGACAGGTCAATGTTCTGATTGCGGTGCTTGGAATACAATGACCGAGCAGGTATCAATACCTACTAAATCAGGTGCTTTTTCTAATTCTGTTTCAACTATTACTGCAACCGCTAAACCGCTTACCGATATTGACGCACTCGATGAACACCGCTTTTTGACGGGTATAAAGGAACTTGACCGCGTTTTAGGCGGAGGAATAGTAAAAGGCTCAGTGGTTTTGCTCAGCGGTGACCCCGGTATAGGAAAATCAACCATTTTGTTGCAGATATGCAATGCTTTGCAGGACAAGTTAAATATACTTTACGTTTCGGGTGAAGAATCTGCTGTACAAATAAAATTACGGGCAACAAGACTCGGTGTCGTGGGAAGTAACGTATCAATTATGTCACAAACCGATACGCAGGCAGTTTGCGAATATATAATGTCGCAAAAGCCTGATTTAGTTATGATAGACTCAATACAGACTATGCAGTTAAGCGGTCTTCCCTCCTCTGCCGGAAGTATTGTTCAAGTTAGAGAGTCTACTAATATGTTACTACGCACCGGCAAAAGCCTTGATATACCTATTTTCATAGTAGGTCACGTTAATAAAGGCGGAGATATTGCAGGGCCCAAAGTACTTGAACATATTGTTGATACAGTTCTTTACTTCGAGGGTGAAAGAAATCAGTCATACCGCATTTTACGTTCCATTAAAAACCGCTTTGGCTCGACTAATGAAATCGGCGTTTTTGAAATGACCGAAAAAGGGTTAAATGAGGTTGAAAATCCGTCTGCTATGCTACTTTCAGGGCGAATGAGCAACGTTTCGGGTGCTTGTATAACCTGTGTTATTGAAGGTACACGTCCCCTACTTGCCGAAGTTCAGGGACTTGTTACCACAACCGGTTTCGGCAACCCCCGAAGAATGTCAACAGGTTTTGATTATAACAGACTGAATTTACTTCTTGCAGTTCTTGAAAAAAGACTTGGGCTGTATTTTTATAATTTAGATACATACCTAAATATTGTCGGCGGTATGCGAATAGACGAGCCTGCGGCTGACCTTGCCGTATGTATGGCACTTGTATCGGGACTAAGAGATATACCTCTTGATGAAAAACTGATTGCTTTCGGCGAAGTGGGACTATCGGGAGAACTTCGCAGTGTTCCCCGCGTTCAGGCACGAATAACCGAAGCATCACGCCTTGGTTTCACCGAATGTATAATACCTAAAAGTTGCATAAAACAAATTTCAAACGTCCCCGCCGGTATTAAGATTACCCCTGTCAGAAACCTCAAGGAAGCCGTTAGCATCATCAAGTGATTTAAAATACGGACACTTATTAGCGGTTGAACTAACCGTAGATACGGTTTCAAGTTTGCAGTATCCGTCTGTTTGGAATTTGCATTTGAATGCACACTGAATAAGACTCATAAAGAAACCTCGATATTTTTTATTATTATCCGCAACAATAAAAGAAATATACTATTCTACGATGTGAGGTCAAGAAAATGATTAAGGAAGTTAAGCAGAATGCGAGAAATAAAATAAAGAAAAATTTTCGGTATTTAATTATTCCATCAACAATATTAATGATTTTTGATGCAATTGCTTACATATTTATAAATGTTATCATAACAAAAATATATTGGCACCATTTTGATATTTTGTTGCAATTAATATTTTTACTTTGCTTTATGTTATTGGAATTTGTCTGTATCCCACTATCTAGGGTTTTGCTATTTAAAACGATTTTTAATTTAGACAATACAAGTAAAGAAAATACTATTTTTCCTATAAAACAGATGCTTTCATCCAATACTATAGTAAAAACAGTATTAGTCAATTTTTTACCTATTCTTTTGCGTATATTGGTACAAACTTGTGCAACAAAAATATTTTATTTTAATCACAATTATAAATGGGTTGCAATTATTGCTTCATGGGTTGGTATATTTGTTTTTTATAAGTTTAATGCCGTAAATTATTATATTGCTATTGAAAGCGAACATCCAATCAAGTGTTCTTTTAGGTTAATGAAAAATATTTTTGGAAAATATTTGTTATTAGGTCTTTCATTTATCGGATATGTAATGCTGGCTGCAAGTATCGGTGTTTTATTACAATACGTCTTTTTTGGAAACTTTGCAAAAAATCTTTATGTACCGCAATTGAGAGTGTTTGACTCTTTTGGTTATGGGGTTGGCTTTTATTTAACACCTTATATATATGTTTCTGATTATTATTTTTTTAATAATTTAAAGGATAATTTGAAATAAATACGTTTTTTATTTCCAAGTATATATATCTAATCTCGGTATAAAACCTATAATGTTTAAAATAATAATAAAAGTAGTGATTATTATAGATAATATTACAATATGTTTTTTGCAGTATTTATAACTGCAACATACGGTAAGTGTAAGTAAAAAAGAAATAATACAGGTTATTGGACCGACTAATAACGCAAAAGCATAACCGGAAAGATTCCAAGCAATCCACAATCCCAAAAATCGCAAATTACATATTTGATTAAAGGTAAAAAGTAATGTTGCTAATAGTACAATTATAATATTTAATATAAGTAAAAACATGCAACTGTATTTTTGTGTTTTCATATATTTACCATCCTTTACTAATAAATATTATAACATTATTAAAATATGAATTCAACACAAAAAGAACCACACGTCAGTGTGGCTCTTTTTCAATATAAATTTAATATATTATTTTACCATGCTTGCAACTTCTGCGGCAAAATCATCAACGCGTTTTTCAATTCCCTCGCCCTTTTCAAAACGAACGAAAGACTCTACCGAAATATCAGCACCGATTTCCTTTGCAACCTTTGCAACGTACTTACCAACGGTAAGTTCACCGTCAATAACAAACTGTTGCTCAACAAGGCAGTTTTCTTTATAATACTTGCCTATCTTACCCTCAACTATTTTACCGAGTACGGCATCAGGCTTATTAGCCATCTTGGGGTCTTCTTTCATCTGTGCTATCAGAATTTCTTTTTCCTTTTCAAGAACTTCTGCCGGAACAGATGCCTCGTCAAGATAGGATGGGTTCATTGCCGCAATCTGCATAGCAACGTTTTTACCCATAGAAATAAATTCATCGTTATTAGCGTCAACATCACCTGCAAACTTAACCATAACGCCTATCTTACCGCCTGCGTGTACATAGGTAACAACGTTGCCCTCATAACGGGCAAAACGGCGGATTTTAATGTTTTCACGAATTTTAAGGAAAAGTTCCTGTACCATTTCTTCAACGGTCTGACCGTTTTCAGTACATTTTAAGAGTGCATCTAAATCAGCAGGATTTTGTGATGCTATAATCTTTGCAACTTTAAGTGAAAGTGCTTTAAACTCTTCACCGTTTGCAACAAAGTCGGTCTCAGCGTTGAGTTCTACAACAACACCTACGCCGTTTTCAACAATAGCACATACGTTGCCCTCAGCGGCAATTCTGCTTGCTTTTTTAGCCTGAGATGCAAGTCCCTTTTCTCTTAAATAGTCAGCAGCGGCGTCCATATTGCCATCGCACTCGGTAAGTGCTTTTTTGCAATCCATCATACCGCAACCTGTTTTTTCTCTTAAAGCCTGTACGTCTTTTGCAGTAAAAGCCATAAATATTTCCTCCTATTATTCGGCAACAGTTTCGGTTGCTTCTGCAACTTCTTCTACTGCTGCTTCAAACGATTCTTCTTCATCGTCAGTGTCAACAGCGGCAGAGCCTATGTCATCTATTCCCTGTCTTGCCTCTATAACTGCATTAGCCATTGTTTCTGCAATAAGTTTAACTGCACGGATAGCGTCATCATTACCCGGAATTACAGCGTCGATTTCATCAGGGTCGCAGTTTGTATCAACAATAGCAATAATCGGAATACCGAGTTTCTTTGCTTCTGCTACTGCAATTCTTTCTTTTCTTGGGTCTACTATAAAGAGTGCACCCGGAATTTTGTTCATATTCTGAATTCCGCCCATAAACTTTTCAAGTTTTTCAATCTCAAGGTTGAGTTTGATAACTTCCTTTTTAGGGAGAAGTTCAAAAGTACCGTCATCACGCATAGCACGGAGTTGATTTAAACGTGCAATTCTTGTTTTGATGGTTGTAAAGTTAGTAAGCATACCGCCGAGCCAACGTGCATTTACGTAAGGCATACCGCAACGCTCTGCTTCTTCTTTAACGGAATCTTGAGCCTGTTTTTTAGTACCTACGAAGAGAATGTCGCCACCCTCTGCCGCAATGTCACGTGCAAACAGATAAGCCTCGTTTAGCTTTTTAACCGTCTGCTGAAGGTCGATAATGTAAATTCCGTTACGCTCGGTAAAAATATACTGAGCCATTTTTGGGTTCCAGCGTCTTGTCTGATGTCCGAAGTGAACACCTGCTTCAAGCAACTGTTTCATTGATACTACTGCCATTTGTTTTTCCTCCTGAGGTTTTTCCTCCATCCCGTTACCATACTCGGAAATTGCCCGTATCAAGACAACACCCTACCGACACCGAACGGAATGTGTGTAATATTCTACTGCCTACGCGACAGCTGATAAATTATACCATAACTAATTACAGATTTCAAGTATTTTTTTCTATATATACTAAAAATTTTATAATATGGCTTAAAGTGATTGACTTTGCACCTTTCAAGCAGTATAATTGAAAAAATGCAAAACAAAGGAGAATTGAAATGGCTTACTATTTTAGCGAAACTTCCCATACGTTTAATGAGTATCTTTTAGTACCGGGTTATTCCTCGTCTGAATGTATACCGTCAAATGTATCTTTAAAGACACCTCTTGTAAAATTTAAAAAGGGCGAAACGCCGGCAATTACTATGAATATACCGATGACTTCTGCAATAATGCAGTCGGTATCAAGTGACAGTTTGGCAATAGCACTTGCAAAAGAGGGCGGTATATCATTTATCTACGGCTCACAGTCAATCGAGTCGGAGGCTGCTATGGTGGCAAAAGCAAAGTCTTATAAAGCAGGCTTTGTAGTAAGCGATTCAAATGTAACTCCCGAAAGTACGCTTGCAGATATTATTGCACTTAAGGAGAAAAACGGTCATTCAACCATTGCCGTTACGTCTGATGGTACTGAAAACGGAAAACTCTTAGGCATAGTAACCAGCAGAGATTACAGAGTAAGCCGTATGTCTACAGACACTAAGGTAAAGGACTTTATGACTCCCCTTTCCAATTTAGTTGTGGGCAGTGAAGATACCACTCTTAAAACCGCAAATGATATAATTTGGGATAACAAACTCAATTCTCTTCCAATAGTTGATAAAAACGGTAATTTAAAATATTTTGTATTCAGAAAAGATTATGACGCTCATAAAGAAAATCCAAATGAACTTCTTGACTCACAAAAGAGATACGTTGTAGGTGCGGGAATAAATACGCGTGACTATGCTGAGCGTGTCCCTGCTCTTGTAAATGCAGGGGTTGATGTTCTTTGTATCGACTCATCAGAGGGGTACAGTGAGTGGCAGAAACTTACAATAGAGTTTATCCGCAAAAATTACGGAGATACCGTAAAGGTTGGTGCGGGAAATGTTGTAGACCGTGAGGGATTTTTATTCCTTGCAAAGTGCGGTGCTGACTTTGTAAAGGTAGGTATCGGCGGAGGTTCAATATGTATAACCCGTGAAACCAAAGGTATAGGCAGAGGACAAGCCACTGCACTTATTGACGTTTGTTCTGCACGTGATGAATACTATAAAGAAACGGGTATTTACGTTCCTGTATGCTCCGACGGCGGTATTGTTCATGACCATCATATGACATTGGCTCTTGCTATGGGTGCTGATTTTATGATGTTAGGCAGATATTTTGCAAGGTTTGACGAAAGTCCGACAAATAAAATTATGATTAAGGGCAATTACTATAAAGAGTATTGGGGCGAAGGCTCAAACAGGGCGAGAAACTGGCAGCGTTATGATTTAGGCGGTGACAAAAAACTTTCTTTTGAAGAGGGCGTTGATTCTTACGTACCTTACGCAGGCTCACTTAAAGACAATGTTGCACTATCGCTTAGTAAAGTAAAGTCCACAATGTGTAACTGCGGTGCATTAACGCTTGAAGAACTGAGAGAAAAAGCAAAAATTACACTTGTTTCCGCAACGAGTATAGTTGAGGGCGGAGCCCATGATGTAATACAAAAGGAAACTTCATTAGGTTCAATTAAATAATATTAGAACATATTAAACGTCCCGTTTGTACTATACAGACGGGACGTTATGTATTTTATGCACTTTGTTTTTTTATTCCGAAAATAAATCTTAATATACCGCCTAAAAACTTCGGACTTTTTACTAATACTACTTTCATACCTATCCCTCCGTTATGATTTTGAACAAGTCAGCCCTAAAATAATAACCCAGAGAGCCAACACTGCCACAAGAAAACGCGGAGGGCAAAAACTGCTTATTAGCAGTCCTGCCGCAAATGTAATGGCAATAACGCCCTTGTTTTTACTATGCCTACGCATTATAACTCACCCTCCGTTATTACATAATAATCAAAAAATAAAAAAACGTTACTTTTAAATTGATTTTATATAATTTTACAGTAGAAATGGGATAAAAATGCAAACAAAAAGAAAAAACTCCCAAGTTTTAAAAACTTAAGAGTTTTTATCTTGTATTTAGTTATTTTTGACTGTTAAGATATGCAGCACCTATAATACCTGCATCATTACCGAGTTGTGCTACCTTAATATCGGCTTTTTTGCTTAAATTTCTTGCAAAGTTATCACCATAAACCAAACGCTTAATAGGTGCTATAAGTGTATCACCCTCGTGTGAAATACCGCCACCGATACAAATGACTTCCGGTTGGAAAATATTTAGAACATTTGCTATACCGACAGCAACAAAATACAAATACTGGTCAACTACCATAGAACCTGCAACATCTGATTTTCTCATAGCATCAAAAGCAGTAATACCGTTTACGTTATCGGGATTATTGTCACATAATTGCCACATAATGCTGTTTGGATATCTAAGCATTGCCTGTTTTGTTTGGCGTATTAAAGCGGTAGCCGAAGCGTATGCTTCCCAACAACCGATACGTCCGCAGGTACATACCTCACCGTTCATATTTATAGTGACGTGTCCGAGTTCTGCTCCTGCATAATTACTTCCCGAATATATCTTACCGCCTATGATTACACCGCCGCCAACACCTGTTCCGAGGGTTATTGCAATAAAGTTATCCGTTCCCTTCCCTGCACCTGCTATATACTCACCGTATGCGGCGGCATTAGCGTCATTTTCAACGAAGCAGTCAACACCCATTCTTTCCTTTAACATATCGCCAAGCGGTACATCATAAAAATCTAAATTATTTGAAAATGCAACACAGCCTGTTTTGGGATTAACAGCACCAGGAGAGCCGATACCCACATATTCAATATCAGCCATTGTAAGACCTGCTTTTTCGACTGCTTCCTTTGCTACCTTTGCCATATCATCTGCTATCTGTCCGGCAGGACGCGGAGCGTTGGTTTTAGTAGAAGAACGGCTGATAATTTTATAATCTTCATTAACAACGCCTGCTACTATATTTGTACCGCCTAAATCTATTCCTATTCTATACATAATGTCCTCCGAAAATTTACTTTAAGCCATCGTATTGACCTGTGGCAACTTTATTATAAATTGCCTTAACAACATTTTCTTTATCCTCTTTATAGGTTACGCCGTACCATTTATCCTCTGCTACCATAACCTTTACAGATTTAATATTTTTTTCTATTAAATCGGAAACAACACTCGGCAGATAAAATTCAGATTTAGGTACGTTTATATTCTCGTTTAAAAATTCAATTAGACCTTTTTCAATATAATCAAAAATATCAGGCTGAAAGCCCCACATATTCATTGAAACTACCGTGTCTTCGGGTATCGGTATCCAATTTATATCATCATCGGTATACTTGCATTTGAGAATTTTAGTTCTTTCGGTAATGCTTTTAAGTTCACCGTCAACAATATCGCAGACACCGCGTGAAACAGAGCCGTTCTCTGTTAAAGTATTTGCAAGACGGAAGCCTACCATACAGTAATCACGGTTATTTTCTTTTAATTGATTATAAATTTGAACAAATGCAGATTTGCCGTAAAAATCATCGGCATTTATAACGGCAAAAGGTGTATTTACTTTGTCACGGCAACAGTAAACCGCATGACCTGTTCCCCACGGCTTAACCCTGTCAAATGGACATACAAAGCCTTCGGGCAGTTTATAAACTTCCTGAAAAACATAATCAACGTTAATAAACTTTGCAATTCTGTTACCTACTAATTCCCTAAAATCTCTTTCAATTTCGCGTTTAATTACAAACACTACCTTATTAAAGCCCGCCTCTTTTGCGTCATAAACCGAAAAATCAAGCAAAGCCTCGCCTTTAGGACCTATCGGTTCAAGTTGTTTAAGACCGCCGAAACGGCTACCCATACCTGCCGCCATAACGACTAAAGTTGCATCAAAACTCAATTAAATCACTTACCTTTTTTTAGTACTTAAAATATTATAAAATATATATAAACGAAAGTCAACAATTATTACCTTATAAAACTTAGGTACATATAATGTACAAGCGGAGGTGATATCATATGTCTGAATTTTTACAGGCGATAAACAGTGAAAAAGACCTTGAACCCTATGAAAATTATATTTCAAAAAACGTCGGCAATACAAAAATATCAAAGGAAACGAATATATATCCGCCGCAACAGTTAAAGCAAGGTGTTTATATGCCGACTTATCTTACGGGGTGTATCGGTCGGTTAATAAAGGTTGAATCTATTATAGGCAACAAATTAGACGCCAAAATGGGAATACTGACGGCAGTCGGAACAGGGTTTATAGTTTTAAGAGATTACAGAACTAAAAATACCGTTGTATGCGATATTTATACAATTAAATATGTAACCGTAATAAACGGGTAAAAAATGAGTATCCTACGCATTTGTAGGATACTTCTATTATTATTCAAACGTAAATTTTACAATTACTTTTTTACCTTTTTTAACAATAATGCCGTCTGCAAAATCGGTTATATTAAGAGTAAATGAAGCGTCGGTAATCTTTTTATCATCAACACTTACTCCGCCTTGTTGCACAAGACGTCTTGCCTCGCCGTTTGAGTTTGCAAGTCCGCCTTTTACCATAAGGCTTAAAAGACCGATTTTACCGTCAGTAAAATCATTTTTTGAAATGGTTACGGTAGGCATATTTTCGTGACTGCCTGCTCCTGCAAATACCGCACGGGATGTTTCCTGTGCTTTGTTAGCCTCATCCTCACCGTGTACAAGTTTTGTAAGTTCAAAGGCTAATATTTCTTTGGCAACATTAAGTTGACTGCCCTCCCACTTATCCATTTTATCAATTTCTTCAAGTGGCAGGAATGTAAGCATACGAATACATTTTAAAACGTCTGCATCGCCTACGTTACGCCAATACTGATAAAATTCATACGGCGAAGTTTTTTGGGGGTCAAGCCAAACAGCACCGCCTACGGTTTTACCCATCTTTTTACCCTCTGAATTAAGAAGTAAGGTAATAGTCATAGCATAGGCGTCTTTACCTAATTTCTTGCGTATAAGTTCTGTACCGCCCAACATATTAGACCATTGGTCGTCACCGCCGAACTGCATATTACAACCGTACTTTTGATACAAATGATAAAAGTCATAACTTTGCATAATCATATAGTTAAATTCAAGGAAACTAAGTCCCTTTTCCATACGTTGTTTATAACATTCCGCACGGAGCATATTATTTACCGAAAAACATGCTCCGACATCTCTTAACATATCAACATAGTTCATATTAAGCAACCAGTCGGCATTATTTACCATTAGTGCTTTGCCCTCACCGAATTCAATAAAACGGCTCATCTGCTTTTTAAAACATTCGCAGTTATGGTCGATTTGCTCTTTTGTCATCATAGAACGCATATCGGTACGTCCCGACGGGTCGCCTATATGTGCAGTACCTCCGCCTATAAGTGCTATCGGTCTGTTACCTGCCATTTGCAGTCTTTTCATAAGACACAGTGCCATAAAATGACCAACGTGCAGACTGTCGGCAGTAGGGTCAAAACCTATATAAAAAACCGCCTTACCGTTGTTTACAAGTTCTTTAATTTCCTTTTCGTCTGTAACCTGTGCTATAAGACCTCTGGCTACAAGTTCCTCATAGATTTCCATTATTTTTACTCCTATCAAGTAATTCCTTAGCGGAATTATATAAATTATCTGTAATATCAGTACCTGACATTATCCTTGCGACTTCTTTAATACGCTCTTCGTACGAAAGAGGTGTTACTGTTGTATAAGTACGCCCGTCATTTACAGATTTTTCAATCAGCAAGTGTGTGTCGGCACATACGGCTATCTGTGCTAAATGCGTAACGCATATAACCTGACGTGAATTTGATACGCCCTTAAGTTCCATTCCAACCTTATTGGCGGCTCTGCCGCTAATACCACTGTCGATTTCATCAAAAATCAGTGTATCAACATCGTCCTTATTTGCAAGCACGCTTTTAATGGCAAGCATAATACGCGAAAGCTCACCACCCGACGCTATTTTGCAAAGCGGTTTATATTCCTCGCCTAAGTTTGTCCTTATAATAAATTCAACGTTGTCACAACCGTATTTTGTATAATGCATTTTCTCTATTTTAACGCTAAATACGACATTTGGCATATCAAGTTGCTTTAAGACTTCGGTTACCTTTTTTGCAAATTTTTCGGCGGTTGCCTTTCTTGACTGCGTTAGTTTATCACCTAAAGAAACAAGTCTTTCGGTAGATTTATCGAGTTGTGCTGATAACTCTGCTATACGCTTATCAGACATCTCAATATTACTTAGTTGTGTCTTTGCATTATCAAGATATTTTAAAACTTCTTCCTCACTGTTACCGTATTTTAGCATAAGTTTATATAGTAGGTCAAGCCTTTGACGTAAGTTTTCAGTATCAAGTGAAGAAAATTCAGCTGTTTGCAAAAATGACCTTATATCACAGGTGGCATCTTCAAGTAAAGACAGGGCGTCATAAAGTTTTTGTACGGTAGACGAAAAGTTATCACCGTTTACGGCAGATAAACTCTTTTGTGAATTGCTTATAAGAGATACCGCACCGTCACTGTCATCAGTGCCGTTAAGACCGTTATATGCAATATTTAGTAAATTTACGGTCTTTTGATAATTTTCCGCTATTTCAAGATTATCCTTTAAAGATTTAAGTTCTCCTATTTTAATATCGGCTTTTTCTATTTCGTCTATCTCAAATTTAAGTAAATCAAGTTTTCTTTGCTTTTCATCATCATTTGTTTCTTCTGTTTCAAGTTCACGGCGGATGGCATTTAAGTGTTTAAATTCGGTATAATATTCGTTGAGAATACCGTTGTTTTCCGCTATTTTATCAATATAAAGATAATGAGTATCACTGTTTAAAAGTCCCTGATTATCGTGCTGACCGTGAATATTAACAAGCACATTGCCGATTGATTTTAAAATACCTACGGTAGCAGGTTTTCCGTTTATTTTTACACTGCCGTTTCCCGATATACTAAGCACCCTGCGAATAAGCAGGTTTCCGTCTTCATCAGGTTCAAAACCGTTATCTGAAAGTACGCTTATAGCCTTACTTGAAAGTTTGCAAAACAATGCACAAACCTCTGCCCTTTCGCAACCTGAACGTATAAGTTCTTTAGATGTGCGTTCGCCCAAAACGGCATTTATCGAGTCAATAACAATAGACTTACCCGCACCCGTTTCGCCTGTAAGTGCATTAAATCCTGAAGATAAATCAATATCGGTTTTTTCAATGACCGCTATATTTTCAATATGCAGATTTTTAAGCATATCTATCCCGCCGTTATATCATTTTTTTAATTTCTTTAGTAAGTTGTACCGCATCGGTATCATTACGGGTTACAACAAGTATCGTATCATCGCCTGCAACCGAGCCTAACATTCTTTCGCCAAACATTATATCTATCGCAACACAAACGCTTGATGCCATTCCGTTATAGCATTTTATTACTATATTGTTCATAGCACAGTCAACGCTTTTAACGGTCTTTGATACAAGTTCTATGTAATGAGATACAGGTTGCGTATCACTGCTTAAAGGCTTGTCCGCTGTTACGTATCTGTAATTACCGTCGGCATCGTGACCTTTAATAAGACGCAGTTCTTTAATGTCTCTTGATACGGTAGACTGCGTTACATTAAATCCTGACTTATTCAGTGCGTTTTGCAATTCTTCCTGCGTAAGTATGATATTATTATCAATAAGTTCAAGTATCTTTTCCTGTCTTTTCCCTTTCAATCTCACTCACTCCTCGAATCAAGAAATTTTACCGAAAGCGTCTTATAAAAAGAGCGGTCGTTAAGTCTTAGTAATTTCACGGTATTTTGAGAACGCTTAATATATATTTCGGTGTTAGGATAGACCGCCGACGCCTTTTTACCGTCTACCGATAAATAAATATCGCATTTTTTATTGGAAGTTGCCTTTAAAACAACTGTTCGGTTGCCGTCTAACAAAATAGGTTTTGCAGACAGTGAATGAGAACAGATAGGCGTAAGGCAAATACACTGTGCAGTAGGGTCAATTATTGGACCGCCTGCCGACATTGAATATGCAGTTGAGCCTGTCGGTGTTGAAGCAATAAGTCCGTCTGCGTGGTATTTGATCGTATCACCGTCAACTGATGCGGAAACGTCTATTATCCTTGAAATAAAACCGCTTGTTATAACCGCATCATTAAGTGCTTCAAAGGTGTTTACAACTTTACCGTTTTGACAAACATCAATACTTAACATCATTCTGTTTTCGGTGGTAAATTCATTGGTAATCAGTTTTTTAAGCAGACTGTATTCGCCCTGCTCAATATTTGCCAAGTATCCCACCCTGCCTGCATTTATACCTAATATGGGTTTTCCGTATGCGGCGGCACGCTTTGCATACCTTATAATCGTACCGTCACCGCCTATTGTGATAATAACATCGGCAATTTTATAAAGTTCGTTTTCAGGTGCTAATTTATAATAAGCACAACTGATGTTATCAGGCAAATACGCCTGTATGCCGTTTTTAGATAAAAACATTCCTATTTTTTCGACCATATCCGCCGAACCGCGTTTATCAAGATTTGGAATTAGGGCAACTACCATAATCAGTCTCCTTTAAGTTCATTATACCTCAGCATTCAAACCCGAACCAGATTTTGGAACAAGAATTTTCCGCTGTGGCTTCGTTAAAATACTCGTAAATCCGTCAGGATTTACTGCGTTTTGTGCCTCGCACAACAAAAAATTCTTCCGTTACAAAATTCTGCGACCTAAAAGGTGCGGTTTTTTGTTTGGATTTTGGTGAAGCGAAGCACATAAGGCTGACGCCTATGGGCGACAATGAGCCGAAAGACGCCTAAAAACCGCCCTTTTAGGCTGGTTAGGGTTTAAATGCTGAGGTATAAGACATTTCCACGACACTTTCTGCTGTGGCGTCGGTTAATATTTCAGGGGTTTCGCTTTTTTGTAAATAACAAAGATATTCGATATTTCCCTCAGGTCCTTTAATTGGAGAAAAATTTAAGCCAAGTAAAGAATAACCGTTTTTAGTTGCAAAATCAATTATTTTATTAACTACCGCTATATGTACCGACTTATCCCTCACAACACCTTTTTTTCCAACGTTTTCCCTACCCGCTTCAAATTGCGGTTTAATAAGACACACAGCCTTGCCGTTATCCTTTAACAGGTTTCTTAAAACGGGTAATATAAGTGTTAAGGAAATGAATGAAACGTCAACCGATGCAAAGTCAAGCAAATCGGGTATCTGTTCTTTTGTAACGTACCTGAAATTAGTACGCTCCAAATTAACTACACGCTCGTCTGTGCGGAGTTTCCACGCAAGCTGACCGTAACCCACGTCAACTGAAAAAACCTTTTTAGCACCGTTTTGAAGCATACAGTCGGTAAAACCGCCTGTAGATGCACCGATATCGGCACATATACAGTTTTGAAGTATAAAACCGAAACTGTTTACAGCCTTTTCAAGTTTAAGACCTCCTCGGCTTACATACTTTAGCGTTTCTCCCCTGACCTCAATTTTATCATCACTTTTAACGGTTGTTCCCGATTTATCGCATTTTTGATTATTGACGTAAACTATACCCGACATTATAAGTGCTTTTGCCTTTTCTCTCGACTCTGTAAGCCCGAGTTGCACTAAAGCACAGTCAAGACGTAATTTTTCTGACATATTTATTTAAAAGCGTCAATCATTGATTGTTTGTCAAGACCGTATTTTTTAAGCAGAAGATCAACCTTACCCGACGGTACAAATTCATCGTCAATACAGTGAATTTTATATGTACCATTAAACTTACTTTCAATAAGGCGGTTTCCTAAATGCTCTGCAATACCTCCGCTTTTAATTCCCTCCTCGAAAAATTGAATGTTATCGTATTTTATAAGCGTTTTAATTAAACTGTCATCAATCGGATAGATTTTATTGAGTTTAATAACATCTGTGTGTGTAAGACTTTCTTTTGCGGATATTGCACTTACAAACAGTCTGCCGTAAGTAACAATAGCATTTTTGCAACTATTCCCCACTATTGTATAGTTCCCTGAAATTTCGCCGTCAAAACTTCCGCTTTGAGAGCCTCTCGGATAGCGTATTGCACACAGTTCGTTATTATTTGCAGTGCTTAAAATCAGTTGTTTGAGTTCACTGTAAAAGCAGGGTGAATATATATTAACGTTAGGTATTGAGCTTAAATATGCGGTATCAAATACACCCTGATGGCTTTCTCCGTCATCGCCCACAATTCCCGCACGGTCAATTAGGAATTTTACAGGCAAATTTTCAATCGCACAGTCGTGTAATACTTGATCATAACCGCGTTGCAGAAAACTTGAATAAACAACAAAATAAGGTATCATACCGCCCTTTGCAAGGCCTGCGGAAAAAGTAACCGCGTGTTGTTCGGCTATTCCTACGTCAAAAAATCTGTTTTTATACTTTTTAGAAAAATCGGTAAGTCCCGTACCTGAAGTCATAGCGGCGGTAACCGCACAAACCTTGCCGTTACTTTCCGCTAAATCGCAAAGAGTGTCACCTGCTATATCCGAAAAAGACTTATGTTTTGAGTGACATTCTCCCGTTTCAATATCAAAAGGCGATACACCGTGATAATTCTTAGGACTGCTTTCTGCGTATGTATAGCCCTTACCCTTGGTTGTTACAACGTGTATAAGTGACGGTCTGTTATAACTTCCTGCTATCCTAAAAAGTTCTTCCATAGCCTTAATATTATGACCGTCTACAGGACCAAAATAGTTAAAACCTAAATCAACAAAAATATTATTTTTATATACAACTCTTTTAATAAATTCCTTAAAGTTAAATAAAAGGTTGCAAACCGGCTTTCCTATCAGAGGAATTTTTAAAAGATATTTATTGATGGCAAATTTAAAATTATGATAACGCGGTCGGTTTCTGAGAAGTGTAAAACAACGTGCCATTGAGCCGACATTCTTTGAAATTGACATTTTATTATCATTTAAAATTACAATAAAATTATTCTTTTTACCGCCTGCATTGTTTAAAGCCTCGTATGCCATACCGCCTGTCATAGCACCGTCACCGATAACCGCAACAGCAGTACCCTCTTCACCGCTCAGACTTTTTGCCTTATAAATACCGTAGGCGGCGGAAATTGAATTACTGCTATGTCCTGTTACAAATGCGTCGTACTCACTTTCATAGGGCCGCATAAATCCGGATATACCACCATAAGTACGAAGTGTTGAAAACTTATTAAATCTGCCTGTGAGCAGTTTATGTGCATACGACTGATGCCCAACATCAAAAATAATAGCGTCATTAGGAGAATCGAACACCCTATGAAGTGCAACGGTCAACTCAACCGCACCTAAACTTGACGCCAAATGACCGCCGTTTTTTGAAACGGTATCAATTATGCAATTTCTTACTTCTAAGCATAATTCGTCGAGTTGTTCATATTTTAACATTTTAACATCTTTGGGCGATTTAATTTCACTTAAAATTTTATATTCCAAGGTACAACTTCCTTTATTTAATACGGTGTAAAAGATAATCTGTAAGTTCTGTAAGATTTTGTTTGTCGCCGTCAAACATATTTAACTGTTCTAACGCCTTTTTAGTAAACTCATCTGCCATTTTTTTGCAACACTCTATTCCAAGTTCCGATACAAATGTCTTCTTATCGTTTTTAACATCACTGCCGACGGGTTTTCCTATAACCTCACTGTCACCGCTTGCATCAAGTATATCGTCTATCAGTTGAAAGGCAAGACCTAAGTTTTCTCCGTAGTTAGCCGCCGCAGAAATTTTGCTTTCATCAGCACCTGCAAGTATAACACCGCACATACAGGCGGTTTTAATAAGTGCGCCGGTTTTTAGTCTGCACATTTCAAGTGAATAATTGCTTTGAAATTCTGCATTTTCACCCTCAACATCCATTACCTGACCGCCAACCATACCGTTTATACCCGCATTTGCAGATAGTACCGTAAGTGCTTTTACAACATATTCAGGGTTTATTCCCATAGTTTTCGAGGCAACACCGAATGCCTCTGTAAGTAATGCATCGCCCGAAAGCAAAGCGAGTGTTTCTCCGAATTCTTTATGACAGGAGGGTCTGCCACGCCTATAATCATCATCGTCCATACAAGGCAGGTCGTCATGTATCAAAGAATAGGTATGTATCATTTCAACTGCACAGGCAAAATTATACGCACAGTCATCATCGCCACCGCATAATTTGTAAAATTCAAGAAGTAAAATAGGTCTTATCCTTTTGCCGTTTCCGAGAAGACTGTAACGCGATGCTTTTACTACACTGTCATAATACATACCATTCTCAGGTAAAAGCATATCAAGTCTTGCGTTGATTTTATTTTGGTACTCAACAAGCAACATATCAATCATCGTAATTTTCCTCATTTTCCGCTTCGGTTAAAGATATAATTTTTTGCTTTGCAGTGCTTAAAATATCTGAACATTCTCTTGAAAGTTTCATACCCTTTTCAAAGAGTTTTACCGACTCATCAAGCGTAGTATTACTGTCTTCCAATTTATCGGCAATACTTTTAAGTTCTTTCAGTGCTGTTTCAAAATCTATTTTATTTTCAGACATTTACTTTTCTTCCTTTCACCACTTTTTCTACGGTACAGTCGGCATATCCGTCGGCAAATGTGAGCTTTAATTTGTCACCCTTTGTAATCTGTTCAACACTTTTAATTATTTTACCGTTACTTTGGACGGCGGTATAACCCCTGCTCATAGTCTTAAGCGGACTTAAAGCATCAATTTTTGTAATGACGGAACTTAAATCACTTGAAAACAAATTAACTTTATTTTGCATTAAGTCGGAAATCTCATTTGTAATTTTATCAAGTGTTATTTGCTTACTGTCAACAGTAAACTGCAAATTTTTAGGTGAAAAAAGAGAAATATAAGACTCAAATTTTAGTTTTGCATTTTCATATTTGGCCCGCAACCTGCCGATAAATGACGACTTTATATTACTTATTTCAGAATAAAGTTCAATAATATCGGGTACTGCCATTTCTGCAGCGGCAGACGGTGTTGATGCCCTGACGTCGGCTACAAAGTCGCAGATGGTAAAGTCGGTTTCGTGTCCTACCGCCGATATAACGGGAACGGGTGATTCATAGATTTTTCTTGCAAGTATTTCACTGTTAAATGCATTTAAGTCCTCCGCAGAACCGCCTCCGCGGCCTATAATTACAGTATCAATATCGCTTAAGGTATACACCCTGTCAAGTGTATCAGTCATTTCTTTAACGGCGGTATCGCCCTGAACAGATACAGGACACATAATTATTTTACAAACGGGATACCGCCTTGCAAGTATTCTTTTGATATCCTCAACTGCGGCACCGTTACTTGATGTAATTACCGCAATTTTTTTCGGGAATTTTTTAAGGCTTCTCTTACTCTCTGCCGAAAAAAGCCCCTCGCCTTCCAATTTTTCTTTTACCTGCTTAAAACTAACAGCAATATCACCCTCACCGCAGATATACATATCATCTGCATAAAATTGATACTGTCCGTCTTTCTCATATAGCGAAACCCTACCCTTTACCGTAACCGACATACCGTCTTTTGGCGTAAATTTCACACGTGACGCCGACGCCTTAAAAAGGATACAACGTACCGACGCGTCATTATCTTTAAGTGTAAAGTACCAATGTCCGCTTGAGTAGTGGTCTTTAAAATTTGATATTTCTCCCGTAACGGTGATATAAGAAAGTTTAGTGTCACTTTCAATAAGTGACTTAACATACATATTAAGTTGTCTTACTGTAATCGGTTTATTGCTCATTTTCAGTTTGTTTTGCTACGGTGGAAAGTATACCGTTTACAAAAGAGGAATCTTCTTTTGTGGCATATTTCTTACAAATTTCAACCGCCTCGTTTATCGAAACGGAAACAGGTATTTTCTCAAAATATTTTATCTCATAAATTGCAAGCCTCAAAACTGCAAGTGCCGTTTTTGAAATACGTTTTATATTCCAACCGATTGCACTGTCAGTAATGATACCATCTATTGTTTCAAGATTTCCGTATACTCCGAAAAATACATCTTTGATATAATCATCGGGTTTAATATCCCTTACTTCAACAGCCATATCCAAAATATCCTGCAAATCATCTTTATTAAACTGCTTTTCAAATATTAAAATAAAAGCTTCTTCGCGTGCCTGTTTGCGTGTCATACCGCACCCACTTTCACAAAATTCCAAATTACAGTATACACCCAAACAATTACTTTTTCAAGCATATATGCATAAAAATATTATAATTCATGAATATATGCATTTTGGTTTAATTTGGTTGACAATCTACCCTAAGAATGGTAAAATAATTTAAGTATGTTTATTGAGGAGGGATATGAATGTCAGATTTGAAAGAAAGTTATATATCTCCATTTTCCACACGTTATGCGAGCAGTGAGATGCAACATATATTTTCTGAGAATTTTAAGTTTCGTACATGGCGTCGTCTTTGGATTGCTCTTGCACGTTCAGAGCAAAAGTTAGGTCTTAATATTACCGACGAGCAGATTAAAGAACTTGAAGATAATAAGGACAATATTAATTATGACGTTGCCAATGAACGTGAAAAAATCGTCCGCCACGATGTTATGAGTCACGTTTACGCCTACGGTAAACAATGTCCTAAGGCTGAACCTATTATACATCTCGGTGCTACAAGTTGTTATGTCGGTGATAATACCGATGTCGTTGTAATAAAAGAAGCGTCAAAAATTGTTTTAAAAAAGGCAACACAGGTACTTAAAAACTTATCCTGTTTTGCACTAAAGTACAAAGCACTTCCCTGTCTTGCTTATACGCACCTGCAGCCTGCACAGTTGACAACAGTCGGTAAACGTGCCACACTTTGGATGAATGAACTTGTGTATGATATTGAAAACCTTGAATTTCAAGTTGCAAGACTTAAACTTTTAGGCTCAAAGGGTACTACCGGAACACAGGCGAGTTTTATGGAGTTGTTTGATAACGACGAAAATAAGGTAAAAGAACTCGAAAACCTAATAGCAAAGGAAATGGGCTTTGAATCCTGCGTTGCGGTTTCCGGACAAACCTATTCAAGAAAGGTTGACGCCTACTTTTTATCGGTGCTTTCGGGTTTTGCACAAAGTGCCTATAAATTTTCAAACGATTTAAGGCTTTTACAATCTTTTGAAGAAATGGAAGAACCGTTCGGTAAATCGCAGATTGGTTCATCTGCTATGCCGTATAAACGCAATCCTATGAGATGTGAAAGAATTTCGGCTCTTGCAAGGTATGTAATTTGCGATGCACTTAATCCTGCGTTTACATCTTCTACGCAGTGGTTTGAAAGAACACTTGATGACAGTGCAAACAGAAGAATATCTATTGCAGAGGCTTTTTTGGCAGTCGATGCCATTTTAAACATCTATATTAACGTAACATCAGGACTTGTTGTTTATGAAAAGGTAATTGAACGCAGAGTTATGGAAAAGTTACCGTTTATGGCAACAGAAAATATAATGATGGAGTCTGTAAGACGCGGTGGTGACCGTCAAGAACTTCACGAAATTATAAGGGTATATTCGCATAAGGCGGCATCAAATGTAAAACTTGACGGCTTAAATAACAATCTTATTGATATGATTGCAGAAGACGAGCAAATACCTCTTAATAAATCGGAAATTTTAGCAGAACTGAAACCCGAAAAGTATATTGGAAGAAGCGTTTCTCAGGTTGAGGAATTTATTAGCGAATACGTAAATCCGATACTTGAAAAATACTACTCAAATGAAATAAAATCAGAATTAAATGTGTAAAGGAAGTATATTTATGAATTTTTTTGATGAACTTAAAAACTATGACAGTGAGGTTGCAAATGCGTGTAATCTTGAACTTGAACGTCAACAGCATAATATTGAACTGATAGCATCTGAAAACATTGTATCAAAAGCGGTATTATTGGCGGCAGGAAGTGTACTTACAAACAAATATGCAGAAGGATACCCTGCACACCGTTATTACGGCGGTTGCCCATGTGTTGATATAGTAGAAGAAATTGCAAGAGAGCGTGCTAAAAAACTTTTCGGTGCGGAACACGCTAACGTACAGCCACATAGCGGAGCAAGTGCAAACCTTGCCGTTTTCTTTGCACTTCTTGAAACGGGAGATACCGTTATGGGTATGAATTTACAGCACGGCGGTCATTTATCCCACGGCTCTCCTGTTAATATTTCAGGTAAGTATTTTAATGTTGTTCCATACGGCGTTAATGATGAAACAGAAATGATAGATTACGATGAAATGCGTAAAATCGCACTCGAATGTAAGCCAAAAATGATAGTTGTAGGTGCCAGTGCGTATTCAAGAATTATTGATTTTAAACGTTGCCGTGAAATTGCCGACGAAGTCGGTGCATATTTAATGGTTGATATGGCACATATTGCAGGTTTGGTTGCGGCAGGCGAGCATCCCTCCCCTGTCCCGTATGCCCACGTTGTTACCACAACAACACATAAGACATTAAGAGGTCCGCGTGGCGGTTTAATTCTTTGTAAAGAAGAGTTTGCAAAAAGAATAGATAAGGCGATATTCCCCGGTGTTCAGGGCGGTCCGCTTATGCATATAATTGCCGCTAAAGCAGTAGCACTCGGCGAGGCTCTTACCGATGAATTTAAAGAATATCAAAAGCAGATTGTTAAAAATGCGTCTGTTCTCAGTAAAGAACTTATAAAGAACGGTATTGATATAGTATCAGGCGGTACAGATAATCACCTTATGCTCTTAAAACTTAACCGTTTCGGTGTAACAGGTAAGGAACTAGAGGCACGTCTTGACGAGGTTCATATTACCGCCAATAAGAATACTATTCCAAATGATCCAAATAAGCCCACTATAACAAGCGGTCTCAGAATTGGTACGCCCGCCGTTACAACACGCGGATTTAAAGAAAATGAAATGTTACTTATTGCAGGATTTATAAGGGACGCTATTTTTGACTTTGATGCAAATGCAAAACGTATTTCAGACGAAGTTCAAGACCTCTGCAAAAAATTCCCGATTTACGGATAATTACAAATTTATACGGAGTGGTAAGATAAAATGATTTGGCACAGTTCTGAAATAGACGATGTTTTGAGTGAACTGTCAGTTGATAAAACCAAGGGACTTGCGAACGGCGAAGCAGACATGCGTCTTGAACAGTACGGTCATAACGTTATTGAGAATATTGAAAAGCCCACATTTATTAAACGCTTTGTTTCACAAATAAACACAAAATCTGTATATATACTTACGGTAGTTGCATTGATTTGTTTTGTGGTATCACTTGTTTATAAACAAAACAATTTTTATTCTCCCCTCTTAATTATTGCGATAATTGTTTTAAACGCACTAATCAGTGCCTACAACCTATATAAGGGCGACACTGCTTTAAATTCTCTTAAAAGTGTGACTAATCCGGAAGCGACTGTATTACGCGACGGCATTGTAAAGCAGATAATGTCCGACGAACTTGTAGCAGGAGATATTATACTGCTTAAAGAGGGCGACTACATAACGGCAGACGCAAGACTTATTGAAACAAACGGTTTTCGATGTAATGAGTTTTCTCTTACAGGGGAAAGCGTCCCTGTTGACAAGAATGCTGAAATAACCGTTGAAGATATTACACCTATTGAAGGTCGTACAAATATGATATTTTCGGGATGTAACGTTGTTCACGGTACCGCAAAAGCAGTAGTTACAGCCACAGGCCTTGAAACAGAAATAGGTCATACATCATCTATAATTCAACAAACAGGTGCAGACAAGTTGCCTTTGCAGGGGTCTCTTGATACAATAGGTAAACTTGTAAACACAATGATTATTATAGTTTGTGTTATTGCGTTCTTTATCGGACTAATTCAAAATTTTAAAAGTACCGAGCCTTTTGCAACTATGACGTTACGCACTATGCTTAATTCAGTTGCTTTGGCGGTTGCCACCATTCCTGAGGGTTTGCCTGCTATTTCGACCGTAGTAATTGCACTCGGACTTAACAGAATTATCAGAGACGGAATTATTATCAAAAAAACAGAAGCTATAGAAATGCTTGGAAAAACTACCGTTATATGTTCCGATAAGACGGGTATTCTCACAAGAAATAAAATGACACTTAGTTGCATATATGACGGTGAGCAGACCATCACTCTTGATGATAATGCATTAGATGAAAAGTCGGCAATGGCGTTACGTCTTGCCGCCACCTGTTCAACGCTTGATAACGATTCAACAGAGCAGGCAATCAAAAATGCGTGTATCAAGTATAATTCAATGTCGCAAAACGATATTGAAAATGCTTTCCCGAGAGTCGGTATTATACCATTTGATTCAGAGCGGAAAACTATGACAAGTATTAACATAATAAACGGTAAGCCTTTTGCAATAGTTAAGGGTGCACCCGAAATGTTAATCGAAAAATGCAATGACTGTGATATTAAGAAAATACTTGAAGTTAATAACAGTATGGCACAAGAGGCATTAAGGGTAGTATGTATTGCAATTCGTCCGCTTAACGATATACCCGCCAACCCCACACCTGAAAGCGTTGAACAAGATTTAACCTTTGTCGGACTTTTAGGGCTTGTTGACCCGCCTCGTAAGGAAGCAATAGACGGTATTTCTTCCTGCGAGCGTGCAGGTATACGTACCGTTATGATAACGGGTGACAATATTCTTACTGCAAAAGCCGTAGCACGGCGAATAGGTATACTAAAAGACGGTACTGAGGCTATCAGCGGAAGCGACCTTGCCCTGCTTTCAGACGAAGAACTAAAAGCAAACATAAATAAGTACAGCGTTTTTGCTCGAATAACGCCTGATGATAAATTAAGGATAGTAAAGGCATTTAAAGAAAACGGAGAAATTGTTACTGTAACCGGTGAAAACTATAATGACAGTGACGTTCTTTTAAATGCGGACGTCGGTTGTGCTATGGGCAGACTCGGCACGGATATTGCAAAGGGTAACGCAGATATAATAATTTCAAATAACAATTTTATATCTATCGTTCGTGCAATAAAGGAAAGCAGAGGTCTTTTTGCAAACATAAGAAAATCTGTTACTTATTTACTCAGTTGTAATTTTGCCGAAATTATAACCTATATTGTAGGTATGTTAATATTCGGTGCTCCACCCCTTGCGGCAGTTCAACTGCTTTGGATAAATCTGCTTACCGACTGTGCTCCTGCAATTTCGCTTAGTAAGGAAAAAGCGGAAAACGGTGTAATGCTTGAAAAACCGACAACAGGTCGAATTTTCAGTTGGAACTCTGTCTTTAATATAACGATTGAAGCAATTTATATTTCACTTATAACCGTATTAGCCTATTTTATAGGCGTAAAATGGGGTGTGGATATCGCCGTTACAATGGCGTTTGCAACGATAGGTACAGCACAGATATTCCATTCCTTTAATATAAGGACTACGCGTTCTGTGTTAAATAAAATAAAACCGAATAAATTTATGAGAATTACCACGGTAATAACGCTGTTTATAATGTTCTTTGCCGTTTTAACACCTGTGGGAACTATTCTCGGTCTTAAGGTTTTAAATACAGCTCAGTTTTTCATAAGTTTAGGACTTGCGTTCTCGGTAATTCCCTTCTGCGAAATATTTAAAATTATTAGAAATATTTAAGTTATAAAAAAATCAGGGTTGAATTATCAACCCTGATTTTTTATATAATAATTGTTTATGCACCGAGCAACGCGGTTGCAATGGAAAAATAAATTATAAGAGATATCGCATCTACAATCGTAGTAATAAGAGGACTTGCCATTACCGCAGGGTCAAAGCCGATTTTCTTTGCAAGCATTGGCAGTGAACACCCGATAATCTTTGCAACAATTACAGTAAAGAACAACGTAACGCATACAACCGAAATTTCAATAGCCGCCTTTCCTAAATCAAAGGTATGAAATATTAAATGGTCTACAATAAACAGTTTCAAAGCATTTACGATTGCCAAAGTTACACTGCAACAAAAAGCAACCCGACATTCTTTCCATAATACTTTTAAAATATCCTTAAATTCAACGTCACCTAAAGATATACTTCGTATTACAGTAACCGATGCCTGACTTCCCGAATTACCTCCTGTATCCATAAGCATAGGTATAAAGGCAATAAGGGCTGGAAAAACAGTGAGTTTATTTTCAAAACTTGAAATAATAGTGCCTGTAAATGTTGCCGAAATCATAAGTAATAAAAGCCACGGTATTCTTGATTTAAAAGTTTCAAAAATACCCGTTTTAAAATAACTGTGTTCACTCGGCAGTATAGCCGCCATTTTTTCAATATCCTCAGTAGCCTCTTCCTGCATAACGTCGATAGCGTCATCAACCGTTATAATACCTACAAGTCTGTTTTCTTTATCTACAACGGGTATTGCCAAAAGGTCGTATTTTTCAAACTGTGATGCCACCGCTTCTTTATCGTCAAGCGTATTTGAATATATAATGTTTTCATCCATTATATCTTCAATTATGCAGTCTTTTGAGTTTAAAAGTAGGTCTTTGATAGATACAATACCTAAGAGACGGCGGTATCTGTCTGTAACATAGCAGGTATAAATGGTTTCAGTATCCAAACCGATTTTTCTGATTCTTTCAAAGGCACTGTCAACCGTCATATCCTTTTTAAGGTCGATATACTCGGTAGTCATAATACTGCCTGCACTGTCGTCAGGGTAAGCAAGGAGTTGGTTAATCATACGCCTTGTTTGTGCATCAGTCTGCATTATTATTCTTTTTGCAACCGAAGCCGGCATCTCATCAATAATATCAACGGTATCATCCATAAAGAGTTCGTCAACAACATCTTTAAGTTCTTTATCACTGAATGCCTCTATTAAAAACTGTTGCATATCACTGTCCATCTCTACAAAAACATCGGCGGCAAGTTCTTTAGGTAAAATCCGGAATACGACGGGAAGGTCCTTTTTAGGCACTTCTTCTAATATTAAAACCAAGTCCGCAGGGTTTATTTCTGAAAGAGTTTCCCTTAATAACCCAAATTTTTTACCTTCTATTAACTCAAGTATTTTTTCTTCCAAAATAAGTCCCCCTTTGCAATAATTAAACCCCGTCAGCCAAGACAGGGTTTAATTTTTATGTGAAAAACTTTCACGACAATATTATACGCCTTAAATTAACGTTTGTCAATCAATTTTAATGTTAACAAGATGTGCTATACCGGGTATGCTCTCCCCTTGCATCGTTGAGGTCGGCGACATTAAAGCACCCGTAGACATAAAAAGTATATTTTTAAAATCTCCGCTTTCAAACCTGTGCATTACAAATGAGTTCAGCACCGATGCACTGCACCCACAACCTGAACCGCCCGCGTGTACATCCTGTTTTTTAAGGTCAAATATAATTAGTCCGCAATCGTTATGTCTGCAACGAATATCTATATTCTGCCTTTCAAGAAGTTGATACAACAGATTACTTCCAACACTTCCAAGGTCGCCTGTAATAATAATATCATAATCTTCCGGCTTAGTTTTTGTATCACTAAAATAATGCATAAGCGTTGCCGCAGCCGCAGGTGCCATAGCAGCACCCATATTATTGGCATCGGTAACACCTAAATCTTCTATTTCTCCAAAACATACTGCATTTATATAGGGCTTATTCTCTGACCTTTCAATTACTGAAGCACCCGAACCTGTTACCGTCCACTGTGCAGTTGGCGTCCTTTGACTACCGTATTCAAGCGGGAATCTATATTGTCTTTCTGCTGAACAAAAGTGCGACGATGTGACCGCTACTGCAGTATTTACAGCTCCGCTATCTACCGTTAAGGCGGCTAACGACAAACCCAACGTCATCGTCGAACACGCCCCGTAAAGTCCTACAAACGGTATACCGAGTGACCTTAGCCCGAAAGAACTTCCTATACACTGATTTAAAAGGTCACCTGCAAAAATACAGTCAACATCTTTTTCTGTCTTATCACATTTTTTAAGTGCCGTTTCAACTGCTGTCTTTTGAAGCCTGCTTTCAGCTTTCTCATAAGATTTTTCACCGAATCGGCTATCATCATTATAGGTATCAAATTCATCTCCGATAGGTCCATCGTGTTCTTTTTTCCCTACAACAGACCCATATCCTACAATTGACGGTCGGTTTTCTAAAATAATTGTTCTGTTTCCAATTTTTTTTGCCATAATATTACCCCGTTAAAATAAAGAAACTAAATAATATATTATACCGTACACTACGCTTGCCACAGTTCCGTATACAATAACAGGTCCTGCAATTTTAAACATATTGGCACCAAGACCTAATATCCAACCTTCAGACTTAAACTCAACTGCAGGTGATACAACGGCATTTGCAAATCCCGTAATAGGCACAAGTGTACCTGCTCCTGCTCGCTTTGCAATTTTATCAAACCATCCTATTCCTGTAAGCAATGCGGCAAAAAACACAAGCGTTGAAGGGACTGCCATCTTGATTGCCTTTTGTGACATATTCAACATTCCGAAGAATTCAAAAAGCAATTGACCTATAACACAAATTAAACCGCCAACAATAAATGCCCATATAAAATCTTTGAGTTTTGGTGACGGAGGCGATTGCTTTTTTACCATCATACTATATTCTTTAACTTTTGGAAACATAATTACACTCCCTTTTTATTTGTTTTCCCCAAACTAAACTATATATACAAAACAGCAGACAGTTAATAACTTAACTGTCTGCTGAAATTTATTCTACATAAACATTTTTGATTTTTTTATCATATTCTGAAATCTCTCTATTTAACTCTTCTATACGGCTTTCTAATTGTTCGTCAAGTTCTTTTGTTGCCTCTAACTTTTCATAATACATTTTATTTCCGTCACTGAAAGTTGTTATCATCAATTTATCATTGCCGAATTCCGCAATATATTTAAGCATATTTTCAAAAGTTTTAAACAATTCTTTTTTTGATGTTTGTTTCACGCTTACAGTAAATGTATAATTTCCTCCCATTTCAATAAGAGATTTAATATCAGATTTTACACCAACATAATTCCAAGAGCGTGCACCGGGATACCAAATGCCATTTGATGAATATTTCCCGTACAATGACATTCCGTTTTCACCGTTTTGAATTATATTCTTGAAATTATATATAAGCAATGTTTTTTCATAATTACTTTTGTAAAATCCGGGTGGAAAATAAAAGGTTTCAGGCATTTCAAAACCTATATCATTTAATTTATTTTCAATTTTATCAAGATATATATCAAGTTTTGTGAGACCGTCCCAAACAATGCAGTATTCCCAACCTGATGACAACATCTTTTTAAATTCATTAACGCTAATTCTCCCTTTAAGTCCGGGTAAATCATTTAGTGAAACACCTAATATACCCTTATATCCGTAACTGTTCATAAGTGGCAAATAGTCATTATAGTAAGTTTTATAAGTTCCCATAAACAATATCTGTGATGTGGCAGTTCCAACCATATGAATGTTATACTCTCTTTTAACATTATTTAATTCAACTTTAATCTTATCGCGTTGCTCAATAAGTGCATCTTCTTTTTCTTTTAATTGTGCAATGCTTTGATTATATTCATTTTCTGTTTTTTTGTCTTGAACTATTGTCTTAACCATAAATACAATAACAACAAATGCCAAAATAAGAACAAATGATAAAATAACAGTAGAAGATTTTAGCAATTTCATATTTGTTCACTCCCTAAAAACAAAATAACAAGTATAGTATACCAACAATAAATGATACTGTCAAGAATAATAAAATAGCAATAAATTTACAAAAAAACGAATAATTTACCTCTAATAAAAAAAATTATATTTCACAAAATATAATTGCAAACGCAAAAAAAGAAATCAGTGAGGAGTGAAACACAATGGCTAAAAACGTAGTACCGGAGGCTAAAGACGCTCTCAATCGTTTTAAGATGGAAGCTGCCAACGAAGTTGGCGTTAACCTTAAGCAGGGTTACAACGGAGATCTCACCTCTAAGCAGGCAGGCTCTATCGGCGGACAGATGGTCAAGAAAATGATCGAGTCTTATGAAAACAGCATGAAATAAGCTTTTAAGCTGTAAAGTATAGACTATTGCGGCGTCTGTCAAAAAAAAGTTGGCAGACGCTTTTTGATTTTAAAAATCAAATTGAATTGCAAATATTATTTGGAGTGATATGTTATGTTTGACAAGATTTGTTTATTACTTTCTATCATTGGCTCTTTGAATTGGGGACTTGTTGGTCTTTTTAGATTTGACCTTGTAGCCTGGATATTTGGCGGTTCGGACGCAATTTTAAGCAGAATTATATATACCGTAATTGCTCTTGCAGGTGTATGGTGTATATCTCTGTTGTTTCGTTCGCAAGATGATAATATCGCTGTTGCCGATTAATAACCGCAAATTTGATATCATAAAAAATCTCTGAGAATTTCTCAGAGATTTTTTTATAAACTAAATGGACTTGCAACAGTCAAGCAGTAATTTACATATATTTATAACATAATTTTTGTAGGAGAATTTTTATGATTATTAATCTATTTTTACAACTTGTTTCAAATATATATTACCTTGCATTACACGTAACGGGTACCGGTTCATTTCCCCCGCCCTTATCTGCAAAAAAAGAAGAAGAACTGTTAATAAGATGCAACTGTGGAGATAATGAAGCAAAAAATGAACTTATAGAGCATAATTTACGTCTTGTAGCACACATAGTTAAGAAATATTATACTACAGGTTGCGACCAAGATGACCTGATATCAATTGGTACAATTGGTCTTATAAAAGCAGTATCAAGTTTTAATTCAGACAAAGGAATACGTCTTGCAACATACGCTTCAAGATGCATAGAAAATGAAATACTGATGTATTTTAGAAATCTTAAAAAAAGTTCTCAGGATGTATTTATAAGCGATCCTATAGATACAGATAAAGACGGTAACGCATTAACGTTAATAGACGTGATTGCAGATGAAAGCGACATAGCCGAAGAAATAGACACAAAACTAAAACTCGAAAAATTGAAAGTCCTGCTCTCAGGTACACTTGATGATAGAGAAAAAAAAATAATTGATATGCGATACGGACTTAACGGACAAAAGGAACTGACACAAAAAGAAATTGCAAACAAATTAGGAATTTCCCGAAGTTATGTATCACGAATAGAAAAAGCAACTCTCGAAAAATTAAGACGACAGTTTTAATTTTAAATAACAGAAAAAAATTTACTTGATACAATTAAGAATATCCAACGTACGATTAAGACCTGTCTTAATATCATATTTCGGCATCCAACCCAATGTTTTTAGTTTTGAGCCGTCAAGTCTTGCCTTGGTTGCCTTACTGTAGCCAATAGCTTCGACGACATCCGGAACTTCAAAAATCACTTTTTTACCCGAAAGCTCTGCTATAATTTGTGCAAGATCCTTCAACATAACATCTGATGACTTATCGGCAATATTATAGGCTTCACCGCAATTTCCACACAAAAGAACGGTTAAAATACCCGAAACAGTATCGGCAACATAAGTGTATGAATAATACTGTGTTCCGATACTTTTTAAAACAATATCATCGCCATTAACAGCTTTTTTTATAAACTGACTGATTGCCTTTGTATCAGTCATTAACATAGTAGGACCGTATGAACGGGTAGGACGCGGAATAACTATATCCATATTATTCTGCTTAATATAAGCCTGACAAAGAGCCTCGCTACAACGTTTACTTTCGGGATATCCCGCCCGCAAAGTGTTACAGTCAATATATCCGCAATACTGTTCGTCAAACAGCTCAACATCACCACGGTTTTCTCCGTAAATTTCATTTGATGAAACAAAAGCAGAACGCACTGTTTTATGCATTTTGGCAAATTCGAGCATATTATATGTTCCGAAAATATTTGTTGTTATTGTTCCTATAGGATCTGTAGAGTACTGCATAGGATGAGTATTGCTTGCAAGATGAAGAACATAGTCAACCGTACCGATATCATTCCTCACAAACGTTTTTGTAATATCATACGGCACGAACTCATAAAAAGGACTGTCCGCACAATATAAAAATCTCTCCTTTGCACGGGTTTCATTTCTCCCCAAAGCATAAACTTTACAGTTCATACCATATTCATTACGTTTCATAATTACATCAACAAAAAAGCTTCCTACTAAACCCGTAGCACCGGAAAGTAATATTGACTTGTTCTTTAATTTATCCCACGGTAAATTTAACCCCGCAACATAAATAACATCTTCAATGTATTTTTTATTCTCGTATACTTTCATATAACTCCCTATAAACTACTTGTTAAATATGACCTCCTGAAACAAAGAAAGATTTAAATCCTGCTCCTCTTTGGACGGAATTTTCATATAATCACCGTAAATATGAGTAAGATATTCATCAGTTTTTGCAGGTGCATAATATTTGCGTCCCTCAAATTCAGTAAGTACCGGAGTACCGAAATAATCTTTAGGTACACATTCTTTGCTATATGAATAACGTCCTGCCATTGCACATAAATAATTTGTTTCGACATTATCATATTTTCTCATACATTTATCAAAAATCTCATTTAACCTTGTTAGAGAATATCCGAAAAAAAGAAAACTCCTTAACTTTTTTATTGCTTTTTTAAGAACATTTGACGTATACACAGTTGCAATTTTTATATTAATTTTTTTCTTACATCTGTGTATTATTTTTTGATGTCTTTTTCTTTCCTTAATGTCATTCGGTGCATTATCAAGTGGCAAAACGTCTACATAAATTCCCAAATTTTCAAATTTATTATATTTATCACAAAATGTTATTAACTTAGTATTTTTCATACTGACTATTGCATGCAGACGATTATAGTTTTCTTTTTCAATGTAATCGTAATATTTGAATTTTGATGATAAATCTTTTTTACATATCTCTTTAAACCTGTCATAATCGTTTCTTAGCATTCCTATGTCTATATCAGGATCCCATGGAATAAATCCCTTATGCCTGACTGCACCAATACATGTACCGCCTATAATATAGTAATGAATATCATTATAAAGACAAATTCTATGAATTTCATCCATTATTTCTAACTGTGCCTGATGTAATTTATTCAAATCTTGTTGTGTCATACTTTAACCCCTTTCTCTAAAATGCAAAAAACATTATTTTTTACTTTTTAAAACTCCAAATAAAAACTCATCTTTTTTAATAAGCAAAAGTATTATTACACTTATAATAAATACTAACCCGCCAATTCCAATTTGCAGTATTAAAGAGATTATGCTGTCAGCCAAATGCGAACCTACCAGCCTTACCACAATAAACATTAATATTCCTATAACTATGTATTCTATCCAACAAAATATATGTTCCCATATCTGAATTTTTTTCCAAACACCTACCGTATGAATAACGCAGAGAGTGATTTCTGCTCCGATAGTTCCTATCGCAGCACCATACGCACCAAGTAATGGTATAAAAATAAAGTTTAAAATCAAATTAACTACTGCCCCCGCAATAACGGAAATCGTATATATTTTTTCATTATATGTAGGTATCAAATACTGTGTTCTTATTATATTTGCCCATGATGCGGTGATAAGTATTACTGCCAAAACAGTAATAATCTTTCCGCATTCCCTAAACTCGTTACCATAAAAGACCACCGAAAAAGTCGGTGCCACTGCCGCAATTCCAAAAGCCATCGCAACAACTAAAATTCCTAAATATTTCATAGTCAGTTTAAAATAGTTGTCCGCACCTTTTATTTCATTATTGGCAATAAGATTAGAAATCCTCGGTAACATTACTGTTCCTATCGCTAATATTACACTAAGCGGAAGTTTTACGATTTTTTCGCTGTATTCATATATACCGACTGCAGAAATATCGTGATTTATCAATTTTATCATAATTTTATCCATTAAATTAAAAACACTCGTAGCTAATAACGGAATAAATAAAATAATATTCGGTTTAATATGAGGAAGTAAAGATCTAAAAGAAACCCTCTTAAATAAAACTTGTTTAAATACAATCGACCATAGGCATAAGATACTGACAAATGTTCCAAGCGTCATAATTAAAATGTATTTGTATACATCTGTACGAGTTTTGACCAACAGAAAAATAAGTAGTACTTCTGCAAATCTGACTATTATTCCTCTTGTCACAATAATCTTAAATTGTTCTGATCCTGTAAAATACCAACACACATCAAATGCAACGGATAAAAGATAAATAAACTGCAAAGCTAATGCTATTTTATAATTATTATCTGCTGCAAAAATTATAAACAAGACATAAATTATAATTACTATAACCGAGCAAATAAATTGGAAAAAATAAATTTCACAAAAATTTTTACTTAAAAGTTCCTTGTTTTGTTTTGACTGTGCTATAGTTCTTGAGCCGTAATTACCCACGCCGAGTAACATAAACAATGCAAAATAATTTGCTACTGATGTCGAGTATGAATATACTCCTACACCCTCTGCACCGATTACTCTTGAAATATACGGTGCTGTAATAAGCGGAATAATTAACATAGATATTTGATATAAAATATTATATATCAAATTTTTTTTTAAATTTGCCATACAACTATACCCACCGGTCAATTTATCTTTTTATCCGTAATAAACCTGATATATTTTTTTTGCTGTTAATAGTAAGTTCTGCATATATAAGACCAACCCAAAAATACTTATAAGGAAGAGTATCCAAAGTTAAACTAATTGTCAAAATTCCTATCAACATTGCATAAGATGAATACTGTTTGTTTTTTCTCAGTTTATTTAATAAATACAGTAAAAAAGTTATAAATATTAAAAATCCTATAATTCCCGTTTCTACAAGCAATAACAGATACAAATTATGAGATGCACATGACCTATAATATACTTTTTTTATGGCAGTTAAAAAATTACCCGTACCGTACCCAAATAACAATCTATCGGGAATTAGTTTTAATGCACTTTCCCAAATAGAGTACCGATTATGAACACCTGCATTTAGTTCATTTAATCCCAATATTGAAGAGGTTGAAAACCTATCTTCGACCAATGACGTAGGCAATAATGGTATCATGATGATAAATGCCAACGCAACTATAACTATGATTATCCTGACCAATTTACGATTTTCACGTTTTTTAGTTTCTAAAAAAAGAAATAATGCAGATGTAATAACAGTTGAAATAAGTCCGCCCCTTGAACCTGTGAAAAATATTCCAATATAATATAGTAATATTAAAACTACATAAAAGCAACGCTTTTTAACCGAAAACAAACTAAAAACTTCATTAAAAGCAGAAACAACACCCAATAAAATAACCACCGAAAGAAGATTAGGGTCAAACTTATGCCCAAACATAATAATTGTGCG
>JAKSQC010000060.1 GCA_024404325.1 Clostridia bacterium
TGAAATATAAGCTTCCTTGTTTATATTTTTACCGAATTCATTAAGAAAGCCTTTGTAATCAAAAGTATACGCATCGTCATTCTCGTATTTTTCATATATTTCATACGGGTTTTTATTAAGTATCTGCTCGTTATTTCCTGATGATACTATACCTGTTACAAATGACATAACAACGCCGATTGCCACAAGTATAAGTGCAATTTTATACATCTTCCTGTAAAAAAACCAAATGGCGGCACCGATAGGGCCAAACAAAAAGCCCAAAACCGCTACGGGCCAACACCAACATAGTTTTGAATGGCATATCTCCATTTTAGAAAACTTTTTAAGTATCTCGGATGATTTTTTACCTACAAATGTCGCAACTTCTTCGCTTTTTATACCCGATATTTCTTCGATATAAGGATAACCTGAATTATCGGACGAAAAATTTTGATTATAAGTACCTGCATCTTTACCGTTAAAACTGCCGTAATTCAAATCTTTATCTGCATTATAGGCAGTTTCAAGTTTTGAACCGCAATTTTTACAGTACTCATACTCTTGTTCATTTTCTGTTCCGCATTCACTGCATATCCGCATAAAACTCATCTCCCGATTTTATTTATACTCACACAAAGGTTGCTATAATAGTCGGAAGATACTGAACGGCAAACAAGCCGATAAGTGTTGCAATAAAACTGATACCGCCACGCCTATGAAAATCATATTCAATATCTTCGCTGTTGGCTTTAATATCTTTAATGGTAGCAATTGCGTGTTTTTTATAAAGGTAATCTGCCTTTAAACCTACAAAAATTTTAAGGACAAGATTAAAAACAAGACCTACTAAAGCAGAAACAACAACCGCCATGCCTATATTCGGTATATTATCCTTGATAATATCAAACATCTGTGCATACGAGGTAGAATTTTGCGAGCCTATATAATAATTAAATGACTTATTAAAGGGTATTGCAAGCATAGAAAACGCAACAGACAGTACACCCGTGAGTATTCCTGTTTTATACATCTTTCTGCCAAGCAACCAAGCACTCGGAAAGAAAAATGCAAGCCAATTCCATGATGACTTAATGCCCGACGCCATAGCCGCAAATTTCGGTATATAACGGTGAGTATTAGCGGCAACAAAGCGTTTTGCCTCGTCTGCCGTTACACCGTCGCCTAAATCTGCGTCGGCAGGAACACCGCCCAAAAAATCATAGACTACGTAATTTCCGCCAAGCTTTATAAAATTAGGTGCTCCGCAATTAGGACAGCTTTTTAAATCTTTACCGTATTTCTCGCCGCACATACCGCATTCAACGTATTCTAAAGAGTTTTCATCTTCCTTTTTTTCGGTATGATATGCAACCTTTATTTCCTCTTTTTTATCGTCTAAAACAGGTTCTTGCAATTTATCATACTGCTTCTCGGTTCCGTGAAATTCCTCTAATGCACAATGTCCCAAAAACTTATAACAACTTCTGTGATGCGGTGCACCGCACGTAGGACAGTATACCACATCGTCATCATTAAAAAGGTATGCGTGGCACACAGGACAACTCTTGTGCTCTAAATTAAGGCTCATACATAAGCTCCTTTATATTCTGCTATTTTACTCAAAACACAGTCGAAATATTCCTCACCGTAGTTATGGAAAATTCCGTTTTTAATCATTTGCCCAAGTTCATCAAAGCTCACCCATTTTGCCTCTGCCACTTCGCTTTTTTGAAGCCTTAAACTGTGTAATGCTATATCTTTTTTAATTATCCAAACATCAAGCAGTGAGTTTCGGCGTTTTATACGCTTTATAAGTTTTAGTGTATCGGCGTTTGAATATATACCGAGTTCCTCTGACAATTCACGTCTTGCGGCGGTAAAGGAATCTTCACCCGATATTGCCGCCCCGCCTGTTGCCGCCCATTCGCCCGGCATTAACGCTTTATTATCCGCACGGCGTTGCAATAAAATCTTGCCGTCGCTTGAAACTATCCATATATGAACTACCAGATGATACTCGCCCTGTTTTAAATAGCAACGTCCCCTTACGGTTGTTTTACCCGTAGGCACGCCGTCGGCATTAAGTATATCCCACTTTTCGGTTCTCATTTTCTTTTTCTCCGTTATTATCTGCTTTTATCCACAACTATAAGGTTTATTATACTACAAACAATATATACATTCAAGGAATTTTTTACTGCTCAAACTGACTGTTATACAGTTTGGCATAAAACCCATCTTTTTTTATAAGTTCGCTATGCTTACCCCTTTCAACGATGTTGCCGTCTTTCATAACGATAATTATATCCGCCTGCTTTACGGTTGAAAGTCTGTGGGCTACTATAAAACTCGTTCTTCCCTGCATTAGCGTATTAAAGGCACTTTGTATTTTCAGTTCCGTTCTCGTATCAATTGAAGATGTTGCCTCGTCAAGTATGAGCATAGGCGGTATTTTTAACATCACCCTTGCAATACATAAAAGTTGTCTTTGTCCCTGTGAAAGAATTCCGCCCTCGTCACTTATAACGGTATCATAACCGTAAGGCAGTCTTTTAATAAAGTTGTGGGCGTGGGAAAGTTTTGCGGCATTTATTACCTCTTCAAGTGTTGCATCGGGTTTTCCGATAACAATATTATCCCTTACAGTACCGTCTTTTATCCACGTTTCCTGTAGTATCATACCGTAATTTTCTCTTAAACTGCTTCGTGTTGTTTTTTTAATTTCGTTGCCGTCTACCGTGATTTTTCCGCTGTCGGCATCATAAAAACGCATAAGCAAATTTATAACCGTTGTCTTACCGCAACCCGTAGGCCCTACTATTGCAACACTCATTCCCGATTTAACGTCAAGATTAAAGTCCTTTATAAGTTCTTTTGTTTTATCATAGGAAAATTGGACATTATTTATTAAAATATTTCCCTTTGCATTTTTAAGTGTTAATGCATTGTCACAGTCGGGTACTTGCGGTGTTTCATTTATAAATTCAAATATTCTTTTTACGCAGGCAACAGCGTTTTGAAGTTCGGTAATAACGCCTGAAATTTCATTAAACGGTTTCGTATACTGATTAGCATAACTTAAAAAGCTCGAAAGCATACCTACGGTCATTACGCCGTTTCCAAACGCACCTATAACCGCAAAAGCACCAAAACTTCCGACCGCCGCATAAACAAGACTGTTTACAAATCTCGTACTCGGGTTTACAAGTGAAGAATAAAAGGTGGCTTTAAGCGAACAGTCCTTTAGTTTTTCGTTTATTTCATCAAACTTTTTAACCGTATTTTCTTCCTGTGAAAAAGCCTTTACAACCTTATTGTTTCCAACCGCCTCATCAATAAGAGATGTCTGCTCGGCACGAATTTTTGACTGTAAAGTAAAAAGCGAATAAGTTTTTTTTGAAATAAATCGTGCTACAAGCAGTGATAACGGCGTAATAACAACAACCGCCAACGCTATTATGGGGTTTAACAAAAACATAAAGAAAAGCGTTCCGATTATAGTAATTATACCTGTAAACAAACTTGAAAAACCTAATAAAAGACCGTCGGCAAACGTGTCAACATCGGATATAATACGGCTTATTGTATCACCTTTAGGTCTTCTGTCAAGATACGAAAGGGGTAATATTTGAAGTTTTTTAAAGGCTTCTTTTCTTATATCTTTTATAACTTCAAATGTCACCTTATTATTTATTATACCAATTAGCCATTGTAAAACGGCAGTTATAATAACAATAACGCCCGCTCTTAAAATAAGATTTATAAGTGTTTTAAAGTCAACGTTTCCCTTACCTACTATACAGTCGATAGCGTAACCTATAAGTATGGGGAAATAAAGCGTAAGTGCTACGCTTGCAGTAGATATTACAAGTGACAAAATAACAAAAAAAGTATAAGGTTTTAAAAAATGCATTATTTGGTTAAAAGAGGAATTTTGTTTTTTCAAGACAGTTCCTCCTTTTCTTTAAACTGTGAATTATATATTTCCTTATACACTTCACAACTTTCAAGAAGTTCCTTATGCGTACCGATACCGACAGTCTCACCGTCATCAAGCACAATAATTATATCGGCGTTTTGTATCGACGCAGTTCTTTGCGTTACAACAAACACCGTAGGGTTATAATCTAAAGCTTTAAGTGCTTTTCTTAGTGATAAATCAGTTGCAAAATCAAGTGCACTTGTACTGTCGTCAAGTATGAGTATTTCGGGTTTTCTTACAAGTGCCCGTGCTATTGTAAGTCGCTGTCTTTGTCCGCCTGAAAAGTTGCGTCCGCCCTGCTCTACTTCACTGTCAAGACCGCCCTTTTCTTCTACAAAATCTATACTCTGCGATACTTTAAGTGCATTAGTCAGTGTGTTTTCATCGGCACTGTTATTGCCCCATAGCAGATTATCCCTTACAGTACCCTTAAAAAGTACCGCCTTTTGCGGAACAATGCCTATTTTATTTCTAAGTTGATTTATCGGATATTTATTTACGTTTACCCCGTCTACCAAAACTTCACCGTCTGTTGCATCATAAAATCTCGGTATAAGGTTTATAAGTGTTGTCTTTCCCGAACCCGTACCTCCGATTATTCCTACCGTCTGTCCCTTTTGTGCTTTGAAGCTTATATCTTTAATTGACATTTCGGGTGAGCCGTCGTAACTCATAGATACATTTTTAAATTCAACATTACCCGTTTTATCTGTATTTACCGTTTCACTGTTAAATTGTAAAACATCACTGTCAAGTATGCTTTCAATTCTGTTTTCGCTTGCTGCCGATTTTGTAATTGTAATTATAAGGTTTGCAAGTTTTATCAGTTCCACTAAAATCAGCAACATATAATTATAAAGCGATACCACTGCACCTTGAGTAAGAATACCGCCGTTTACCCTCAGCCCGCCGATATAAATAAGTACTATAACCGCAAAATTTATCAAAATATAGGTAAGCGGATTAAGCAGTGCCGATACCCTACCCACAAGGTTTTGACGTTCATTTAACTTCTCGCTTTTTTCGTCAAAATCTTGGGTTTCTATATTTTCTCTGCCGAAAGCACGAATTACACGAACACCCGAAAGGTTTTCTCTTGTAAGCGACAAGACCTTGTCGAGCCTTTCCTGCACAGCCTTATAAAGCGGAATTGAGGCAAGCATTATACCAAGTACTACCGACGATAAAAGCGGTATTGCGACAACAAAGACAAAAGCCGACTTAACGTCTATTGTAAATGCCATTATCATAGCACCGAATACTATAAAAGGCGACCTTAAAAACAGTCTTAAAGTAAGATTTATGCCCGACTGCACCTGATTAGCGTCACTCGTCATTCGTGTAATAAGGGTTGAAACACCTATGTTATCAAGTTGTGAATAAGATAAAGAATTGATTTTCATTAGTAGTTCTCTTTTTATTTTTGCCA
>JAKSQC010000061.1 GCA_024404325.1 Clostridia bacterium
TATTTCATACTTTCGATTTCTTTAATGCTGTCCTCAATCATTTTGATTTTATCAAGCACCTTTGCAAGACTTTGGCGTTGCTGTTCAACAACATTTGCAGGTGCTTTTGCGACAAAGCCTGCATTATTAAGTTTCTTCTGGAAGAATTCTTTATCTTCGAGTGCCTTTTTCATATCCTTATTAAGACGGTCAAGTTCGCCATCTACATCGACGAGTTCTTTCATAGGCATATAAACGGTAGCAGAATCGGTAACAACCCTTACCGCACCCTCACTGTCAAAACTGCCCGCGACCTTAACATCCGATGCGTACGCAAGACGGCAAATATATGAGACTCCTGCATTAAACGTGTCTGTAAAGGCGGTTGCAATACATACACTTGCCTTTTTAGACGGCGGTACGTTCATTTCTGCCCTACGGTTACGCACTGCTTTTATTACCGCCATAATCTTTTCAAAATCTGTTTCTTCGGTAGTGAAATTAAAATCATCACGGTATTTGGGGAACTGTGTAACCATAAGTGCCTCGCCGTTATGCGGCATTGACTGCCATATTTCTTCGGTTATAAACGGCATAAACGGGTGAAGAAGTGCAAGTGTACCTGTAAAGACATACAATAGTACTGACCTTGCGGTATCAGCCGCCTTTTCATCATCACCGTTTAGTCTTGCCTTACAAATCTCAATATACCAATCGCAGAATACATCCCAAATAAAATCATAAAGTTTTTGAACTGCCATACCGAGTTCAAAACGGTCAAGATTTTCCGTAACCTCTTTTGCAAGGGTGTTAAATTTAGAAACTATCCACTTATCTTCAAGTGCAAAATCTTTTGGTACTATCGGCAGTACCTCGTCTGATTTTAAGTTCATCAGTATGAAACGTGCGGCATTCCATATCTTATTTGCAAAGTTACGGCTTGCTTCAACGCGTTCTTCAATATAACGCATATCGTTTCCGGGGCTATTACCCGTTGCAAGAGAAAATCTGAGTGCATCTGCACCGAATTTATCAATAACTTCAAGCGGGTCTACGCCGTTGCCCAATGACTTTGACATCTTTCTGCCCTGACTGTCCCTTACAAGACCGTGAATAAGTACCGTATCAAAAGGTACCTGTCCCGTTTGCTCAATTCCCGAGAACATCATTCTCATAACCCAGAACGGAATTATATCATAACCCGTAACAAGGGTATTGGTCGGATAATAATGTTTAAAATCCTCTGTTTCATCAGGCCAACCCAAAGTTGAAAAAGGCCAAAGGGCAGAAGAAAACCAAGTATCAAGCGTATCGGGGTCTTGTTTTATATTTTCACTCTTACAATGCTCGCAACAATGTGCGTCCTCTTTTGAAACGGTGATTTCACCGCAATCGTCACAGTACCACGCAGGTATACGGTGACCCCACCAAAGCTGACGCGATATACACCAATCTTTTATATTTTCGAGCCAATGGAAGTATATCTTTTCAAATCTTTGCGGTACAAATTTTGTTTCTCCGTTTTTAACTGCATCTATTGCAGGTGTAGCCAATGGTTTCATTTTAACAAACCACTGTTTTGATACCCTCGGTTCGACCGTAGTTCCGCAACGGTAACAAGTGCCTACGTTATGCGTATAGTCTTCTACCTTTACAAGTGCACCCTCTTTTTCAAGGTCTGCTACTATCGCCTTTCTTGCCTTAAATCTGTCCATACCCGCATATTTCGGATAATCGTCGGTTATCTTTGCATCGTCGGTCAAAACATTTATTACTTCAAGGTTATGGCGAAGTCCTACCTCAAAGTCGTTCGGGTCGTGTGCAGGTGTGATTTTAACTACGCCCGTACCAAAGTCAACCTCAACATAATCGTCTGCAACAACGGGTATTTCACGGTGAACTATCGGCAAAATAAGTTTCTTGCCGACAATATCTTTATATCTTTCATCATTCGGGTTTACCGCAACGGCAGTATCGCCTAAAAGCGTTTCGGGACGTGTGGTTGCAAGTTCCAAATATCCGCTGCCGTCTGCAAAAGGATAACGCAGATGCCAAAAATGACCTGCTTGCTCCTCATATTCTACCTCTGCATCGGAAATAGAAGTAAGGCAGTGCGGACACCAGTTGATTATTCTTTCTCCCCTGTAAATAAGTCCTTTTTTATAAAGTTCTACAAATACTTCTTTTACTGCCTTTGAACAACCCTCGTCAAGGGTAAAACGTTCTCTGTCCCAGTCACAGGAAGAACCCATTTTTTTAAGTTGTTCTATAATTCTTCCGCCGTACTGCTTTTTCCACTCCCAAGCACGCTCCAAAAAGCCTTCTCTTCCCAAATCATCCTTTGTAAGACCTTCTTTTCGCATAGCCTCAACTATTTTTGCCTCGGTTGCAATAGATGCGTGGTCAGTACCGGGAAGCCACAAAGTATCAAAGCCCTGCATTCTCTTAAAACGGATAAGTATATCCTGCAAGGTATTATCAAGAGCATGTCCCATATGAAGTTGACCTGTAATATTCGGTGGCGGAATAACTATTGTATAGGTTTCCTTGCCCTCCTCACGCTTTGCGTGAAAATATTTACCGTCAAGCCACATTTTATAAATGCGTTCTTCAACATCCTTTGGGTTGTACTGTTTTGCAAGTTCTCTTTTCATTTTTTGCTTTCAACTCCGAATGAGAAATATTTTGAATAATATTTTTATATGCGTAAATAATGATACTGTCAGCACGAATAAAGGCGTTTGCAATTCGGGCGGACAGACCGCCCGATATTTTCAACAAGAAAACCTCGGACGGTTTTTTAAATATCGAGTTTTGCCTGTTCTGCCGTACCTGTAGGTTTAAGACTTCCTGCGGCAGGCAGATTTTTTGTACGGTATCGGTGTTCGCTTTCAAGTGTTCCTGCCTTATAAATCTCCGCAGTGTAAATACGCTGACCTTTCTTCTGCGTCATAACCGCTATACCGCCGTTATCTCTTGTCGCCTTTGCAGGTACCTGTCCTGTGTTTACAAGCAACATTCTGTTGTTGGTAGACTTAAGCAGTATATCACAATCTTCCTTAATATACAATACCGTATGCAATGTATATTTTGAGCAGTAGGCATTTATAAGTTTTTTACGGTTGGTTTTGGTTACATAAGACGAAAGCGGTACCTTTGCCACTCTACCGTTATCAAAGATAAATACAACAAAACCCGAATAGTCTTTTGTATCTATCATATATACAGAACTTTCGCCCTCATCGTAATCAAGTTTACTTGCAACAAAGTCACCAAGTATACTTGCCTTACCGTCGCCAAAGTCCGCTACCCTGCTTTTATAAACTTGTGCGTTATTGGTAAAGAACAGCAAATCTTTATCACACGAAGACTCTACCGTTTGGGTTATTTCGTCACCCTCTTTTAGTTTCTGCTCTCCGCTCATTCTAAGCGACTGCGGTGTTATTCTCTTGAAATATCCGTCCCTTGTAAAGAAAAGCGTTACGGGTGAATCATCAAGTACTTCTATTTCGGCACTATCATCGTCTTCGCTTGCAGATATTATCTTTGTACATCTGTCTTTACCGTATTTCTTTTTAACTTCTTCGAGTTCGTTTATTATAATTCTCTTTATTTTAGACCTTGAATTAAGTATATCCTGCATCTCGTCTATTTCCTTTTCGAGTGCCTCAATATCTTCAAGTCTTTTGAGTATATATTCCTTGTTTAAGTGACGGAGTTTTATTTCCGCTACATATTCGGCTTGTATTTCGTCAATACCAAAACCTATCATAAGGTTTGGTACTACCTCTTTTTCTTCTCTTGTATCCCTTACTATTTTAATTGCCTTATCAATATCAAGAAGAATTTTTTGCATACCCTTTAAAAGGTGAAGTTTATCCTTTGCCTTTGAAAGTTTAAAATAAACCCTGCGTCTTACACATTCTTCTCTGAAAGCAACCCATTCGGATATAATTTCCTTAACGCCCATAACCCTCGGTGAACTTGCAATAAGTATGTTAAAGTTACAGGCAAAACTATCTTGAAGTGTTGTCATTTTGAAAAGTTTTTTCATAACCTTTTCAGGGTCGGTACCGCGTTTTAAATCGACCGTTATTTGCAAGCCGTTAAGGTCTGTTTCATCGCGGATATCGTTAATTTCGGTTATCTTTTTTGCCTTTACAAGTTCTACTACCTTTTCAATTATTGCTTCGCTCGTAGTAGTAGGCGGTATCGACTTTATATCTATACAGTTACTTGATTTATCGTACTCATAAGTACCCCTTACCTTAAAACTGCCCCTGCCCGTTTCATATATCTTTTCCATTTCACTGCGGTCATACAAAAGTTCACCGCCTATTGGGAAATCGGGTGCTAAAAGGGTATCGGCAACGTCTATATCATTATCCTTTATATACGCTACGGTAGTATCGCATACCTCACTTAAATTAAAAGGACAAATGGAGCTTGCCATACCTGCCGCTATACCCATATTCGCATTTACAAGTATAGTAGGAAATGTTACGGGGAACAGTACAGGTTCTTTCATCGTGGCATCGTAGTTATCAACAAAATCAACGGTATCTTTATCAATATCGCTGAAAAGTTCTGCGGAAATAGGTGCAAGTTTAGCCTCGGTATAACGTGCGGCGGCACACTGCATATCGCGTGAATACGCCTTACCGAACGAACCTTTTGACGCTACAAACGGGTGTAAAAGTGCGGCGTGTCCTTCGGACAGACGTACCATAGTATCATAAATGGCGGCGTCGCCGTGAGGGTTTAACTGCATAGTTCTTCCGACTATATTTGCAGACTTAATAGTAGAGCCGTTTAAAAGTCCCATATTATACATAGTGTAAAGCAGTTTCCTGTGCGACGGTTTAAATCCGTCTATTTCGGGTATTGCACGCGACACTATAACGCTCATAGCATAAGGCATAAAATTAGACTTTAACGTTTCGGTAACCTGTTGGTCTACCACCGTTCCCGCCCCTGCAATATAAGCGTTTGTATTCTTTGGCTTTTTAGATGTGTTTTCTTCCTTTTTCTTTCTCGGAGCCATTATTCTACCTATCCTTTATTAGCCTAACAAGAATAATCCGAACTCGGTTTTTGAGAGCGGATTTTCCGTTATACTGTGTTAAAATACTCGCGAATACGTTAGTATTCACTGCGTTTTTGCCTTGCCTAACAAAAAATCCGCCACTAAAAAACTC
>JAKSQC010000062.1 GCA_024404325.1 Clostridia bacterium
TATTCACTTCTTTCTAAACATCGTATGTTTTATCTATCTTTTTTAATTCTCTAAAGGTATCAATCTCAACTATGTCCTCATCTTTACAGGGAATAATCTCAATTTTGTATTCTCCCTTATAAACCTGATTCGGTACAGTTTCCCAGTATCTTTCCTTTCCTCCCGGAGATAAAAACGCCTCTTTTATATGCTCGGAAAGTTTTGCACCGTCGGCACTGTTAAAGTAGTAAATTCCAACCATCTGATGACAGTTTATTCCACCCACTCTTTCTTCATCAACAAAACCGTCCTTATCACAAGTAAGACACCAATCATCTGTTCTGTCTTTCCAAATACCAAGTACATTTGATTGATAATTATATTTACGAATTATTTTCGGATTTAAAACAAGTAAATCTGCCTCAAGTACATATGCATTTTGCATTAAATAACGTGCCGTCATTGCAGACGATATATTATTCGCTTCGTTATATGAAGGATTTTCGATAAATTTTATCATCGGATATTTATATAACAGTTGGTCAAATTGCTCTGCCAAATATCCACGGACAACATAAATGTCATTGATACCCGCATCTAAGCACGCATCAATCAATGTATCAATTATCCTCTTACCATTAACGCGTACAAGCGGTTTAGGCGTATTTAACGTAACAGGTACAAGTCTTGTACCAAAACCTGCCGCAATAAATATTGCCTTTTTCACTCTATACGGCTCAAGTGCATTTATTCCAAGGTTTGTAATCTCACCGTCCTCAACATAACCTAATTCAGATAATGTTTTTATTGTTTTGTTAATTGTGCCAAGTGAATTGCCGGTAAGTTCAAATAATTGACGTTGCGTAAGTGACTGCTTAGACATAGCAAGTGTTGATAAAATGTCAAACTGCTTTTTGGTAAGTTCCACTTATAACACCCCCTTTCTAATTATAAGTAATGTTCAGTTTTGCTGTAAAAACAATAAAACAATGAACAAAATTACTAAAAAATTATACAAAAAATTACAGAAATATCCCCACGTTCAATACTGTGGGGTCTTAATTTCTAAAGTGAACAATGTAATTACTCAATATCACAATTTAAAATTTATTTATATAATGAATACAAATCTGTAATGTCTGATATTCCATAGTAACCAAAGTCAAAACGATTATTATCATTTGTTATTTTGCGATACCATTTCATTGTATCTTTGATATTCGGTGCATCTACATTAAGAATTTCAGCTAAACCCTCAAATATAGAAAGACCGTAAGGAAAATCAGAAATAAAATATCTTGATTTAAAATCGGGTATCCAACCTTTTTCCGTCTTAATCATAGGCGATGATAAATTGTGCAAACTTTGTATACTACATAATTTTTCAGTCATTTGTTCAACAGAATTACTTTCATAATGTTGCTTTAATGACATAACATAGGATAAATCCATATCCTTCAAATGCTCAAGAATTTTTTGATGCTCATCATCACAAGCTAATAACAAATTTGAAGATTTATTATCCCATTCGCCGTAAAACAAAGGGTTTTTACTGTATGTCATACCATCAGTATAATCTGAAAACATACTTCTAAGTCTCGTTGTATGTAAAATTGCATTAGAAGAAATCATTGTAACATTGAGATAATTGGGCAAAGGTTCACACGGCATATCAAACAAATCTGACATAAATTTTGACAATTCAAAGGAATATACTTGCGGTATTGAACCGAGAAACAACTTTTCCCTTTTTCCATCCACACGGACACTTTTTCCGTACTCTTGTAGCCTTGCAACACACGGAACTCTTTGTAATCCGAATAAAACAGCACCCTTTTCAATGCATTTTTTAAAAGCAAACTCGGCACCACCGGTACCCGGTAAAACGCCAATATATGTACCTTTTTTAATATACTGTTGCAATTTTTCTGCAAAAGCACCAAACATAAAGGCAGGATAAGAAATAAAGACAACTTCTGCTCCATCAAGTGCTTTTGATAAATCATCGGTAACATTTGACAGTGACCCTTTACACAACACATTACATTTGTTATCAATTATTTGAAGCTGACTTGAATATTTTTCAGGACTTTGCGTATATACGGTAACACAATAACCTTTTGCAGCCGTCTGACATGCAAATTGCGTACCAATATTTCCACCACCGACAACGGTTATTTTGCTAAAATTTTTCATTAACTTAACCAATCCAAATAATAGTCTATAATAAACTTACCATAAAATGCAAAAAATGTCAATAAACTAAATTGAACATAAATTATCTTTAGTTTTGTTTGGTATCTCTCGGGTCATAAGTTTTCAAAAATTCTTCCCAATCTGTTTGCTCAACAGACATATCATCATAACCTATTTGCGACCTATACATATCGTAAATGTTATCATACGCTTTTTTATACTCTTTATTGAATTTTATTGTGCTTCGTAAAGCAATTATGAGCATAAAAGAGGATAGGATAAAAAGAATTACTATCGGTATTGCATGTCGCCAATAAAAAGACGCCTTAAAGCCAAAATAACCTAAACCATCCTGCATTTTAACTGCAAAAGTAAAAAACAGTAACGGCAATGGCAGAATAGTTAAAATTCCACCGACAATTTTAAATCGAGTACATTTAAAAACACAGCCTGCTGCCAAAAGCAGTGAACAAATACTAACGGTAATTATTGAATTTTTATCAATAATATAATTTTCATTTTCAGAACCTACAAAAATCATCGAAACTATATACAATTGATTTATCGCCAAGATATATATAAGAGAAATAAAATAAAAAAATTTAAGGGTATTATAAAGTTTCCCGTCTGTTTTTGCATATTTAATTCCGTATTTTTCCTCTAAGAATTCAACACGTTTTACTATTTTTTCATATTTTTGCATTATCATTTCTCCTTTTTAAGTATTATACAATAGCGTAATTATCTTGACAAGCTTATTTTAAAAAAATATAATAGTTTCTGGTGATTTTAAATGTCAATAATTAACATTGTTATGGTAGAGCCTGAAATACCTCAAAATACAGGAAATGTTGCACGAACCTGTGCGGCAACGGGGGCTAGACTTCATCTTGTGGGACCTATGGGGTTTACAATAGACGATAAAAAACTGAAACGTGCAGGTCTTGACTATTGGAAATATTTGGATATAACCTATTATGATAATTTAAATGACTTTTTTGCAAAAAATACAAAGGGTGACTTTTTTTATTTTACAACAAAAGGAAGAAGTGTACATTCCGACGTTTCCTACCCCGACGGCTGTTATTTAATGTTCGGCAAGGAGACAAAAGGTCTTCCCGAAGAACTGCTTATTAAAAATCCCGAAAGATGTGTGCGTATTCCAATGGCAGGAGAGATAAGAAGTTTAAATCTTTCAAACTCGATTGCAATAGCGGTTTATGAGACTTTAAGGCAATGGAATTACCCTGCCCTTGAAAATTTCGGTCAACTGCACAATTATTTATGGGAAGATATACTTTAATTTGTTATTTAAAAATTAAAATATTTGTTGAAAAATATGTAAAATGTGGTAAAATATATATTGTAAAAAATTTAACAAAGTGAAAGGACGTCTTTAAATGAACGCACTTAACAAAAAGACAGTAGACGATATTAACGTCAAAGGTCAAAAGGTTCTTGTTCGTTGTGACTTTAACGTTCCGCTTAAAAACGGAGTTATAACCGACGAAAACCGTATTAACGCAGCACTTCCAACCATCAAAAAACTGATTGCAGACGGCGGAAAGGTAATTCTCTGCTCACACTTAGGTAAACCTAAGGGCGAACCGAAGCCTGAATTATCTTTAGTACCCGTTGCAAAGCGACTTTCCGAACTTTTAGACAAAGAGGTAGTTTTTGCGGCTGACGATAACGTTGTAGGAGAAAATGCCAAAAAGGCAGTTGCCAATATGAAAGACGGTGACGTAGTTCTTCTTCAAAACACACGTTACAGAGCCGAAGAAACCAAAAACGGCGAAGAATTTTCAAAGGAATTAGGCTCACTTGCGGACGTATTTGTAAATGATGCTTTCGGTACTGCTCACAGAGCACACTGCTCAACCGTAGGCGTTGTATCATACGTTAAAGAAGCAGTAGCAGGATATCTTATCGGTAAAGAACTTAAGTATCTCGGTAATGCTGTTGACTCCCCTGTTCGTCCGTTTGTTACAATACTCGGCGGTGCTAAGGTCGCAGATAAACTTTCTGTTATTGAAAACCTCTTAAATAAGGCTGATACTCTTATTATCGGCGGCGGTATGGCTTATACTTTCCTTGCTGCCAAAGGTTACGGTACAGGTACTTCCCTGCTTGACCCTGAAAAGATTGACTACTGCAAAAATATGATGGAAAAGGCAGAACAAAAGGGTGTTAAAATACTTCTTCCCGTTGACTGCACTATTGCAAAGTCTTTCCCCGACCCGATTGACGCAGATATTGAAGTAAGTGTTGTTGACGCTGATAAAATTCCCGATGATATGATGAGTCTTGATATAGGACCTAAAACTGCCGAACTTTTTGCAAATGAAGTTAAAAATGCCAAAACCGTTGTTTGGAACGGTCCTATGGGCGTATTTGAAAACCCGATACTTGCAAAAGGTACTATGTCGGTTGCAAAGGCAATGGCAGAAACCGATGCAGTTACGGTTATAGGCGGTGGAGACTCGGCGGCAGCTGTAAACACATTAGGCTTCGGCGATAAAATGACACACATTTCAACAGGCGGCGGAGCATCCCTTGAATTTTTAGAGGGTAAAGAACTCCCCGGTATTGCGGCACTCAACGATAAGTAATAAAAAATTCAGGCGGCTCATATTTTGAGCCGCCAAAGTTTTAAGGAGATAGAGAAATGGATAAGACAAAAAGAAATGCTGTTATAGCAGGAAACTGGAAAATGAATAAAACACCGAGTGAAACTACTGCACTTATAAACGAAATGAAACCGCTTGTTGAAAGTGCCGACTGCGGTGTTGTACTCTGTGTTCCCTTTATAGACGTACCGGCGGCAGTTGAGGCGGCTAAAGGTTCTAATATAAAAATCGGTGCTGAAAACGTACACTTTAAATCATCAGGTGCATATACAGGCGAAGTTTCTGCCGAAATG
>JAKSQC010000063.1 GCA_024404325.1 Clostridia bacterium
AACCGCTTTTGCTCCAAGGGGACAAAGAAGCATCAGCAGATTTTTAACTGCTCAAAACTGTTTTGTGCGGGGGTTTTCTTTATACGAACCTTATACTCTATATATTTTTCGGTTTCGTATTTTTTAGATGTTGCGTCAACACCTGCGTTTTGCATAGTGGTTAAGAGCTTTGAAAGACTGTTTGAAAAAAGTCTGATATCTCCGATTGCGGTTTTACGCACAGGAGGAATATTATCATCTGTTTCGGTGTTTTCTTTTTCAAACGGGTATAAAATATTTTCCACTAACTCTTCTGCCTGATAAACACTTAAGTTTTTAGAAATTATTTTATCAAGTACTTCATTGCGTTTGCTTTCGTCTAACCGCAGGAGAGCCATTGCGTGCCTTTCGGTGAGGTTTGCAGAGTCTATACGGTTTCGTATAGACTCGTCAAGGCGAAGAAGCCGTAACTTGTTGCAAAGAGTAGACTGTGCAATGCCAAGCCTTATTGCAACCTCCGATTGTGAAAGACCGAAGTCATCTGTAAGTTTTTTTATAGACAGTGCCTGTTCAAAAAAGGAAAGGTTGCATCGCTGTGAATTTTCGTTTATTGAGTAAACGACTGCTGTGATGTCATCAGTGATGTGGAGTATACAGGGTACACGTCTTAGTCCCGCAAGTTTTGCGGCACGCAGTCTGCGTTCGCCTGCTATAAGTTCATACTTTCCGTCGTCTGTTTTTCTTACAATCAAGGGTTCAATAATACCGTTTGCCGAAATGCTGTCGGCTAAACGCTTGAGTTCGTATTCGTCAAACCTTTTACGAGATTTATATGTATTAGATACGATTTCCTCAGGTTTCAGCATAAACAGTTTTCTGTCGGCAACTGTGTGCATTTCTTTCGCCTCCCTGCAAGATAATTATGGCAGAATTTTTTCCTTTTGTAAAGCATTTTCGGTCGGGAAAAATCAACATAAAAAAACAAAAAACGCCAATTTAAAGGGCGTTTTTTGTAATTTTACCGCCAAGTCTTGGATACTTTGACGGAGTTTGCGATATTTTTTTTGAAATAATGAAGGCTCTGCTTTCATTTCCGGTTAAAGTTTCGCATATAATATTAGGTTTTTCGCAACCGAGCAGAGAGAAAGCATTTTTTGAGAGGGATAACTCCTCACTTGCAGACGCACCTTTCATAGCAACGAACTGACCGCCCTTTTTAATAAACGGAATTAAATATTCGCAAAGTACATTAAGCGGTGCTACTGCTCTTGCACAGGCAATGTCAAACTGTTCTCTGTAATTTGACAGTTTCCCTGCGTCTTCGGCACGTAGGTGTACCGTTTGTGCTTCAAGCTCGATATTTTTAAGTACTTCATTTAAAAATATAAGACGTTTGTTAAGTCCGTCAAGTAGCGTAAGATTTATGTCGGGACGGGCAATTTTAAGTACCATACCCGGAAAACCCGCACCCGTACCTACGTCAATAATCTCAGCACCTTTGGGTACGCTTACATCTTTAAAGAACAAAAGACAGTCAAAAAAATGTTTGTACAGTACGTCTTTAGGCTCTTTTATAGCCGTCAAATTCATTTTTTCGTTCCAAGTGAGCAGTAGATTGCCGTAGGTATTAAGCCTGTTTTGTGCGATACCGTCAAGTGTTAAGCCAAAGTTTTCACATAATGGCACTATTTTCTCAATGTTAAAATCTATCATACTTACTCCGATTTGAGGTATATTAGAAGAACCGAGATATCAGACGGACTAACCCCCGATATTCTCGACGCCTGACCGATATTTGCAGGGTTTACCTTTTTAAGTTTTTCTCTTGCTTCAAGTCTTAAACCGTATACATCGTCATAGTTTATACCTTTAGGTATTGTCTTCTTTTCAAGACGCAACATTTCATTTACCTGTGCTTGCTGTCTTGTAATATACCCCTCGTATTTTATTTCAGTTTCAACCCTTTCGCAGATATCGTCTAAAAGGTTAGGTCTTGATTTGTCAAACGGTGCTAAACACTTGTAGTCAAGTTGCGGTCTTTTAATAAGGTCGGATAACCTCGTACCCGTAGTCAGCGGTGCCGTACCTTTTTCTATAAGCAAGTTATTGAGTTCGTCACTTGGTGCTAAAAATACCGATTTCACACGCTTAATTTCTTCTTCTTTTAACTTTACACGCTCGGTAAATTCGCTGTATTCACTGTCGCTTATAAGACCTATTTTATAGCCTGTCGGCATAAGACGTTCATCTGCATTGTCCTGACGTAGTAAAAGACGGTATTCACTTCTTGATGTCATCATACGGTAAGGGTCGGAACAACCCTTTGTTACAAGGTCATCTATCAGCGTGCCTATGTATGATGACGAACGTGAAAGTATAAGCGGTTCTTCGCCTTTCACTTTTTTTGCCGCGTTTATTCCTGCAATAAGTCCCTGTGCCGCCGCTTCCTCGTAACCTGACGAACCGTTAAACTGCCCTGCACCAAACAGTCCCGAATGTCCCTTGATTTCAAGTGACGCATCAAGTGCTATCGGGTTTATACAATCATATTCAATGGCGTAGGCGTTACGCATTATTTTAACGTTTTCAAGTCCTTTAATAGTGTGGTAAAACTTAAGTTGTACTTCTTCGGGCAGGGAAGACGACATACCCTGTAAATACATTTCCTCTGTATTTTCCCCGCAAGGCTCAATAAATAATTGGTGACGCTGTTTGTCGGCAAAACGCACGATTTTATCTTCAATACTCGGACAGTACCTCGGTCCTACACCCTCTATAACCCCCGCATATAACGGTGAGCGGTGCAGGTTTTCGAGTATAACTTCTTTGGTGCGGTCGTTAGTGTAACTTATATGGCATACAACCTTGTTTTGAGGTTGATTTTTCGTTGAATAACTGAAAGGAACTGTTACATCGTCGCCCTCTTGCACTTCAAGTTCGGAAAAATCTATACTGTCTTTAAGTACCCTTGCAGGCGTACCTGTTTTAAAACGCCTTAACGGTAGATTTAATTTTTTGAGCGACTTTGCAAGTTCGGTTGCAGGGAAATTGCCGTCAGGTCCGCTTTCGTAGTTTACTTCACCGACGTAAACCCTACCGCCTAAAAATGTACCGGTAGCAATAACTACCGTTTTACATTCGTGGTCAGCACCAAGTTTAGTTATACAGTGCCATACACCGTCAGTATTTTCAAGACCTACTATTTCTGCCTGCTTTATATCAAGATTTTCCTGTAACTCTACTGCGTGTTTCATATATCCGCTGTAAGCACGCCTGTCTATCTGAGCCCTTAATGAGTACACCGCAGGACCTTTACCGCGGTTTAACATTCTGCTTTGCAGGGTAGTGGCATCAGCTGCCTTTCCCATCTCTCCGCCTAAGGCGTCAAGTTCCCTTACAAGGTGTCCCTTTGCCGTACCGCCTATAGACGGGTTGCAGGGCATATTTCCAACCCAATCAAGACTTATCGTAAACATAACAGTTTTGCAACCGAGCCTTGCCGCCGCAAGTGCTGCCTCAACCCCTGCATGGCCTCCGCCTATAACCGCCACTTCATAATTTTCTGCTTTGTACTTTGGTGTCATTTATTTTTCCCTCTTTATTTACCAACACAAAATCTGCGGAACACTTCGTCCGTAACCTCGTTTGTAACACGCTTTCCCGTAAGTTCTAATAACGCAGATACCGCATCGTCTATGCAGACGCCCACCGCGTCAAGCGTAACACCCGAAACTAATGCACTTTTTGCCTCGCTTACGCAGTTCAATGCTTTTACCACACAGTCACGCTGTCTTTCACTTATAAGTACCGCTTCATCACCCGATAGCCTGCCTGTGTCGGTAAGCTTTGCAACTTTTTCTTCAAGTTCTTTTAAACCGTCTCCCGACTTTGCCGATATCTTTATAACGTCAAAACCTTTAAAATTTTCTTCGCTTAACTTTTCTTTAAGGTCTGATTTGTTTAGTATAACTATCGCCCGTCTGCTTTTTATCTGCTCTATCAGTTTTTTGTCGTTTTCATCTAAGTCATCGGAAGAGTCAAAGACCGCAAATATTATTCCCGCTGTGTCAAGTCGCTGGGTAGCACGCTCAACACCCATTTTTTCAACTATGTCATCCGTATTTCTTATGCCCGCCGTGTCTGCAAGATTAAGCGTTATATCACCTAAATTCACGGTGTTTTCTATTATGTCACGCGTAGTACCCGCAACGTCGGTTACTATCGAACGCTCGCTTCCGCATAATAAATTCATCAGTGTTGATTTGCCGACATTTGGTTTTCCCACTATTACACAGTCGATACCCTCACGCACCGCCCTGCCTGTGTCATACCCTGAAATCAGTTTTTTAAGAACGTTTTCACACTCGTTAAGCAGTTTTGAAAAATTATCGTTTGACAGTTCGGGAATGTCCTCATCGGGATAATCTGCAAAAACCGCAAGGTTTGCCGCCGTTTCAAGTAACTTTTCCGTAATTTTTTGTATTTCTTTACTTATTCTTCCGCTTCGTGCCAGACGCGATATTTTAAGTGCGGTATCGTTTTTAGCGGAAATCAGTTCCATTATACTTTCTGCTTTCGTAAGGTCAAGTTTGCCGTTTAGAAAAGCACGTTTTGTAAATTCGCCGCCCACTGCCGACACAGCACCGCAGTTAAGTATAGCTCTTAACGCCCTTTTTGCCATTATTCTTCCGCCGTGTACCGATATTTCAACTACGTCCTCACCCGTATAACTTTTAGGTGCACGGAAAACAAGTGCAACGGCATCGTCAATTACATCGCCACTGTCGGTAATCTCACCGTATAATGCCTGATATCCGTCAAGGTCTGAGAGTTTCTTGCCTGAGAATGCACTAAAGCATTTGTTCGCAATTTCTATAGCGTTATCGCCCGATATTCTTATAACTGCTATACCGCCCTCGCCTATCGGCGTTGAAATGGCGGCTATTGTGCGTTCAGACATAATTCCTCGCCCCGTTTCATAAATGATAATATATTCTAACATATGTTATCTATATTTTCAACTGTTTACTAGATGCTAGTGTGTAGGGGACGATGCCCACATCGTACCGTTTCTCTACAATTTTTTAACAAACTTAAACGGGCGGATGTGGGCATC
>JAKSQC010000064.1 GCA_024404325.1 Clostridia bacterium
TAGGAAAATCGCTTAAAAGTGCCTTTTTAAGAAGCGATAAAGACAAGGGCGGTTTAACTCCGTTTCAGTCTGCCTGTACGGCACTTTCGGCTACTATGGGAACGGGAAACATTATAGGTGTTGCGGGGGCTATCGCTTTAGGCGGTGCGGGTGCGGTATTTTGGATGTGGGTATCGGCACTCTTTAGTATGATAATAAAGTTTTCCGAAATCGTACTTGCCGTAAAATACCGCGAAAAAGACGGCGACGGCTTTATCGGCGGTCCTATGTACTACATAAAAAACGCACTTCCGAAAACATTTTACCCGCTTGCTGTTATTTTTTCTCTTTGCGGTATCATAGCATCGTTCGGTTGCGGTAACGCAACACAGATAAATACTATGTCGGGTGCTGTAAGGGGTGTTTTTCGGGAATCTCTAAGCTTACCCCAAACGGCTTTTTTTATCAACGTTACGATAGGAATAATATCCGCTGTTACCGTCTATGCGGTTTTGGGCGGAGGGGCTAAAAGGATAGGCAGATTTACCGAAAAGGCAGTCCCCGTAATGACGGTAATTTACACCGTCATTTCTCTTGGCGTAATCATTATAAATATAAAAACTATACCCACAGTTTTTTATATGATAATAAAGGGTGCATTTAACCCTAAATCTGTTACGGGAGGTGTAGTAGGTTCGGTATTTTTGTCTTTTAGAAGGGGTGTTGCAAGGGGTGTGTTTTCAAACGAGGCGGGACTCGGTACCGCCCCCGTTGCCTACGCCTGCGGACAATCTGATGACGCGGTAAAACAGGGTATGCTCGGAATTTTTGAGGTTTTTGTAGATACCGTCTTGGTCTGCACTCTTACGGCTGTAGTGGTTTTAAGTTGCGGGAATATAGAATACGGGACGGTAGGCGTTTCGCATATCACCCTTAACGCCTTTGTTTCGGTCTACGGCGACGCGATACGTCCGGTTTTTTGTATAGTAATGTGCTTTTTTGCCTTTTCTTCAGTTATCGGTTGGGGATTTTACGGCAGTTGCTTTGCAGTCTTTTTATTTGGTAATAAAGCAAAAAAACCTTTTGTTATTGTTTTTTGTACGGTGTGTATTATAGGTGCGGTAAGTGAAACAGGTGTAATTTGGGAACTTTCAGAGGCACTTAACGGTATTATGTCGATACCGAATATTATAGCGGTAATTCTTTTGTCACAGGATGTTGTTAAGCAGGTGAAAAATTCATCTTGAAATTACTATTTACAAAGGACTTTTAAATTGGTATAATGTACAAGCAAAGGAGTTGATACACTAATGGCGTATAAAATAAATTTAAGTGCCTTTTCTTCGTCTTTCCCGTTTCCGAAAGACGTTGTGGATAAACATCTTAAACTTGTGTCTGTGTGTCAACTTAAAGTACTGCTTTTTGTTATGCGTAACTCTGCACAGGAAATAGAACAGAAGAAAATAGCAAAGGAGCTATCTTTGCCCGAAAGCGAGGTTGAGGATGCACTCCTTTATTGGTCGCAGTGCGGTCTGCTTGAGGCGGACAAGCCCGTAACCCTGCCGACAAGCGAAAAAGCACCCGCCACCGCAAAGGAGCAAAAACCAAGTCGCAGTGACGTTGCAAAACGCGGTAACGAGGACGATAAAATACGCCTGCTTTTAGGCGAAGCACAACTTAAATTCGGCAGAAGCCTTAAAACCAACGAAATGATTACTTTAGTTTGGCTTTATGACGATAAGGGTATGGATATATCGGTAATACTGTTGCTTTTGCAGTATGCGGTAAGCGAAGAAAAGTGCAATATCGGTTTTATAGAAAAAACGGCAATAAAGTGGCTTAACAGCGGTGTTGAAACCGTGGCAGACGCTGAACGCGAAATAGCAAAATCTATAAAAAACAGACTTGCTTGGAGTGTTGTTGAAACGGCGTTTGGCATTGAAAAGAGGAAACCGAGTGAAAAGGAATGTGAGTTTTCGCGTCTGTGGGTTGAAGAATGGAATATGTCACCCGATATGTTAAGGCTTGCTTATGACGCTTGTGTTGACGCAAAAGCAAAACTTTCTTTCCCTTATATTTCAAAAATTTTAGAGGGCTGGCACGAAAAGGGATACAAAAGTGCTAAAGATATAAAGAATACCGAAAATAAAGAAAAAACAAAGAAAAAAAATAAAAACGATTATGCTACATATAATCTTGATAAATTTGAAGAATTATTAAACTCAAAAAACTAAAAAAGGGGCGGTAAAAATGATTAAACGTGAAGACGCCTTTGCAAAAGCGTTTGAAATTAAAAAAGATACCCTGCTTAAAAATAAAGAAATTTATGAAAAAAAGATTTTATCAGCCGAAAAGGGCGAGCCTAAACTTACCCAAATTAACAGAGACCTTGCAAATTTAGGCACGCAAATAGCAATTACCGCTCTTTCGGGTGATAAAGATACCTTTTTAAGTTTACAGAATAAAATCACTGAACTTACAGATGAAAAAAATAAGATACTCAAAAGTAAAGGTATAGAAAGTTTTAAGTATGAATGTCCCGATTGTAAAGATACGGGGTATATAGAAGGTAAAATTTGTGATTGTGTTAAAAAAACAGCAAAAGATATTATTACCTGCGAACTGTCCCGTATGTTGCCGATTGCAGAGTGCAGATTTGATAACTTTGATTTGAATTATTATCCGAATAACGAAACAGACGGTATAAACCCGCAAAAAAAGATGACGCAAATTTTAAAGTTTTGCAGAGAGTACGTTATAAATTTTTCCCCCTTAAAGTCTGAAAACATTTTGTTTATGGGTGACGCGGGACTCGGCAAAACACATTTGACACTTGCCATAGTAGGGGAACTGTTGGGAAAAGGTTTTGATGTTGTTTACGGTTCTTCGTTTAATCTGTTTTCTGCTATTGAAACCGAACACTTTTCCCATAACGGTGACGATACATATAATATACTTATTTCCTGCGACCTGTTTGCAATAGACGACCTTGGAAGTGAGTTTATGTCTCCTTACATACAGAGTGTGATATTGAATATAATAAATACAAGAATGATGGCAAAAAAACCTACAATTATCAGTACCAATCTTTCAATGTTTGATATTCAGGAAAGATACACACCAAGGGTTGCGTCAAGACTTATAGGTAATTTTACCGCTAAAAAGTTTTTCGGTGCAGACGTTCGCCAGATGAAAGCACTCGAAAAAAGCGGTAAATAGTCTAAAGAAACAAAAAAGACTTTTTTATGTTGACATTCGATATTGTTTGTGATAAAATAATTCAGTCACATACGGAGAGGTATCGAAGCGGTCATAACGAGGCGGTCTTGAAAACCGTTTGGTGGCGACACCACAAGGGTTCGAATCCCTTCCTCTCCGCCATTTTTTTAATTTTGTATCAGAGGGCAAGCCGAGGAACAAAGCATATTATATTAGATTATCAAGTAAATAATAAAAATACAAATCAACATTTGGAGTAGTACTCAAGTGGTGACGAGGCGCCCCTGCTAAGGGCGTAGGTCGGGCAACCGGCGCGAGAGTTCAAGTCTCTCCTACTCCGCCATTAAAATAGAGACTATGTCGTAAGGCATAGTCTCTATTTTAATACTGTTTTTTAGCAGGAGAGACTTGAACAGGACGGTTTTGCGAAAGCAAAATGGTAACCTTTCGGTGAACGGTTGCCAAGTCCACGTGCCGTGCCGCCACCGTGGGTGGCGGGCAAGTCTCTTCTGCTCTGCCAAAGCGAAAACCTATCACGCAAGTGGTAGGTTTTCGCTTTGGTGGAGACGGTTGGACTTGAACCAATGACCCCCTGCATGTCAAGCAGGTACTCTAACCAACTGAGCTACGCCTCCGAAATTAAATTGTCTAAGGAATTATACCATAACGGATATTACAAATCAAGTGCTTAATTTGATTTAGTCAAAAGACATACTGTTTTGTCGATATATTTTGCTTTGCAAAATTCGATATGGTCTTGCGACCTCGATATATGCACTGCGTGCATTCGATATGATATAAATTCCCCTCTTGCGTCGCAACGCATATCGAGTGCGAAGCACATATCGAAAGCGAAGCTTATATCGAAAATTCCCGACAGGGAATTTATATCACTGAATCTGTCCGCACCAAAAGTGCGACAGATTCAACGTAACTGATATATAGGCTATGCGTTGTTTTTTGCTGTTGATACAGATGCAATCAGCTTACGGCGAATTGTTCCGCAAGCGGTCTTCAAATCACGATATTGTTTTTCGGTCAGCTTTTTCTTGCGATAAATCAATTCCAGCCAATACTCTGTTTCAGATGATTCTTTAAGTGCGATTTCCAATTTGCTGATAAAGTCTGCTCGACTTTGTGCATATTTAGCTTCATAAATGTTTGCACCAATAGATGAAGAACACCGCAAGAGTTGATTGACATAGACAGAAACACCTTTTATCTCATAACAAGTATCGGATACAGCAATCGCAAATTCGATAGATTGTTCTCTCAATTTGTTTTTGTCTTCCATAATATGCTCCTTGTGTCGATATATTTTGCTTTGCAAAATTCGATATGGTCTTGCGACCTCGAT
>JAKSQC010000065.1 GCA_024404325.1 Clostridia bacterium
TGCTTCCGATATGCGGAATTATAGTACTGGTGATTTGTAATTTTAATGTACTTATATCGGTATTCGGCGGTACGGATATCCAAGATGCACTGACAGCAGGTCAGATTTATACGGGTATCGCTGTCCTCCTTACCTGTTTTGCTTTGCTTTTCTTTATCTATATAAGACATAGAAACGGTAATATGTCGGTTTACAGTAAGACAGATGTTCTTACAGGACTCGGAACAAAAAAACAGTTATATGCCGACTACTTAAAAATAATTCACGACCGTGATAAGTATATATGCGTTACTTATTTAGGTTTTGACGCTAAAAAAATTATATACAAATACGGAATTTTAAAGTGTGAAAGTTTAGAAAAAGGTTTAGCCGACGTTCTTCGCACAAACTGTTCAGACGATGACAGTATCGCACGTATTTCGGACGGTATATTTGCTTTAATACTAAGTTGTACTGACGGTGTTCAGGCACAACAGAGGGTAAACGAAATAACAGACAGAGCAAACGGGTATTTATTTAAAGTTTTTATGGAAAATACCGCGCCGATACGTTCGGGTATATATCTTTCGGGTATTGACAGGGTTGATTTTGAAACCGCCTTTGAAAACGCGGAAATCGGTTATAAATACGCTTGTGAAAATAATCAAAACACTTTAATCTGCACTGATGAATTGATAAATAAGCAAAAGACAAGAAACCGCTTATTTGAAAAACTTTCGGTGGCGATTGACAATAAAGAATTTGATATGTTTATACAGTTTGTTTATGACGTAAGAGAAAACAAATTTGTAGGAGCAGAGGCACTTTCCCGTTGGAACAGCCCTAAAGACGGATTTATTATGCCTGCATACTATATAAACGATATGCGTACTACGGGCGTTATTGAAAAGTTTGATATGTATATGCTTGATAAGGCTTGTTCGCAACTTGAAAAGTGGTCAAATGACAGTAAATTCAAAGACCTGCTTTTATCATGTAATATTACAAGAGTAACCATATCGTCTGAAAACTTTGTTGAAAATCTGCGTAAAATTGCTAAAAAGTACAATTTTAATCATAACCAACTTATTTTGGAAATAACCGAAGATGCACTTATAGATAACCAAACACTCGCCTATGAAAACATCGTTAAATGCAAGGATGACGGTTATTTGATAGCACTTGACGATTTCGGTGCAGGCAATTCGTCCTTTAGTGATATCAGCAATTACCCCGTTGACCAAATTAAGGTTGACCGTCAGTTTATCGCAAAGACCGGTACTAAGCGTGGTGCAATGTTATTACAGGGACTAATTCAACTTGCACACCAGCTTGACATAGATGTTGTTTGCGAGGGTGTTGAAACGGAAAATCAGGCAAATACGGTAGTTGAAAACGGTTGTGATTACATACAAGGTTATTATTATTCCTATGTATTCTCAATTGACGAGGGAAAAACACATTTTCTTAATTCGTTAGCTTAAAAAAATTATATTAAAATGAAAACGACTGTGCAAAAGCACAGTCGTTTTCGTTTAAGGGGTTTAGGAGAAAATCTCCCCTAAATCAAGAGAGATTATACCGAAACGGGTGCGGTACCCTTTTCGGTACTTTTTATATTACAATAAATTTTTTGCATTTTTATTAACACAATTTAAACTTTTTTGCGGAATATGTTTAATATATTTCGACAATACTATTAAAGTAAAAAGCAAAGGAGTTTTTAAAATATGAAATACTATGAAAATAAGAGATTTACAAAATCAGTAGGAAAAACGGGATTTTATACTATTATAATCTGTTGCCTTTTGGCAATCGGAGGAGCGTCATGGTTTGCGGTAACAAGATACAATAATATAAAGTCTTCTGACGAAAACAGTTCGTCCTCTTTGCCGGATAAGTCATATACCGAAGAAAATGATTCATATACTGGTAGCGAGGATGAAATAATAATCCAAGAAGAAAAAACCGACGTTAATAATGAGGTAAGCGATGTACCTTACGAAGAACAAGAAAGTACACCTACAAGCGAAGAAAGAGGTTTTGTACTTCCGGCACAGGGAAATATAATAAAGGGTTACAGTGACACCGCACTTCAAAAATCTGAAACCTACGGTGATATGCGACTGCACACGGGAATAGATATTCAGTGTGAAAAAGGTACGGAAATAAAATCGGCAGGTAAAGGCACGGTAACGGCGGTTGACGAAAGTTCAACGCTCGGTAAATTTGTAACCATTGACCACGGTGACGGAATTACCGGACGATATTGCGGACTTGACGGCATAACGGTAAATACAGGCGACAGTGTAAGTGCAGGAACAGTAATAGGTACACTCGGCAGTATACCTTGCGAATGTGCAGATAAAAGCCATCTTCACGTTGAAGTACTGAAAGACGGTAAAATCGTATCCCCTCTTGAGGCACTCGGAATGCAGTAATTTAAAAAATCCTGCCCTCGAAAGATAGCGTTTAGGGGCAAAAAATACGGAGTATCGTAAATCTTTTATGCGATACTCCGTATTTGTATTTTAATTTATTTTCTATATGCTTCAAGTCTGTATATCGGAAGTCCCTGTGCAATAAACCTGCTCTCGTATTCCGTCACTATATTACCCTCAAAATCACTGTTATGCAGGTCAAGAGAAACGTTTTTTACTGCAAATCCGTTAGATGAAAACTGTTCAAGCGAAAATTCAAAAAAATGCATATTATCGGTCTTTTGATGTATTTCGGCACCGTCTTTCATAATACGCTTGTAAATCTCCAAAAAATTACCGCTTGTAAGCCTATGTGATGAATACTTATTTTTAGGGAACGGACAGGAAAAATTTAAAAATATTCTGTCAACACTCTTTTCCCTTATATGACGCTCTATATATTCCGCCGAACCTTTAATAAATTTTAGATTAGGCAGGTTGTTTTTAAGTGCTTCTTCACAAGCAGTCACGATAACGTTGGAATCTTTCTCAAGTGCCAAAATATTTATATCAGGGTTTTGCTTTGCAAACTCAACGGCAAACTTACCCTTTCCGCAACCGATTTCAAGATATAAAGGTGCCTCTCTTCCAAACCATTTTTCTATATCTATATAATCTTTATTATTTAAAGCAGTATTAAAGTTTCTGTCATCACTGTTACTTATATACAAACATTTACTTACACCTGCAAGCCTGTCCTCAAGGTGCTTTTTTCTTCTCATTCTCATAATTTTTTCAATTTTTCAACTGCCGATTTTAGATATTCTCCGCAAAAATGCTCAATAGAACCGTTATCTACCATCTGCGACAGCGACAAATCTATAGGCATCTTACCTAAAAGTTCCACACCGGTCTGTTCTGCAACATTTTCACTGCCACCGCCGAAAACACTGAACTGCTTCCCACAGTCAGGACATTTAACGTAACTCATATTTTCAACCATACCTATAATCGGTATATTCATCATCTTAGCCATATTAAATGCCTTTTTAACAATAAGCGATACAAGGTCCTGCGGAGAGGTGACAATAACCGCACCGTCAAGAGGTATCATTTGAAAAACGGTAAGCGGTACGTCCCCTGTTCCGGGAGGACAGTCAATAAATAAATAATCAAGTTCTCCCCAAACAACATCCTGCCAGAATTGCTTTACCGCACCTGCTATTACAGGACCTCTCCAGATTACGGGTGCATCATGTTCTTTAAGCATCATATTAACAGACATTATCTTAATTCCCATCTTTGTAACGGCGGGAAGTATTCCGATATCGTTTTGCATTGCATTTTCTGTTATTCCGAAAGATTTAGGTATTGACGGACCTGTTATATCCGCATCAAGTATACCTACCTTATAACCGTTTCTTGCCATTTCCACTGCAAGCATAGAGGTAACCATAGATTTACCTACCCCGCCCTTACCGCTTACAACGGCAACAACGTGTTTTATATCGTTAAACTCACCTGTGGGTTCTATAAGGCTTTGCTGTTGCCTTGAACTGCAATCACTGTTACAATTTGAGCAGTTTCCCGTACAATTATTTTCTGACATTTTCATCACCGAGAGTAATTATACCCCTAAAAGACAATAAAATCAAGACCATTTAAAAACTGCTTGTTATTATTTTATCACAGCCAAGCGGTGAATAATTCCACTCACTTATATGCTCCGCAGTATTAAAGTAGTGTATTCTGTCAAAACACTCAGCATCAAAACTGTCAATGACAATAAGTTTTATTTTCATTTTTTCAGGTATTATGCTTTTTATGTAGACACTTGCCTGCTGTCCTACGCGTACATTTGCCTTAGGCTCTGCAAGTCCCGCAAGGTTTGGGGTAAGTTCTATAAATATCCCGTAATCTTCTATACTCCTGACAATTCCCGAAACCGTCTGACCTTGCAAAAATAAATCTGCGTTTTCTTCCCATGTTCCTAATAGTTCCTTAAGACTAAGCGTTATCCTATTGTCGGCTGAAATGCTCTTTATAATAGCCTTTATATCGTCCCCCACTTTAAATCTATCCCGTGGGTGCGATATTCTCGACACTGAGATTGCATCAATAGGAAGCA
>JAKSQC010000066.1 GCA_024404325.1 Clostridia bacterium
TTTGGTGCCGCTGACCGGACTTGAACCGGTACGGTGTTGCCACCGAGGGATTTTAAGTCCCTTGCGTCTGCCTATTCCGCCACAGCGGCATATTTAGTATGATATAATAAAATGTATGTTTTGTCAAGTGTTTTTTCACTGTATTTATTAAAATATTCTTTGACTTACAGCTGATGTGTGATATAATACTATAAAGATAAAATTAACACTTTTTTACTCTTTTTCGTAGAATATATTACGAAAAGAGGGTGTTATTTTTGAAAATAAACAAAAGACACTTAAAAGAGACCTTTTTAAGATGGTCTGTACTTATTTTAGTTTTGGTTGTTTTGTGTGCTTTTTTACTTTATAAAGTGCGTCCTGTTATTGTTACATACGCTAAAAGTCAGGTTGAAACAACCCTTTTAAATGCCGCAAATGAGGCAATTATAAACGTAATCGAAAAAGAAAATCTGACCTATGACGGCATTTCCCGAGTTTCACGAAACGGTGACGGTACTTTTACGGGTGTTGAAATTGATACAAAGCAGGTAAATTTATTTAAAAGCAAGATTTCAAGTGAAATACAAAACATAATGAGTGATAAAACCTATTTTGATATATCTATACCGTTAGGTACGCTTTTCGGAAGTATATATACTGCGGGTTTAGGCCCTAAAATAACATTTCATTTGCAACAGACGCATACGTCTAAGGTTGATTTTAAAAGTAATTTTTGTGATGCCGGTATCAATCAGGTACTTCATCAAATAATAACAGAGATAAATATGACTGCAAATATATTACTGTTAGGCTACAGCAAAAGTTTTTGTGTATCAACAACTGTAATAGCGGCACAAACGGTAATAGTAGGCGTTGTTCCCGATTCATATACAAACGTAATTGAAGAACCGGGAGATGACATTGCAGACGAAATATTCAACTATTCTGATGTAAAATAACACGGAGGTAATTATGGATTTTAAGCAGGCTAAAAAAAGAGCATCGGAACTAACAAAAAGTATTAGACACCACAACGAATTATATTATAATCAAGATGCCCCTGAAATTGAAGATTTTGAGTATGACGCTTTAATGCGTGAACTTAAAAATATAGAAAAAGAGTATCCCGAGTTGATAACACCCGATTCGCCTACGCAAAAGGTTGGCGGTGTTGCACTAAATCTCTTTTCCCCTGTTACTCACTCTGTAAAAATGGAAAGTTTGCAGGATGTTTTCAGCACCGAGGAACTTCGTGACTTCGGTGGGAAAATCGACATATCAAGGACTGCCTTTTCGGTTGAGCCTAAAATAGACGGACTTTCAGTATCGCTTGAATATGAGAACGGTAAATTTGTCCGTGGCTCAACAAGGGGTGACGGCACCGTCGGTGAGGACGTAACTGCTAACCTGTTACAAATAGAGTCTATACCTAAAGAAATTGACTTTTCAGGCGAACTTGAAGTACGTGGAGAAGTATATATGCCGAAAGACAGCTTTTTGAAGTTAGTAGAACGTCAGGAACTGTTAGGCGAAAATCCGCCGAAAAACCCCCGTAATGCGGCGGCAGGCTCACTAAGACAGAAAAATTCCGCAATAACGGCAAGCAGAGGTCTTGATATTTTTATATTCAATATTCAGCGTATAACCGAAAAAGAATTTACAACGCATATCGAAACTCTTGATTTTCTTAAATCTTTAGGTTTTCACGTATTGCCAACTTATAAGTTGTGTAAAACAATAGATGATGCTATAGATGAAATAATGCGTATCGGAGATAACAGGGGTAATTATTCTTATGATATTGACGGTGCTGTAATAAAGGTAAATGAACTGAATTACAGGCAGGAACTCGGCAGTACCGCAAAATATCCGAAATGGGCAGTGGCATACAAATATCCGCCCGAAGAAAAAGAAACGGTACTCAAAAATATAGAAATAAACGTCGGCAGAACGGGTGCACTCACCCCTACCGCGGTTTTTGAGCCTATCCAACTTGCAGGTACTACCGTCAGCCGTGCGGTACTGCATAACGAAGATTTCATTTCTTCAAAGGGTATCGGTATCGGTGATACAATAATAGTAAGGAAAGCGGGAGAAATAATACCTGAGGTATTAAGCGTTAAGGTGCATAATGAAAACGGCAAGCCGTACGAAATGCCTACCGTTTGTCCTTCTTGCGGTTCGCCCGTTTCACGGGAAGACGGTGAAGCTGTAATCAGGTGTACTAATGCCGACTGTCCTGCACAGTTATTAAGACATCTTATTCATTTTACCTCAAGAGATGCTATGGATATTGAGGGTTTAGGCCCTGCCGTACTTGAACAGTTATCAGATGCAGGTCTTATATCAAATATCGTGGATATTTACACCCTTGATTTTGAAAAGGTAAAATCTCTTGAAAGAATAGGCGAAAAATCTGCCGATAATCTTAAAAAAGCCATTGAAAATTCAAAACAAAATGACCTTTCAAAACTTATTTTTGCATTCGGTATAAGGCATATAGGCAGTAAAGCGGCAAAACTGCTATCGGAACACTTTATGGATATTGACGGTATTATGTCTGCAACAAAGCAAGAACTTGAAGAAATTGAGGGTTTTGGCAGTATACTTGCACAGTCTGCATACGAGTTTTTTAAACTTGAAGATACAAGGCAAATGATATCACGCCTTAAAGAACTCGGAATAAATATGAAATCTACAAAAACGGTAGTTGATACAAGGTTTGCAGGTATGACCTTTGTTCTTACAGGTACGCTTCCGACCTATAACAGAAACGACGCATCGGCTATAATAGAAAACTTCGGCGGTAAGGTATCTTCATCGGTATCAAAAAAGACAACCTACGTTTTGGCGGGCGATGAGGCAGGCAGTAAACTTGAAAAAGCAAATACCTTAGGTGTAAAAGTTATTGACGAGCAACAGTTTAAAGAAATGATAAAGTAAAATTATGATATAAAAAATGTGCAACCTCATTTTTGAGGTTGCACATTTTTCTACACTTAATCTAATACAAAGTTTTTCTTTTGTTTTAAATAGAATATTGCACCGATTACTACCCAAACAATGAGCATAATATAAGATTGCGTGCAGAAGTGTACACCATTAAGTCCGGGTATTGGAATAAGTTGCAATAACATAAACGCAACTGAAAAAATTATACCTATAACAGACATTATCTTAAGGAAATATGTACCGTCATTATCCCTTTTAAGTGTTACAACAGTGGCGGCACTCGTAAAAAAATAACCAATCGAAGCACCTATAGCACTCATATCTACAAACCAACCGAGTGCCTCTCTACCGAGGATAGGTCCTGAAAGTGAAACTATTATGCAAAATATCATTGCATTTTTAGGTGTATGGTATTTCCCGTCAAGTTTTCCAAACCATTCAGGCAGAAAACCGTCTCTGCTCATTGAATACATAAGTCTTGAAGATGCAAGATAAAATCCCATTATACCCGAAAGAACCGCACAGGAAACACCAACACATATTAAGACCTTACCGAAAGTTCCAAGTAATTCTTCAGCCGCAACAAGCAACACCCATTCTCCTGACATTACACGGTCAGGCCAATTTTCAACAGCAGCGGCGGCAACGGTATTGTTTGAAATATAAACGAAACAACCGAAAACAATGGCAATAACCATTATTCCCATAACCTTTTTATAAGAAAACTTAAATTCTTCTGCCGCCTGAGGAATAGTATCAAAACCGACAAATGCCCACGGTGCTATTGCAAAAGTTGCAAGAACAGCCGAAATTATACCACGAGTACCTTTATGTGCAAACCCACTTATATTTGCGGTAGTAGCATTAGCAGAAATAGCGGAATTCTTATCAAATCCCCAAATTGGCTCAATATTTATTCCCTTTGCTTTTGAGGACACTATACCTGCAATACAAAGTGTAAACGCACATACTACAAGCAAGCCGGCCAAAACAGTCTGTATAAACCCTGCTTTTTTAACACCTATTATATTTAAAAGACCGAAAACTATTAAAATAGCAAATGCCAGTATCATTTCTCCAAACCAAACATCAAATCCGGCAATTTGATAGTGAAAACCGAATTTTAATATATCCGCATTGCCATCTATACCGTCAACAATCAAACCTATTGCCGTTGAGTTCATAGGAACATTGGTGAGATATGCGGCAACCAAAAACCAACCGCATATATACGCCGCAGTTTTGCC
>JAKSQC010000067.1 GCA_024404325.1 Clostridia bacterium
CCCCGACCCTCTGCTTAGAAGGCAGATGCTCTATCCAGCTGAGCTATCAGCGCATTTGTATTTGTTTTTGACAACGGAATGTATTATATCATATCATTTTAAAATAATCAAGCAAAATTTATCTTTTTTCTTAACTTCGCTTGACTTTTAAATTTTTTATACATATAATCAAAGTATTGAAGATATAGGCTGGCGAGAGTTATGAACGAATATAAAAATGATATTATCAAAATCACTGTATCTGCTATTACTCTTATAATCGCCGTTGTATTAACAAAAGTGATACAACTGCCGTTACTTTTACAGATAATTATATTTGCCGTTCCCTATCTTATTGTTGGGTTAGAGGTTATTAAAGAAGCAATAGAAAATATAACGGAAGGTGAAATTTTCGGCGAAGAACTGCTTATGTGCATTGCAACTGTCGGTGCTTTTGTAATCAAAGAATATCCGGAAGCGGTATTTGTTATGATATTCTTTTGCATAGGCGAACTGTTTGAAGATATGGCAAGCAATAAAAGCAGAAAATCAATTACCGCACTTATGGACATTCGTCCTGATATTGCTTATAAGGAAGAAAACGGAAAATTTATTGAGGTAAAGTGTAAAGAAGTAAAGACAGGCGATATATTAACGGTAAGGTCGGGTAACAGAATACCGCTTGACGGCATTATACTTGACGGCAATTCCTTAGTTGATACATCGGCACTGACAGGTGAATCGCTACCGAAAAGTGTGTCTGTCGGGGACAGTGTTTTTGGCGGTTGTGTCAATATCGGCGGTGTTATAAAAATAAGAGTAACTAATGAATATGAACATTCTACCGCCTCAAAAATTCTTGACCTTGCCGAAAATGCGTACCAAAAAAAAGCAAAAACTGAAAAATTTATAACAAAATTTTCAAAGGTGTATACGCCTATTGTTGTTTGCCTTGCGTTATTTATAGCAGTTATTCCGTCAATTATAAGCAACGATTGGTACAAGTGGTTATACACAGCACTTACGTTTTTAGTAGTGTCGTGTCCCTGTGCGGTTGTTATTTCGATACCTCTTACCTATTTCAGCGGTATCGGTTGTTCTTCAAGACACGGTATATTAGTTAAAGGCTCTGACTCACTTGAAGCGTTATCTAATTTGAAAACCGCAGTTTTTGACAAAACAGGCACTCTGACTTTGGGCAATTTTGAGGTAACAGCAATACACCCCGAAAAAATTGATGAAATGGAATTATTAAGTATTGCGGTAGCGGCAGAAGATTACAGTACACACCCTATATCTATGTCACTTAAGCGGGCATCAACAAAGGGCGGTTGTAAAACAAATAAAAAGGTATCACAGGTGAAAGAAATAGCGGGTAAAGGAATAACGGCGGTTATTGACGGAAATAACGTATGTGTCGGGAACGGAAAACTAATGGACAGCATCGGTGTTGAATACAGAAACTGTCATCATACAGGCACAATAGTTCACATTGCGGTAGACGGCGAATACGAGGGACATATTGTAATTTCCGATACCGTAAAACCGGACAGTAAAAAGGCAATTACCCGTCTTAAAAAACTCGGTATCAAGTCAATAATGCTTACAGGTGACGGAGAAGCCACCGCAAAAGCGGTGGCGGAAGATATAGGAATAAATGAATATCACTGTGACCTTATGCCTGAGGATAAGGTAAACATTTTTGAAAGTATACTCAAAGATAATAATTCTAACAAAAAAGTGGCTTTTATAGGCGACGGAATTAACGATACACCCGTTTTATCACGTGCTGATATCGGTATTTCTATGGGCGGTTTGGGAAGTGATGCCGCAATAGAAGCCGCGGACGTAGTTCTTATGGATGACAACCTATTAAAATTAGATACCGCCATAAAAATTTCAAAAAGAACGAAAAAAATAGCATACCAAAATATAATTTTTGCTCTCGGTGTTAAATTCGGAGTTTTATTACTCTCCCTATTTACCGTGCCTAACATTATGTGGTTTGCCGCTTTTGCAGACGTAGGCGTTATGGTTATAGCGGTTTTAAATTCTATCAGAGCTATGAAACTAAGTTAATATTACTCGAAAATATCATTATTTCCGCTTTTATTATTATTTTCAAATACATTAAGCGTCCCGCTTTCATCGAGCGTTGCTAAGAAAATATTTTTTTCATTTTTATAGCCTTGTGTTTTAAGTTCATTTTTAAGCCAATTTTCATCGTAAGATGAACTTTGTAAATTTTCTTTCATTATCTCGCCGTCCATTATGACATCATAAAAGATGTTATCCTGCGTTGGCACTGTTTTCAAGTCTTCTGCGGTAACAGGTCTTTTATCGGGAAAAGGAAGTATACTTATTTTACCGTTAGGCTCAAGTATGGCGGTATTTATTGCGGATATATCAAAGTATCCGTCAGACCTGCACTGTACAAGGAATTCGTTTAAATCTATATGCGATTTTTTTAGGTTATTTCTATATATTTTGCCGTTTTTCATAAGCACTACCGAACGTCCGAAAATAATACGTCTGAGTTTCATAGACTTCATTGTCACTATTGATATTAAATATGCCGACAACGCATATACCACCATAGCCAAAAGCGGTTTAAAAGGCTCTTCAAGTTCGGTTGCCATTTCGGCGGCTATTGAGCCTATGCTTATTCCTATTACGTAATCAAACATTGTAAGTTGTGATACCTGCTTATTACCCATAATTTTAGCAAGCACAAAAAGTACCAATAGCGAAAACAACGACACTAATACTACTTTTATATAATCCACACAAACACCTCTATAGTATTATTTTACAAATTGACTTTTTTATGCTTTAATGTTATATTTATAATAGTATATATAAGGAGTGCGTTTTTATGAGCAAATTAAAACGAACTGTTTGTTTTATTATAAGTTTGGTTTTATTTATTTCAGTATTATCGGTACCCGTTTTTGTCTTGGACTAGTACACCACTGTATCTGTAAGTTCTGCGACAGGCGTACCGCTTGATACGGTTTTGATAAATGTAAATATGGACACTAACCCCGGTCTTATGGCAATGACATTTACAGTAAACTACGATAAAAATGCCCTTACTTTTAAAAAATATAATTTAGGAATTTTTACCGACTACACTATTGTTGACCACCCTGAATTAGGCTATGTAAGTTTCGTAAACTGCGAATCTTACAACAAAACCTATGAAGGTCTTATTTTCTCTATTGAATTTCAGGTAAAAGAAAAGGCAACACCCGGATTTCACCCTATATCGATTAAAAACATACGTCCTGAACAGTACGGCGACTCTATGTCGGGTTGTTTTGCAGATTGGAGCAGAAGCACTATCTATGCCGAAGTAAAAAACGGCGGCGTAACGGTTGGTGAAAGTTGTCTTAACACAGACCACATTTACGGTAATTGGACTACCGTAACCGAGCCTACCTGCGAGGGTACGGGCGTAGAAAGCCGTTCCTGCATAAATTGCGGTCACTCAGAAAGCAGGGATATTCCAGCTTCAGGTCACGATTTTGAATCTTTTTGGACAATTGACCAAAAAGCCTCGTTTGGTATAAGCGGTATTATGTCAAGACACTGTAAAAATTGCAGTGCCGTTACCGATAAAACAACCTTTTCAGCCTCAGACGCCAATCAAAACAATTTTGAAAACAATATAAGTACAACGGTAAAAGAACAAGATTTTGATAAATTAAAAAAGACAACAGACAGTGAGATAAAAGCAGAACAACCAAACAAAACCATAGATAAAAATAACGAACCCGAAAGCAAACCGTCAACGGTCAATTCTAAAATCACAGAAAAAACTGCCGACGATATTATAAGCACTATTAAAAAGGCTGATTCCCTGCCACTTAGGATATACCGTTACCTGTTCGGTAATGACGGAAAAAGTGGCGTGATTTCAAAAATAACAAGTGTATTTTCACGATATGGCGAAGAAAACAAATGGAATATTATGTCTATAACTTCCCTTTTAGGCTTTATTTTAATGATTTAGATACGAATTAAAAAAGAGACGTGGAAATATAAAGAACCGTCTCATGTCTTTCAAGAGCCTTTTTAGTGAAAAGTGAATAGTGAAGATGTAAAAAGTGAAAATCGACAAACCCCTAAGTGGGTTTGTCGATTTTTGGTTGCGGGGACAGGACTTGAAG
>JAKSQC010000068.1 GCA_024404325.1 Clostridia bacterium
AAAATTTACCAGCCGTCAAAAGACGAGTTGGTATTTTTGCTACGTAAGAAAGGCTTTGTAAAAAGGCTTTTTATGTCTGCAAGGTCGGGTGCGGCACGGGTACATTTTACCGAAAACAAAACAGAAAATCCCGCAGAACCCCCGATGTTCTGTATGCTTGCAAGAAAATATTTTTCGTCTGCAAGGCTTGTAGATGTATGCGGTAGGGGCTTTGACAGGATAATAGAATTCGTCTTTGAAACCTCAAACGAAATGGGCGACAGGATAACACCTAAAATAATATGCGAACTTATAGGCAATCAGAGCAACATAATACTTATAGGGGAAAACGGCAAGATAATAGATGCAATAAAACGAAGCGATATTGAAACCGCAAAAAGAATAATCCAACCGGGTGCTAAATATGAATATCCTAATTCTTTAGGAAAAATAAACCCTAAACAAGAGAATATAAACGTAATTACGGATAAAATTTTAAGCAGTAATGAACAAACACTTTGGAAAGCGGTACTTAATACGGTTGACGGTACGTCACCGCTTATTTGCAGAGAAATAGCCTACCGCATATGCAGTGAAGATGTATTGGTATCACAGACCGAAAAGCAAGATTTAAAAAGTGTACTTTGTGATTTTGTCAAATACATTACCGATGACGGCTGTCCTACGGTACTGTATGACGGTGACGGAAACCCTGCGGAATTTTCGTATATTGATATAAAACAGTACGGAAGTCTTTATAAAAGCAAAGTTTTTACTTCTTACAGCGAACTTCTTGACGCTTTTTATACAGAGCGAGAGAATAATGCCCGAATACGCAAAGCGTCGGCAGACGTAACAAAACTTTTAAACAATCTCATTGCAAGGACAAACCGCCGTCTGTTATCAAGACTTACAGAACTCGAAAAATGCAAGGACAGAGAAAAACTGCGTATATACGGGGAACTTATAAAGGCAAATATACATTTAATAGAAAACGGAAGCGAAAAAGCGGTTGTACAGAATTTTTACGATGAAAATTTAAGTTCTGTTGAAATACCGCTTAATCCTGCAATAAGTGTATCTGCAAATGCATCAAATTATTTTAAAGAATATAAAAAAAGTTATACTGCCGAGCAAACGCTTACTAAACTTACTAAAGAAGACAGAGAAGAACTTAAGTATTTTGACAGTGTGCTTGACAGTTTGTCACGCAGTACAAGTTTTGCAGATGTTGAAGATATACGAAATGAACTTATTAACGGTGGATATATAAAAACTCAAAGGCACAATAAAAAGCAAAAAAAACAGGGTATGGCTTTAAAGGAATTTAAAAGCAAAGAGGGTTACCGAATATTAGTCGGAAAGAATAATGTGCAGAACGACTATATTACTACCGTACTTGCAAAGAAAAGTGACTTATGGTTTCACGTCAAGGGTATTCACGGTTCTCACGTGGTGGTTTTTTGTGACGGTAACGAGGTAAGCGATGAATCATTGTATTTTGCAGCCTGTCTTGCGGCAAAAAATTCAAAGGCGGAAAATTCTTCTAATGTCCCTGTTGACTATACACCCGTAAAATATGTAAAAAAGCCGTCTGGTGCAAAACCGGGTATGGTTATATATACTACTAATAAAACGTTATTTGTTACTCCAAGGGAGGAAATTTTATGAAAATAGGCGTATCCACCTCCTGTTTTTATCCCCTTGAAACCGAAAAATCTTTAGAGGAAATAGGTAAAAACGGTGTGAAATACACAGAGGTGTTTTTTAATGCAAACTGTGAATTAAAAAAGGAATTTATAAGGGAACTTATAAAAATCAAAGATTATTACGGAATTGAAATATTATCGGTTCATCCTACAATGTCGCTTGCCGAGTCGTTTATGCTTTTTTCGTCATACGACAGGAGATATGACGAGGGAATAGAGGACTATAAACGGTATGCAGATATAGCGGCCGAGTTTGGTGCTAAATATATTATAATGCACGGCGGTAAGGTGAATAACGTTTTAAATGATGACGGGTATTTTGAAAGATTTTATAAAATATCCGAAGAAGTAAATAAAAACGGTGTGCAGGTATTACAGGAAAACGTGGCAAAATGCAGGGCAAGTAATCTTGATTTTTTAAGACATATGAAAGAAAGTCTAAAAGACGATGCACACTTTTGTATTGATGTAAAACAATGCTTAAGAGGAGGATATTCTCCCTTTGATGCGGTAAAATTGTTGGGAAAGAGCGTCAAGCATCTTCACATAAGTGACAGCAATGAAACTAATGACTGTCTGTTACCCTTATGCGGTGATTTTGATTTTAAAAAGTTTACGGATATCGCTTTGCAATCGGGTTTTACAGGCAACGCCATCATTGAAGTTTATAGCAATTCATATAAAAAATATTCTGAGATTTTCAACTCATATCAGGAAGTTTTACAATTGTTAGATTAGCATAGCCTATGGGCGACAATGAGCCGAAAGACGCCTAAAAACCGCCTTTTTAGGCTGGTTCAGGTTTAAATGCTGAGGTATACATTAAAAAACAGTTGCAAAAATTTTATCTTTATGCTATCATATTTTATGTACATTTATAATTATCATTTAAATTTATGGGAAGAGGTTGTTTATGGCTGATATATCTATTTTGTATTTTTTACAACTCGCCTTAAAAAGAATATGGGCTCTCATTATTGTTGGTGTTATTTTTGCGGTTGCCGCATTTGGATATTGTAAATATTTGGCGACTCCGCAGTATGTTTCAAAAGCATCTATAGTTATTACAAACGGTACTTTTTTTATAGACGCTTATACTCAGGAAATATCAACCGTCAATTCGATAAACGGTTCTGATATTTCATCATCGCTAAGAATTATAGATACGGCGATTGACGTTTTAAAAACGCCGGAGTTATACCAAAAACTGAAAAAGGAAAGTCCGTACGGTTCAAATTACTCACGCGAGTCTTTAATGTCGATGGCGTCGATATCCAAAAGAGAAGGCAATACGCTGTTTGTAGATTTATCGTTTAAAAGTACCGAACCAAAACATGCTGTATCTTTGGTAAATCAGTTTGCAGAACTTTCTTGTGACTATCTTGCTGATTATATTCCGTTTTCCAATGCAAAGGTCGCATCAAAAGCGTCGGGAACCGTTAAAACATATCCCGATACGCAAAATACCGTTTTAACCGCGGCACTTATCGGTGCTGTAGTTGCGTATCTTACAGTTTTGTTGGTCGATATAATGGATAAAGCTATTAAGGGCGAAGAAGAGTTTGTCGCACATTATGATATTCCGCTTATCGGAGTTATACCTGATTTTGAGAACGGTGTTATTTTAAGTTCCAATTACAAGAAACGGAGGTATGGCTCGTATGTCGACTAAAAAAGATAACAATGCAAATGTTAACAGTGACAAAACAAATGAAACTTCTTTGAAAACGGAGAATAAAGGTTCAGATATCAAAAAAGTACCTTTTGCGGTAGTAGAGGCTTACAAATCAATAAGAGCCAATTTGATGTTTCAATTAGGTAAGGATAATGGAAGAGTCATAGTTTTTTCAAGCCCTAATGCAGGCGAAGGTAAATCAACCACAGCCGTAAATATTGCAATTGCATTTTCACAACTCGGCGATAAGGTGTTGCTTATTGATGCTGATATGCGTCGTTCTTCGGTGCATAAAAAATTAAGGATTGAAAATGAAATCGGTCTGTCAAATGTTTTGGCAACGCTTGATACGTTTGAAGATGCGGTTGTGAGTGTTAACGAATGTCTTGACGTTATTACAGCCGGCAAGACACCCCCAAATCCTTCAGAACTTATCGGTAGCAAAAGTTTTGATGCACTGATGGATAAGGTAAAACCGCTTTACAGTATAATAATTATTGATACACCTCCTATCGGTGTTGTTTCCGATGCGTTGCTTATTGCACCACGTACAGAGGGCATTATTCTTGTTGTGCGTGACGGGTTTACACCGCACGATACAATTAAACGTACACTCGGTGCCATTGAACTTGCAAATGTTAATGTTTTAGGTGCCATTATGAACGGAGCAAATCCCAAGAACGATAAAAGGTATTCATACCGTAAATATTCCTACAGTAGGAAAGGGTACGGTAAATACGGCTACGGTTCGGGCTATGGCTACGGTTCGGGCTACGG
>JAKSQC010000069.1 GCA_024404325.1 Clostridia bacterium
GTGAGTGTCAATAACGAATTATTGTTAAAAAATTAACAATATTTTTTATTATTTTTGTTGTTTTTGCAAAAGATTGACAAAAAAATAACAAACCTGTTGACATACAGTTTTACTTTGAATATAATGGTAACATTGATAAATAAAATATAGCAGTTGCTAATATGGAGGTAATTTTATGTCAAGAGTTTATAATTTCAGTGCAGGTCCTTCTATGTTGCCTGAAGAGGTACTTCGTACCGCGGCAGAGGAGATGCTTGAGTACGGCGAGTCAGGTCAGTCTGTAATGGAGATGTCACACCGTTCAAAAGAGTATGACGCAATCATTAAGCAGGCAGAGGCAGATTTGCGTGACATTATGGAGATACCCGATAATTACGAGGTACTCTTTTTGCAGGGCGGTGCATCAACACAGTTTGCAATGATACCGCTTAACCTTATGAATAAGAACCACAAGGCTGATTACATAATCACAGGTCAGTGGGCAAATAAGGCTTATAAAGAGGCTGCAAGATACGGCGAAGCACGTGCGGTTGCATCTTCGGCAGATAAGACCTATTCTTATATACCAAAGACCACTGCGGCAGACTTTGATAAGGATGCTGACTATGTTCATATTTGTATGAATAACACTATTTACGGTACTAAGTATCATACTTTACCCGATACAGGTGACGTTCCGCTTGTAGCAGATATTTCAAGCTGTATTTTGTCAGAGCCGGTAGACGTTAAGAAGTTTGGCGTACTTTATGCAGGTGCACAGAAAAACGTTGCTCCCGCAGGTGTTACAATAGTTATAATCCGTAAGGACTTAATAGGCAACGCTATGGATATCACTCCTACAATGCTTAATTATGCTACACATTCGGAGAATGCGTCAATGTTTAATACCCCGCCTTGCTATAACATTTATGTAGCAGGTCTTGTATTCAAGTGGATAAAGAAGATGGGCGGACTAACCCAAATGAAGAAGTACAATGAGAAAAAAGCAAAGGTTCTCTATGACTTCCTTGATTCAAGTAAGTTGTTTAAGGGTACGGTTGTTCCCGAAGACCGTTCGCTTATGAATGTACCTTTTGTAACGGGTAATGAGGAACTCGATGCTAAATTTGTAGCAGAGGCTAAAAAAGCAGGCTTTGTTAATATTAAAGGACACCGTTCGGTTGGCGGTATGAGAGCTTCTATTTACAATGCTATGCCGATTGAGGGCGTTGAGAAACTCGTTGAGTTTATGAAAAAATTTGAAGAGGAAAATGCATAATGTATAAGATTAAAACGTATAACAAGATTTCAAAAATCGGTCTTGACGTATTTGACGATAAATACACGATAGGCGAGGAAGTAGAAAATGCGGACGGTGCAATAGTCCGTTCTGCAGCCCTCCACGATGTTGAGTTTCCTGATTCGCTTAAAGCAATAGCAAGAGCGGGGGCTGGTACTAATAATATTCCGATTGACCGTTGTTCTGAAAACGGCATTGTAGTATTTAATACACCCGGTGCTAATGCCAACGCCGTTAAGGAATTGGTTTTAGCAGGTCTTTTAATCAGTTCAAGACGTGTTATATCCGCTATTGAGTGGGCTAAAACTCTTAAGGGCAAGGGCGACGAGGTAGGCAAACTTGTTGAAAAAGGCAAGAGTGCTTTTGCAGGTCCTGAAATTAAGGGCAAAAAGTTAGGAGTAATAGGTCTTGGTGCTATAGGTGTTTTGGTTGCCAATGCGGCAAACCATCTCGGTATGACCGTTTACGGTTATGACCCGTATCTTTCTGTAAATTCCGCTTGGAATTTAACCCATAATGCAGTTCATATTTATGATATTAAAGAAATTTTTGAAAACTGCGATTATATCACCGTACATGTTCCGCTGTTAGATTCCACAAAGAATTTAATCAATGCGGAAACAATAGCAAAGATGAAAGACGGCGTTCGTATTCTTAACTTTGCAAGAGGCGGTCTTGTAAACTCGGCAGACGTTAAAAAAGCACTTGAGGAGGGTAAGGTAGCGGCTTACGTTACAGATTTCCCGTCCGACGATTTACTCGATATAGACGGCGTTATTGCAATACCTCACCTTGGTGCGTCTACACCTGAATCTGAGGATAACTGTGCTGCTATGGCTGCAAGCGAACTTATTGATTACATTGAAAATGGTAATATAACAAATTCTGTTAATCTTCCCGATATCTCAATGCCGAGAAGCGGTAAAAACCGTATATGCGTAATTCATAAAAATATACCGAATATTCTTAACGGTGTTACCGGAATAGTTGCACAGAATAATGTTAATATTGAGAATATGCTTAATAAGTCAAAGGGTGACTTTGCATACACAATACTTGACGTCGGAGATATTGACAAGCAAGATATCACAGAAAAGGTATCTGCTGTTGAAGGCGTTATCAGAGTACGTGTAGTTTAATGATAAAAGCAGTATTATTCGATTTAGACGGTACGCTTGCAGACTCTCTTTTAGACCTTGCAACGAGTGCGGACTATGCACTTGGTAACTTAGGCTACAAAGGTCACACTTTAAAGGAATATCAATACTTTGTAGGTAACGGAATACCAAAACTTATTGAACGGTCTTTACCTGAAAACGCAAGGGATACGCAAACGGTACAAAAATGTCTCCAAATATTTATGCCCTACTATAAGGAACACTGTGATGATAAAACATACGCTTATGACGGTATGCCCGAATTAGTTGCAAGCCTTAAAAAATTGGGTTATAAAACTGCCGTTATTACGAACAAAGCACAGGAAATGGCAGAAAAGGTTGTTTTAAGACTTATAGGCGATTCGTTTGACATAGTTTGCGGAAAGCGAGAGGGTTACCCTGCAAAGCCTGACCCAAAACTTACTCTTGAAGTTATGAGTGAATTAGGTGTTAAACCCGAAGAGTGCGTATTTGTAGGAGATTCTCAGACTGATATGGCAACGGCAATAAACAGCGGAGCTTTACCTATCGGCGTACTTTGGGGTTACCGTACTAAATCGGAAATTGAAAAAAGCGGAGCAAAATTTATCGTAAGCAACGCAGAAGAAATAATACAGATATTAAATAATCTTTAATAAGTGGTTGTTAAAACACAAAAGAGCCGAGATTCACAAAAAATGTGAGTCTCGGCTTTTTTATAAAGGATTGTACTTATCCGTTTCGTATTTTTTTCTTAATTTTTCTTTTTCATATTCCAATATATGTGTAGGTATATCGGGATAAATGCACTCTGTACAACTGCCGTTAATATCGAGTTCTATTTCATCAAGCATACATTCGTCATCTTTTTGATAAATACAAAAGTTATTAAGACATTCCATTTTTACCACCTGCAAAAATTAAAAAAGTGCGTAACCGAAGCCACGCACCGAAAAACGCATAACCCCGATTGTTGCGATACAACTTTTGAATCATTCCGTTAAGGATGTCAAAACTAAGGGTGCGTTTTTACCATAATAAAAACAACAACCTTAAACTAGAATGATTACATATTAAGTTGTATCGCAAGTACATATTATCATATATCTTTAGATTTGTAAAGAAAAACTCACAAAACTAAAAAAGTGCGTAACCGAAGTCACGCACCGAAAAATGTATGACTCCGTTTTGCTACCACACAAAATTTACGCATAACTCGAAATGCCTAAATAGAGCATACATTTTTACCAAAGGATAAAAATATACACTTCGAGTTACACATATTAAATTTTGTGTGGTAAGCATATTATATCACACAGTTTTAATTTTAGCAATATTATATTTGTTGCGTTTTTAATAATTTG
>JAKSQC010000007.1 GCA_024404325.1 Clostridia bacterium
GCGGGTGCAACATTAGTAGAAATACTTATAAAAGAAGACGAAAGCACGCTGTCGCTTAATATTCGTGATGACGGTTGCGGTATGTCGGAAGAAGTGTTAAAATCGGTAACTAACCCGTTTTATACTACGAGGACTACAAGAAGTGTCGGACTTGGTATTCCGCTTTTAAAACTTTCGGCAGAACTTACAGACGGCAGTTTTGAAATAATATCAAAAACAGACGCTAATCACGGTACTTGCGTAAAGGCGGTTTTTAATAAAAATCATATTGATTTTACACCGCTCGGCGACACGGTATCAACGGTCACCACTTTATTACAGGGACACCCCGATACAGATTTCTTATTTAAGCATACTAAATCAGAAAATGAAGTATCGCTTGATACCCGTCAGATGCGGGAAATGTTAGGGGAAGTACCGTTAAACAGTTACGAGGTTATTAAATGGGTCGAGGAATATTTGCGTGAACAGTATTCCGAGAACTTTAAATAAACAAATTTCAGAAAGGGAGCAATATATATGAAATCATTGGCTGAATTACAGGCAATTAAAGACAAAATGAAGGACAAGGTTGTTCTTCGTGAGGGTTCGGGTGACGTTCGTATCGTAGTCGGAATGGCTACCTGCGGAATAGCGGCAGGAGCACGTCCTGTTCTCAACACCTTCGTTGAGGAGGTTAATAAAGGCGGTCTTTCTCATAAAGTAACCGTATCTCAAACAGGCTGTATAGGTATTTGTCAGTTTGAACCTGTCGTAGAAGTATACGAAGCAGGCAAGGAAAAGGTTACCTATGTTAAGATGACTGCCGAAAAGGCAAAAGAGGTAGTTGAAAAGCATATTAAGGGTGGCAACGTTGTATCAGAATACACAATAGCCAACCGTAAAGCATAATTTTGGGAGGTAGAAATATGATTCGTTCACAAGTACTTATTTGTGGCGGTACAGGTTGTACTTCATCAGGCAGTAAGTCCATTCAAAAAGCCTTTGAAGAAAACATCAAGGCTAACGGACTGGAGGATGAAATCAAACTTGTCCAAACCGGATGTTTCGGACTTTGTGCATTAGGACCGGTCGTAATTATTTATCCGGACGGTACGTTTTACAGCAGAGTTACGGTAGACGACGTAAAGGAAATCGTTGAGGAGCATCTGCTCAAAGGACGTGTAGTAGAGCGTCTTGTTTATAACGATACGGGGGTTGACACCAAGGATATTATAGAAAATGTATCTTTAGGCGATACGGCATTCTATAAATCACAAAACAGAGTAGTACTTCGTAACTGCGGTGTAATAGACCCTGAAAATATTGATGAGTACATAGCGATGGACGGTTATCAGGCACTCGGTAAAGTTCTTACCGAAATGACACCGGAAGACGTTATTAAGTGTGTTACCGATTCGGGACTTCGCGGACGCGGAGGCGGTGGATTCCCGACAGGGCGTAAATGGTCGCTTTGTGCACCGAATAAAGCACCGCAAAAGTATGTTGTATGTAATGCCGACGAGGGCGACCCCGGTGCATTTATGGACCGTTCCGTTTTAGAGGGCGACCCGCACTGCGTTATCGAGGCTATGGCAATAGCAGGTTATGCAATAGGTGCTACAAAGGGTTACGTTTATGTTCGTGCAGAGTATCCTATTGCGGTTGCACGTTTGCAGATTGCTATCAATCAGGCTCGCGAATATGGTCTTTTGGGTAAAGACATTTTCGGCTCGGGATTTGATTTTGACCTTTATATCCGTCTTGGTGCAGGTGCATTCGTTTGCGGTGAGGAAACCGCACTTATGACCTCTATCGAGGGTAACAGAGGTGAACCCCGTCCGCGTCCGCCGTATCCGGCAGTTAAGGGACTTTACAATTCACCGACGGTTGAAAATAACGTTGAAACCTTTGCAAACATTCCGCAGATTATCCTTAAAGGTGCAGATTGGTTTGCATCTATGGGAACAGAGAAGTCAAAGGGTACAAAGGTATTCGCTTTAGGCGGTAAGATAAAGCATACGGGACTTGTTGAAATTCCTATGGGTACTACGCTTCGTCATATTATAGAGGATATCGGTGGCGGTATACCTAACGGTAAGAAGTTCAAAGCCGCTCAAACGGGCGGTCCTTCGGGCGGATGTATCCCTGCTTCCCTTATTGATACCGAGGTTGACTACGATAACCTTACTGCAATCGGTTGTATGATGGGTTCAGGCGGTCTTATAGTTATGGACGAAGACAACTGTATGGTTGATATGGCAAAATTCTTCCTTGAGTTTACGGTTGACGAGTCTTGCGGTAAGTGTACGCCCTGCCGTGTAGGTACAAAAAGACTTCTTGAAATGCTCGATAAGATTACCAAAGGTAAGGGTACTCTCGAAGATATTGATAAACTCGAAGAACTTTGTATGTATATTAAGCAAAACTCTTTGTGCGGTCTCGGACAGACTGCTCCTAACCCCGTCCTTGCAACACTTAAGTTCTTTAGAGATGAATATATTGCTCACGTTGTAGATAAGAAGTGTCCCGCAGGCGTTTGTAAAGATTTGCTTACATTTACGATTGATAAAGATAAGTGTATCGGTTGCGGTATGTGTGCTAAAAATTGTCCTGCGTCCACTATTCACAAGACAGACTATGTTGCAGAAGGTCATAAACTTCCGTCATACGAAATCGACCCTGACAAGTGCGTTAAATGCGGCGTATGTATGAGCAACTGTAAGTTTAAGGCTATCAGTAAGATTTAAGAAAGGAGCCGTAAATAAAATGGATATGATTAACGTAAAAATTAACGGTATTGCAGTAAGCGTACCAAAGGGCTCCACCATTCTTGATGCAGCCCGCACAGCAGGTATCGAAATTCCGACACTCTGCTTTATGAAAGAAAAGAACGAGATAGGTGCTTGCCGTATCTGCGTTGTTGAGGCTAACGAGGGCAGAGGTTTCCGTATTGTTACCGCCTGCGTTTACCCCGTAAGCGAGGGTATGGAAGTACTTACAAACTCCGAGAAAATTCAAAAAGCAAGAAAGACTACACTCGAACTTATCCTTTCAACCCACGAAAAGAAGTGTCTTTCCTGTGTTCGTTCCACAAACTGCGAACTTCAGAAACTCTGCCGTGACTACGGCGTAGAGGACACTACGTTTGAGGGCTTTAAACCTGAGTATGAACTCGATATGTCAACGCCCCACCTTGTAAGGGATAATAATAAGTGTATACTTTGCCGTCGCTGTGTTGCTGTTTGTAAAGAGCAGTATGTAAGCGTTATCGGTGCTAATGACCGCGGTATTGATACAAATATCGGTCAGGCGTTTAACCTTTCGCTTAATAACACACCCTGTATTTCCTGCGGACAGTGTACCGCTGTTTGTCCTACGGGTGCATTAACCGAAAAGGACGATACCGATAAGATTTGGGAAGCACTTTCTGACCCGACAAAAACGGTTGTTGTACAAACCGCTCCGTCTATCCGTGCCACTTTGGGCGAATGTTTCGGTATGCCGATAGGCTCAAACGTTGAGGGTAAAATGGTAGCATCTCTCCATAGATTAGGTTTTGATAAGGTATTTGATACCGACTTTGCCGCCGACCTTACGATAGTAGAGGAAGCAAATGAGTTGGTAGAGCGTATTAAAAACGGCGGAGTTCTTCCGATGATTACTTCCTGTTCACCCGGTTGGGTTAAGTTCTGCGAATTCTATTATCCTGATATGATAGACCACCTCTCAAGTTGTAAGTCACCGCAACAGATGGCAGGTGCGGTCATTAAGACCTATTGGGCAAATAAAGCAGGTATTGACGCTAAAGATATAGTTGTAGTATCCGTTATGCCCTGTACCGCTAAAAAGTTTGAGATAGGCAGAGATGACGAATCTGCGGCAGGCGTACCCGATGTTGATATTGCTATTACAACAAGAGAACTCGGCAGAATGATTGACCGTGCAGGCATTAACTTCACATCACTTCCCGATGAGGAATTTGATAATCCGCTCGGCGAAGATACGGGTGCGGCAGTAATATTCGGTGCTACCGGCGGTGTTATGGAAGCGGCTCTTCGAACTGCTAACGATTGGCTTACAGGCAAGGATAATACCGATATAGATTTTGAGGCGGTAAGAGGTACTGCGGGACTTAAGCAGGCTACCGTTAAGATAGCAGATTTGGAACTTAAAGTTGCTGTTGCAAGCGGTGCCGCCGCTGCAAAGGTAGTAATGGACAGAATGAAAGCAGGCAATCCTGACGGTTGGGGCTTTGTTGAAATAATGGGTTGTCCCGGCGGTTGCGTAAACGGTGGCGGTCAGCCGATTCAGCCACAGTATGTACGCGATACGGTTGACCTTAAGGCAGTCCGTGCAAAGGCTTTATATGACCAAGATAAGGCTTCGGCACTTCGTAAGTCACACGAGTCACCTGTTGTAAAGACACTTTACAGCGAGTGGTATGACGGCTTTGGCGGTCATAAGGCTCACCACGATTTGCATACTTCCTACGTTGCACGCAAGAAATATTCCAGTCGCTAAACAATAAAAACTATAAGCGGGCGGATGTGGGCATCCGCCCCTACTAAAAACTAAGCCGATGCGAAAAGCGTCGGCTTGTTGTATATGCATCAAAAAGAGTGTAATAATAAAATAAAAGAAAAAATCGGGAGATGTTTTTTTGAAAACAGTTGCTTTTTTTGATGCCAAACCGTACGATGTTGCAAGTTTTAAAAAATTTGCGGACGAGGATATAAACGTAAGGTTTTTTGAAAACAAATTGAATTCGGATACGGTGAGCATTGCCGCTTGCTGTGACGGTGTTTGTGCATTCGTAAACGATACGATAGACAAAGGCGTTATTGACGCACTGAGCAATTACGGTGTAGGTGTAATTGCAATGCGTTGTGCGGGATATAACAATGTAGATTTAAAGTCAGCACAGGGCAGAGTAAAGGTTTTAAGAGTGCCTGCATATTCGCCCTACGCAATAGCGGAGCATACTATGGGTATGATTTTAACCTTAAACCGAAAACTTCATAAGGCATATATAAGAACCCGTGACCATAATTTTTCTCTTGAGGGACTGACAGGTTTTGACCTTAACGGCAAAACTGTGGGAATTATAGGTACGGGTAAAATAGGAAGATGCTTTGCAGACGTTTGTAAAGGTTTTAATATGAACGTGCTTGGATATGACCCGTACGAAAATGATGAATTTTGCGGTGAGTATGTAACCTTGGGCGAACTGCTCATAAAAAGTGATATAATTTCTCTGCACTGTCCGCTCACAAAGGATAACAAGCATATCATTTGCGGGGAAACACTTTCTAAAATGAAAAACGGCGTATATATAATAAACACGTCAAGAGGGCAACTTGTTGATACTTCGGCACTGATAGACGGCATAAAATCGGGCAAGGTAGGTGCGGCAGGTCTTGACGTATACGAGGAAGAAGCGTCGCTGTTTTTTGAGGATAAGTCGGAAGAAGTAATACGCGACGACAAACTCTCCACCCTTATTTCAATGCCTAACGTCATAGTAACTTCCCATCAGGCGTTTTTAACGCGAGAGGCACTTGACGGTATCGCAAAAACAACAATGGAAAATTTTAAAGCGTATTTTAACGGCGAAGAACTTAAAAACGAAGTGGTTGCGAATTAAAATTATTTGTGTTATACTTTTATCGGTGATAAAAGATGATTATAATGTCGGTAGACTTAGGAAAGGCGAGAACAGGTATTGCCGTTTCCGATAAGGACGAGGGTTTTGCATTTCCGAAAACCGTAATAACTGAGTATAATACCGAACGTTTGGTAGATAAAATATGTGCTTTATCAGACGAGTATAACGCCGAACTTATAGTAGTGGGGCTTCCAAAAAATATGGATGGAAGCAGTGGTTTTAAAGCAAAAGAATGTGAGGAAACGGCAAAACTTATTTCACAAAAGAGCGGTAAGAGTGTAGAAATGTGGGACGAAAGATGTACCACCGTTTCCGCTCATAACTATCTTAATATGACCGATACAAGGGGCAAAAAGCGAAAACAGGTTGTAGACGCCGTTGCCGCCGTAATAATACTTGAAGACTTTTTAAGAGCAAGAAAAAACCGTCGATACTAAAAGTATCGGCGGTTTAGCAGTAGGGGCGGATGCCCACATCCGCCCGTTCATCTATTCTTTCGGCTTTGTCGTATCGCCGAGTCCCGTTGTTTCGGAAAATACTGCGTTGTTTGTAACGGTGTTTACTGCATCGGTCGGAATTATAAGTTTTGCCGCCGTTCCGTTTGCCATATTCACAAGTGCCTCGTATTTTTTGAGTTCCAATACAGCAGAGTCAACACCTGCCTCTTTTAGTGCTATAAGACCGTCTGCCTCCGCTTTTTTGGAAAGGTAAATTGCCTTTGCTTCACCCTCGGCTCTTGCTATCCTTGCGTCACGTTCACCCTCTGCCGCTAATATCATAGCCTGCTTATCGCCCTCTGCACGGGTGATAGCGGCAGCCTTGTGTCCCTCAGCCTGCAACAGTGTTTCACGGCGGTCACGCTCTGCCTTCATCTGCTTTTCCATTGCGTTTTGAATTTCTGCAGGCGGTATAATGTTTTTAAGTTCAACACGGGTTACCTTTATTCCCCACTGGTCGGTAGCCTCGTCTAAAATAGCGGTCATTTTGGAATTTATGGTATCTCTTGAAGTAAGTGTTCCGTCAAGTTCCATTTCGCCTACTATATTACGAAGTGTCGTAGCGGTAAGATTTTCAAGTGCGTTTATCGGGTTTACTACACCGTAGGTATAAAGGCAGGCGTCAAATATACGGAAGTATACTACCGTATCTATCTGCATAGTTACATTATCTTTTGTGATAACGGGCTGAGGAGGTGAGTCAAGCACTTGCTCTTTTAAGGTTATCTTCTTTGCTATTCTCTCGATAAACGGTACTTTTACGTGAATACCTGCGTCCCACGTAGATTTGTATTTTCCTAAAAATTCCGTTACATACTGTGTTGCCTGCGGTACTATGCGTACATTTGAGAAAAACAGTATCACAACAATTGCAATAACAATAATGAGTAAAACATTCATAAATAATTCCTCCGTAAATTTTTATTTTATTAGAGCGGATGAGAGTTTTTTGTTTGATGAAAGCACAGGTACAAAAGCCTCAACCGAACCTTTAAGATGTGAATTGTTTTCAAGCATTGAAAGTGCGGTGTCTTTAATACTTCCGTCCTTTATTATTGCGGCGGCAAGCGACGCTACAACGATATTTGCAGTGTCCTTATCGCCTTGAATGTATCCTGCCTCTAAAAGTTCAAATAATTTTTTTACCGTTTTTTTATTGTTTTCTGTCAGTACGGCGATTATTTGCGGAATAAGGGTATAGGAAAAGAAATTCATATAAAGGAAGTTTCCGTACTTTGCTATATGCTCCTTATATGTGTCCTTATACTGCGGGAATACATCAAGCACTTTCTTTGTAAAACCCGCTACGTTTAAAGCACTGCCCTTTTGTGCCGTAGGCAGGTCTATATCGCCCGACACAGCAGGTCTTTTGTTTTTTATTCCTAAACTCTTTCTTAAGGTTTCGGTAAAGTCTATTCCGACAGACTCGGCGTCCTTTTCGGTCTGCGTATCGTCAAAAAGAAATGACGATGCCATAGTATATTCCCATGCCGTACCCTCATTTATATCCGCGGTAGACAAAACATACATCTGTCTTGTTTCGTCATAATCTATTTTAACCGCTTTTTTATCGTTTAAAAAAATGCCGTCTTTATTTTTTTTGAAGTTTTGTTCGTCAAGGAACGGTTGCATTTCCGCTATGACGTTATCATAATACCTATTATCCAAAATAATTCACATCCAAAATATCGTTTTAACCATTATACTATATTATAATAGTTTTCTCAACTAAAAATTTCTTGAAAGAGTAAATACTATATTATATAATGTAATAAAACAAAAGAAACGGAGATATTATGAACCTTTCGGATATAAACGAACTTAAAAAACTGCTTGATACGTCGGGATTTTCATTTAAAAAGTCTTTGGGACAGAATTTTATTATAGACGGCAGTGTATGCCCTAAAATGGCAGAATTATCCTGCGATGAAAACACGGGGGTTATTGAGATTGGTCCCGGTGTGGGTGTACTTACAAGAGAACTTGCAAAGAGGGCAAAAAGGGTTGTTGCAATAGAAATTGACGAACGGCTGAAACCGATACTTTCTAAAACTCTTGAAGATTTTAATAATATAGAAGTAGTTTTCGGTGACGTTATGAAACTTGACCTTAAAAAGATGATTGCAGAAAAATTTACAGACTGCAAAAAGGTTTGTGTATGTGCAAACTTGCCGTATTATATCACGTCACCTATAATTATGATGTTGCTTGAAAGCAAACTTAACATTGACAGTATTACTGCTATGGTACAAGCAGAAGCGGCAGAGCGTCTTTGTGCCAAAGTTGGTAGCAGACAGGCGGGTGCGGTTACCGTAGCGGTTGATTATTATTCGAGTGCAAACATACTTTTTGATGTTAAAAGAGAATGTTTCCTGCCGTCACCTAAAGTAGACTCCGCCGTTATCAAACTTGAAATAAGGCAAAACCCTCCGATAAACGTTAATGATGAAAAGACGTTTTTTAAGGTGGTAAAGGCGTGCTTTGCACAACGCAGAAAAACCCTTTTAAATACCGTTTCAAACACCCTTAGTATAGATAAAGATGTTTTACGAAAGATTTTAGAGGAAATAGATTTAGAGCCCACCGTCAGGGGCGAACAGTTAAATATTACCCAATTAGCACTTTTGTCCGATAAAATTTATACCTCAACATTTAAACCCCAACCAGCCTAAAAGGGCGGTTTTTTAGGCGTCTTTGGGCTCATTGTCGCCCATAGGCTGACGGATTTACGAGTATTTTAACGAAGCCACAGCAGAAAATTCTTGTTCCAAAATCCGGTTCGGGTTTGAATGCTGAGGTATAACATAACAAAATAAAAAAACATTTGACAAATTCTTATTTTCTGCTATAATAAAAGCAGTGAGGTTACCGATAGACGGTTAGCCCAAATTAGTGTAATGAAATAACCGCTAAGTTCGAGCTTGGGCGGTTATTTCTTTTTTGTTATTGTAATAACAAGTGTTATAATTGCAACTATGAAAGTTCCCAAAAGGAACAAATCACCGTATGTAACCATAAGCACCGCCCCCTTTCCGAGGGCGAAAAGTTGCCCTCTTAAAAGAAGAGGACTAACCGCCTACCGTTATGGTAACCTCAAAGAGTGCTTAATGCACTGTCAATATATTACAACGTTCTGCATAATTTGTCAAATATCTTCTTTTATAAAAAATTCGCCGCCTCGTATGAGGCGGCGATACTCTTTTTAAAACTTATTATGCACCGAATTTAGCAACATTGAGTTTTATTCCGGGTCCCATAGTTGTTGCTATTACGCAGGACTTAATATACTGTCCCTTTGTAGCAGCCGGCTTTGCCTTTACTATGGCACTCATAAGAGTGTCAAGGTTTTCCTGTAACTTCTCAGCACCGAAAGAAACCTTGCCTATCGGGCAGTGAATGATGTTTGTCTTGTCAAGACGGTACTCAATCTTACCTGCCTTTGCTTCGGTTACTGCCTTTGCAACGTCGGGTGTAACAGTACCGGCCTTTGGTGTCGGCATAAGTCCGCGGGGGCCTAATACCTTACCTAAACGTCCTACAACGCCCATCATATCGGGTGTTGCTATTACAACGTCAAAATCAAGCCAGTTCTCATTCTGAATTTTTGCTACAAGTTCCTCTGCTCCTACATAATCAGAGCCTGCTTCCTTTGCAGCATCTGCTTTATCTGCTTTCGCAAATACAAGCGTTCTTACAGTCTTACCTGTTCCGTTCGGAAGTACTACAGCACCTCTTACCTGTTGGTCTGCGTGACGTGAGTCAACACCGAGACGTACGTGTACTTCTACCGTTTCATCAAATTTTGCAGTACCGGTCTTTACTGCTACCTCTACTGCTTCATTGACGTCGTAAAACTTACCTGCTTCGATAAGTTTTGCACCGTCGTTATATTTTTTTCCGTGTTTCATTAAATTTTACCTCCCAATAAGTGGTTAAATCGGAATTTTCCTCCCACGAGAGAGAATTAGTCGACTACTTCTATACCCATACTGCGTGCAGTTCCCGCTATCATACTCATAGCGGTTTCTATCGTAGCAGCGTTAAGGTCGGGCATCTTTGTTTCAGCAATCTTTCTTACCTGCTCGCTCGTTATCTTGGCAACCTTCGTTTTGTTAGGTGTACCGGACGCGGTTTCTATACCGCAAGCCTTTTTGATAAGAACTGCGGCAGGGGGCGTCTTGGTGACAAAGCTGAACGAACGGTCTGCATATACGGTTATGATTACCGGTATAATAAGACCTGCGTCATTCTTTGTCCTCTCGTTGAACGCCTTTGTAAACTCCATAATGTTTACACCGTGCTGTCCGAGTGCAGGACCTACCGGCGGAGCCGGTGTTGCTTTTCCTGCAGGAATCTGCAATTTAATGTAACCTGTGATTTTCTGAGCCATTATAAGCACCTCCATTATTCGTGGTAACCGTGTTCTTTAACACTTGGCGGAGTAATCGTATACTTACTCCTCCCACCGTGACACACCGTTGCTTAATATCCTGCGGACGGTTTACCTTAACCGCAAAATATTTTGTGTGCCGGAGTTAATAAGCATTTTATGCGTATTAACATTTAATCGTCGGCAAGCGATATCTGGTCAAGTTCAAGCTCAACCGGAGTCTCTCTGCCGAACATCGAGAGTATAACGCAAACGTTGTTGTTTTGAACGTCAAGCGTCTTAACAACACCGCCGTAACCCTCAAGCGGTCCGCTGATGATTTTAACATTGTCGCCTATTGCATACCCTACTTCAACGCTGTGCTTCTCAACGCCGAGTGCCGCTACTTCGCTTTCGGTAAGCGGAACGGGCTTCGATGCCGGACCGACAAAACCGGTACATCCGCGTATGTTACGCACTACGTACCAACTGTCATCAGTGACTATCATCTTAATAAGAACGTAGCCGGGGAAAATCTTTCTTTCAACCTCTCGGGTTTTATCGTCCTTAATCTCCGTTACAGTCTCAGTAGGAATTTTAATATCCTGAATGAGGTCCTGCATTCCCCTGCTTTCGACCATTGTGGCAAGGTCGCTCGCGACCTTGTTTTCATAGCCTGAATAGGTATGCACTACATACCATTTTGCTTCACTACTGTCAGACATATTCCTTGCCTCCTGACGGACTACTGACCGAGTATAAGTTCAAGTAAACGTCCTAAGCCGAAGTCAAGCAACCAGATGAGTATTCCCACGAGCAGACACATAATAAGAACTATTACGGTGTTCTTAAAAACGTCTTTGAAGCCCGGCCATACTATCTTCTTGATTTCGCTCTTATAGTCACGTAAGAAACGTATTACGCGTTTTGGAATGGTAAGCTTCTTGCCATTCGACTCCTTTACCTCAAGATAATCGTCTATCAAGAGGTATGCAATACCGAAAGCCGCGAAAACAAACAGGGATATGGCTGTAAGAAGTACAAACGCCGAATACGAAACCGCCGTAACGTTTTCAAGCGGACGCGTATCGACAAACTTCCAAGGACTGCTCAGTGCTATTACCAACATATAAATGCCGGTACCGAGTCCAAACGCAGGAGCAAAGTATCTCACTGTTTTAGACTTAAAGGCAAATACACTTAAAACAACTCCTATTACTGTAAGCCAAAAGCAGAAAAGAATATCTGCCGACCTTGCCATATCGACAACCGTTCCGTCAGCTAATTCTTTCTTGCTTCCGAAACCTAACGCCGCACCGACAAAATCAACATTTGCACCGCCGGAAACTACTGTTGCAAACTTGGTAAAGAAAAGAGCCAAAGATACAACCGAGAAGACCACAGCTAAAATCTGACAAATCTTATTGACAGTTTTCATTTTTTCGTCCTCCTTACTTCGTTTCCTTGTGCAAGGTGTGCTTTCTGCAGAACCTGCAATACTTGTTCATTTCGAGCCTGTCGGGATCGTTTTTCTTGTTTTTCATCGTGTTGTAGTTGCGTTGCTTGCATTCTGAGCAAGCGAGTGTGATTTTAACTCTCATAACGGCACCTCCCGCTTTACGGAAATATTTTTTGCTTTTACCCAACATAAAATTTATGCTGTAAAAGTAAACGCCTCCCTCATTATGGCGACACCCCAACTGTACCAAAAAATCCCATATATCGGAACTTTCGGAAAGCACTATACAATATAGGGTAGAACCACGTTGAACAGGTACTTTTCGCAAAAAAAAAGAACCTTCCAGAGGTAAAAGCATTATACCACACTACCCTCAAAAGGTCAAGCATTTTTTAGTAAAAAAAGAGTCGGTCTGTAAGCCGAGTTCTGTCTTGCACGGTTATCTATCTCGACGCAGGATTACTCCATACGCTCAAGCCGCTTTTCACGGCACGTCGGGCAAACGTATAGCCGTAGTCAGCGTTGCTCCGAATAGGGTTTACAGGACTGCACCGTCTCCGGTCAGCCGGTGAGCTCTTACCTCGCCTTTCCACCCTTACCAAATTGCTTTGGCGGTATATCTCTGTTGCACTCTCCCTGAGGTCACCCTCGGCGGCTGTTAGCCGTTATTCTGCCCTGCGGGGCTCGGACTTTCCTCAAATACTTTAAATGTATTCGCAACCGCACAACCGACTCTTTTAAAAAAGTATACCATATATTTACCTTTGTGTCAAAGCGGTATTTGCGGAATAATATGTGATATAAGGTTAAAATTTGGGTTTTGGAGGCTTTTTTATGAAAAATACATACCCTAAATACTTTTTGGGTGCTAATTCCTGCGAGGGCTTTGTTTCACACTTTTCCGACAGTTACCTTGCAGGCGACGGTTGGAGGGCATACATTATTAAGGGCGGTCCGGGTACGGGTAAATCGTCTTTTATAAAATATATGGTGTCGGCGGCAGAAAGGTACGGACACAGCACAGAACTTTGCGTTTGCAGTTCCGACCCGAGTTCCCTTGACGGAATAATAATAAAAGATATGAAAACGGTTTTTCTTGACGGCACTTCCCCCCACGTTGTAGAGCCCAAATACCCCGGTGCGTGCGAAGAAATAATAAATTTAGGTGCTTTTTGGGACGCAGAAAAATTGGCGTCAAAAGAAAAGCAGATAATAGATGTTACAAATAAAAACAAACTTCTTCACAAGGCGGTATCGGGGTATCTTTCGGCGTGCGGAGAACTTATATACGATAATTTAAAACTTTCCCGTCTTTTGGCAGACGTGGATAAAACAAAAGCATTTGCTCTTAATTTGTGTAAAAAATATATACCTGAAAAATCGGGTGTTAAAGGTAAAGAATGGATAAGGTTTATAGGCGGTATAACGCCTTTAGGCGTTGTGTCATATTCGGGTACGGTTACCGACTTTTTTGAAAACGTCATTATTATTGATGATAAATACGGCGGTGTAGCGGGTATAATAACAGATGCGGTAAGGAATTACGCACTAAATTTCGGATATGAGATAATAACGCTTAAAAATTCATTCCTGCCCAGTGAAATGTGTGACCACATTCTGATACCCGAACTGTCGCTTGCCATTGTAAGAGAAAGCGAATATATGAATTTTGAAAGCGGTGAAAGAAGAATTCACGCAAGACGTTTTACCGACGTTTCGCAAATGCATCACGACCGTCCGAGAATGCTCTTTAACCGCAGGGTGGCAAGGGAACTTTTGCTTACCGCTTCAAGCACTCTAAGCAGGGCAAAAAGCGTACACGACGAGTTGGAAAAATACTACGTTGACGCTATGGACTTTACCGCACTTTCAATGTACGCAGAAAGTCTGTCAAACAAAATCTTTAAATAAAAAACAAAGGAACGAAAAAACTTGAAGAAAAAAATAACTGACTTTGCCGTTGATATACTGCTGTACGTTGTTGGGTGTGCAATATATTCTTCGGCGGTTACAATGCTTGTTTCGGCAAACGAGATATCCCCCGGCGGAATAACGGGAATTGCAACGGCGGTAAATTATCTGTCGGGGATACCGAGCGGTTTAATTCTTTTTGTACTGAATGTACCCATACTTATATTGGGCTTTATTAAATTAGGCGGAATGTTTATCATAAAAACCGCCGTTGCAACATCTGTTCTTTCTGTTTTAATGGAACTTGCCGAAACGTTATTACCCGCCTTTAAAACGGACAAGATATTGGCTTGTGTTTTCGGCGGAATAATTATGGGCGCAGGACTGAGTATTGTTTTAATGCGTGGTGCTACAACGGGCGGAGTGGATATTATCGCGAAGTTGATAAATAAAAAATTCCGTCACCTTACCGTCGGCAGACTTATACTTTTTATGGACGCCTTTGTAATAGCCGTTGCAACAGTAACTTATAGAAATATAGAAAGTGCGTTATATTCGGTAATATCAATGTACGCGTCCTCAAGGGTAATGGATACCCTGCTTTACGGTGCGGACAAGGGTAAGATAATATATATTGTGACCTCTTTTCCCGATGATATATGCAAACAAATAGCCGAGCGTATGCACAGAGGTGTTACCCGTATAAACGCAGTAGGCGGTTATACGGGTGAAAACAGGACAATGCTTATGTGCACCGTAAGACGTCACGAGGTGTCGGCGATTTATTCGATTATTAAAGAATGTGACGAAAAGGCGTTTACGGTGGTAGGCGAAGCGGGTGAAATTATAGGCGAGGGATTTAAAAACATTTAGAATTTCTTGACATAAGATTACCGCCAATATATAATTATTATGTATTATATGTGGGGGCATTTTATGGCAGAAAATAAAAAAACAAGAAATTCAAATCTTGAAATTTTAAGAATAATCAGTATGCTGTTAATTGTTGCACATCACTTTGCGGTACACGGGTTTAAAATAGAAGAAACGCCCATTTCGGTCAATCACTATTTACTTCACATTTTTGAATCCGGAGGCAAATTGGGTGTATCGTGTTTTATATTGATTTCAGGATACTTTATGTGCCGTTCAAAGTTTACTTTAAACAAGCTAATAAAAATTATAAGCGAAGTTTTATTCTATTCTCTGGTAATTGTTTTGATATTTTATAAAACATTTTCATCCGCCAACTTTGTTGGTAAGTTGTTTTTATTTATAAGAACTATGTTTCCAATAGGCAATGGTGCATATTGGTTTATGACAGATTTTATAGTCTTAATGCTCATATCTCCCCTGCTTAATAAAGCGTTACATACAGACAGAATTACTGTAAAAAGAACAATATTAACGTTTTTTATAATATGGTCTGTTATGCCATCTCTTATTGGGGTATCATATGGGTTTAATGAACTTGGCTGGTTTGTTGTTTTGTATTTTATAGCAGGTTATATACGCGAATACGGAAGCTTTTCCAACGAAAAACCTTTAAAGAATTTTATGCTTTCATCGCTTATTTTGATTATGGCAATTTTTGCAAAAATAGTCTGTTGCAGACTTAATAATATGGGTATAGGATTTTTTGAAAATTACGGTTATATTTTTTTAAATTTAAACAGTCCCTTTATATTGATTTCGGCAATAGAGTTGTTTGTCGGTTTTTTAAAACTCAAACCGTATAGCAGTAAAATTATAAATATTATTTCAAGTGCTACTTTTGGTGTATACCTTATTCACGATAATAATATAGTCCGTCCGTACCTTTGGGAAAGGCTATTAAGGGTTGAAAATCTCTTTAATTCAAAGCTTTTTGTTATATACGCGGTTATAGATATATTGGCAGTTTATATAGTATGCACTTTAATAGATTTGATACGGCAGGCAACAGTAGAAAAGATTTACCTGAAAGTTGTATATAAAAACACAGAAAGTATAAAAAACAATGCATTAAGAATATTACAAAAACCGGTTGAAAAAATAAAAAATCTAATAGGATATATGTTTTAGAAAAAGTGTCGGGAAATCGACACTTTTTTACTTTGGGCAGATGTGTATTTTCATTTTTTTGGTTAATATTATTTATATATAACCAAAAGGAATGAGAGTATGAGAAAAACCAAAATAATATGTACATTAGGACCTGCTTGCAGGGACGAAAAAACACTTGTCGGAATGATAAAAAACGGTATGAATGTGGCACGCCTTAATTTTTCGCACCAAACACACGATTTTCACCGTGAAAACATAGAAACGGTAAAAAGGGTGAGAAAGGAGCTTAATGTACCGCTTGCGATAATGCTTGATACCAAAGGCCCTGAAATACGGACAGGCGTTGTAGAGGGCGACGGGGTAATGCTTGTTACGGGTAGTCAGTTTACCCTTACAACACTGCCTGTTGTGGGCGATGCGACGCGGTGTTATGTGAACTGCGACAGACTTTGCGAATGTCTTAAACAGGGTGACAGGGTGTTAATAGATGACGGCAAAATAGAACTCTCGGTACTTGAAACAAAAAGCACCGAAATAAAATGTCTTATAGTAAACGGCGGAAAACTCGGCAACACAAGGGGCGTAAATATTCCCGATGTGCATATAAATATGCCGTTTATATCAGAAAAGGACGCATCCGACTTAAAATTCGGTGTTGAACAGGGTATAGACTTGGTTGCGGCGTCATTCGTAAGGACGAAACAGGATATTTTGGATATGCGTGCGTTTCTTGATTCGGTTGGCGGTAAGGATGTAAAGATAATTGCAAAAATAGAAAACAGGTTCGGCATAGAATATTTTGATGATATACTATCTGTCAGCGACGGCATAATGGTAGCAAGGGGAGATATGGGGGTTGAAGTACCTTTTGAAAAACTGCCTGCAATACAAAAAACGCTTATTAAAAAATGTTTTTTAAACGGTAAAATGGCGATAACGGCAACCCAGATGTTAGAGTCTATGATAGAAAATGCGTCACCTACAAGGGCGGAAATATCCGACGTTGCAAATGCGGTTTTCGATTCTACAAGTGCGGTAATGCTTTCGGGAGAAACGGCAATAGGCAAAAACCCTGCCGCAGTGGTAGGGGTTATGGCAAAAATCTGTGAAACCGCCGAAAAAGACGCCTTTAAGTTGGGTTCGTATTTAAATTTCGGCGAGCCTGGAGAACACGGAAGTCTTACCGACGCTATATGCAGTGCGGCAAACGTGGCGGCAAACGCTGTGGGTGCAGACGCGGTAATAGCGGTGACCGACAGCGGTGATACCGCAAGAAATATGTCTAAATACCGTCCGAATGTAAGTATAATCGGTGCGACGTATAATATAAAGAGTTATCATCAACTGTCGGTTAATTGGGGAGTTATACCTATGCTTACCGAAAGGCAGAAAAACACCGACGAACTCTTTTCCCACGCAGTATCAAAGGCGGTGCAAAACGGACTTTTAAGAAAAGGCGATAAGGCGGTTATAACGGCAGGCTCTCCCGTAGGTATAAGCGGAAAAACCAATACGTTAAAAATAGTTGAAGTGTAAAATTTAACGGTGTTAGCCCTTGACGAATATTTAAAAATGTGTATACTTTAATATATATGTTAATTATAAGCGAGGGTTTTATATGAGCGATTATAAAATAGAAACCAAATGTGTACAGGGCGGTTATACCCCTAAAAACGGAGAACCGCGTCAGATACCGATTATTCAGAGTACTACTTTTAAATATGAGACGAGTGCCGATATGGGTAAACTTTTTGACCTTGAGGCAGAAGGGTATTTTTATTCACGTCTTCAAAACCCCACCAATGATACCGTGGCGGCTAAAATCTGCGATATGGAGGGCGGTACGGCGGCTATGCTTACTTCCTCCGGTCAGGCGGCAAGTTTCTTTGCGGTGTTTAACATTGCGTCTTGCGGAGACCATATAGTATCGTCTTCTTCTATTTACGGCGGTACCTATAATCTGTTTGCCGTAACTATGAAGCGTATGGGAATAGATTTTACGTTTGTATCTCCGGACTGTACCGAGGAGGAATTAAATAACGCCTTTAAACCCAACACCAAGGCGGTTTTCGGCGAAACAATAGCAAACCCTGCACTTACCGTTTTAGATATTGAAAAGTTTGCAAATGCGGCTCACGCACACGGCGTTCCGCTGATAGTTGACAATACCTTTGCAACACCCGTAAACTGCCGTCCTTTCGAGTGGGGAGCGGATATTGTAACACATTCCACAACAAAGTATATGGACGGTCACGGTGCGGCAATCGGCGGTTGTATAGTCGATTCGGGTAAATTTGACTGGACGAAGTACCCCGAAAAGTTTGCCTGCCTTTGTACGCCCGATGAAAGTTATCACGGCGTAGTTTATACCGAGCGTTTCGGCATAGAGGGTGCGTATATAACCAAGGCAACGGTTCAGCTTATGAGAGATTTAGGCTCTATACAGTCACCGCAAAACGCGTTTTTGCTTAATTTGGGACTTGAAAGTCTGCACGTAAGGGTTAAAAGACACTGTGAAAATGCCCTTGCGGTAGCAAAATATTTGCAACAAGACGATAGAATTGCGTGGGTATCATATCCGGCCCTTGAAGATAATAAATATTACGAACTTGCAAAAAAGTATCTGCCCGACGGTGTATGCGGAGTTGTAAGTTTCGGCATTAAGGGCGGAAGAGCCGCGGCGGAAAGCTTTATGAAAAATTTGAAGGTTGCCGCCATTGAAACACACGTTGCAGACGCAAGAACATGCTGTCTGCACCCTGCAAGTGCAACCCACCGTCAGATGAATGACGAGGAACTTAAAAACGCAGGCGTATCGCCCGACCTTGTACGTTATTCCTGCGGTATAGAAAACAGTGAAGATTTAATTGCCGACATTTGTCAGGCACTTGATAATATGTAATTTAAAAAAGTTTATTAAAGGGGTGAGATTATGCCGATAAGAATACCAGACGACCTGCCTGCGGTAAAAACGCTTTTAGATGAAAATATTTTTGTAATGACCGAAAAGCGGGCTATTACACAGGATATCCGTCCGCTTAAAATACTTTTGCTTAATTTAATGCCTAAAAAGATAGAGACCGAAACCCAACTGTCCCGTCTTCTCGGCAACTCACCGCTTCAGGTCGATTTTGAGTTTATCCATACAAAAAGCCATAAGTCTAAAAACACGTCTGCCGAGCATTTGTTTACATTTTATAAACTGTTTGATGATGTAAAGGACAAGACGTTTGACGGTATGATAATAACGGGAGCACCCGTTGAACTTATGGAGTTTGAACAGGTTGAATATTGGGAAGAACTTTGTGAGATTATGGAATGGAGCAAAACCCACGTCCACAGTACGCTTCATATATGCTGGGGTGCACAGGCGGGACTTTACTACCATTACGGAATAAAAAAGCGTACTCTTAGTAAAAAACTTTTCGGTGTTTATCCTCATAAAGCCGACTATAAAAAGTCGATACTTTTCAGAGGGTTTGACGATGAATTTATGGTACCGCAGTCACGGTATACAACCATTTTAAAAGAGGATGTACAGAATGTTAAGGGACTTAAAATACTTGCATCTTCTCCCGAAGCGGGTGTTTACGCAATAACCACCAAAGAGGGCAAGCAGATATTTGTTACGGGACATTCGGAATACGATGCAAACACCCTTAAAAATGAGTATTTAAGGGATATTGAGGCAGGTCTTGATATTGACGTGCCGAAGAATTATTTTAAAGATGATGACCCTGACAAAGAACCGATAGTTTCTTGGCGGGCACACGCAAATCTGCTTTTTTCAAACTGGCTTAATTATTTTGTATACCAGACAACACCTTATGATTTAACCGAAATAAAATAAGTAATAAAAAACGGCAGGCTTTCGCCTGCCGTTTTTATTCTTTACTTTGTCCTTGTATCGCTTCTTAAAACGCCTACTACCAAATATCTCTCGTTTTCTGCACTTGTACAGGTGCTTAGCGTTATTATTTTGTCATCTGTTGTAACCGACGCATCTTTTATAACATTTTTAGATACGCTTACGGGGTTTTTGCAAATATCAAGGAAGTTTTGATAACTTTCGGTATTATAGAAATCATAGGAATTTATTATATGTCGGTCATCAAACACAAAGGCGGAAAAAATCTCGTATTTTAATATATGTCCCTTAGTGTATACCGTTATATTGCGGTTTTCGTTAAAAAATGCGGTGTTGCGGAATTTTTTAAGAGTTCCGAACATAGAGCCGTTTCTCATATTATGTCCGTATACCACGGTATTAGGGTCTGTAAAGTCACCCGAGTTCACCTGCTGAACGTATAAACTTCCCGCACTTTTAGCCTTTTTATACCTATCGTGGTTAAGATAAAAATCGTCGGCGGTATTAAGTCCGCTGCGGAATACGGGATAGTCAATGGCAGTGCCGTCAACCTGTATCCATGCTACCGCATCACCGTTTTCGGCGGTAAGGGTGGCAAAGTCTATGGGGTTGTCGGGGAGTTCGACTATTTCAGATGAACTGCTGTTTTCGGTTGATGAATTGTTTTTATACTTATCAAAGTTTTCTTTTTCGGGCAACAATCTCATTACAAGAATTACACCGCAAACGATAAACACTATGATTGCAATAATTAAAACTATAAGGTTAATCAGTTTCTTTTTATCCGTAAATATCACTCCAAAATAAATGGTACAAAACAAATTATATTACAAATTTATATTTATGTCAAATAGCAATGATTTATATCTTATAAAATACCAAAATATATGATAAAATAAATTGACTATAATTATAAGGAGAAATGTAATTTGTCATTCCCTCTTGAAAATATAAGAAATTTCTGTATCGTAGCACATATCGACCACGGTAAATCTACATTGGCAGACCGTCTTTTGGAACTTACGAAGTCGGTAGCCGAGCGTGATATGGAAGAACAGATACTTGACAGTATGGACCTTGAGCGCGAGCGTGGTATCACCATAAAGGCACACGCCGTAACGCTATACTATAAAGCGTCGGACGGTAAAGAGTACGAACTTAATTTGATAGACACTCCGGGACACGTTGACTTTAATTACGAGGTTTCGCGTTCGCTTGCCGCGTGCGAGGGTGCGATTTTAGTGGTTGACGCATCTCAAGGTATAGAGGCACAAACGCTTGCAAACACCTATCTTGCGGTAGACCACGGTCTTGAAATATTGCCCGTTATAAACAAAATAGACCTGCCCTCTGCCGAGCCTGAGCGAATAAAGGGCGAGATAGAGGACATTATCGGCATACCTGCCGACGAAGCACCGCTTATTTCTGCAAAGACGGGACTAAACGTAGAACAGGTACTCGAACAGATAGTAAAATATATCCCTGCACCGAAAGGAGAAAGGAACGCACCGTTTAAGGCACTTATTTTTGATTCTTACTATGACCCGTATAAGGGTGTAATAGTGTACTTCAGGGTGGTAAGCGGAAAACTCAAAAGCGGACAAAGGGTAAAAATGATGGCAACGGGTGCGGACTTTGACACCGTTGAAATAGGAAGAAAGAGGGCAACATCCCTAGAGCCTTGCGATGTTTTGGAGGCAGGCGAGGTAGGATATCTTTCGGCGTCTATAAAGACGGTTTCGGAAGCGAGGGTAGGCGATACGATTACCCTAACCGATAGTCCCGCAAGCGAACCGCTTTCAGGTTACAGAAGTGTAAAACCCGTTGTGTTCTGCGGTATTTACCCTGCCGACGGTGCAAAGTACCCCGATTTAAGAGAGGCACTCGAAAAATTACAGTTAAACGATGCGTCGCTTCTCTTTGAGCCTGAAACGTCTACGGCGTTGGGCTTTGGTTTCAGGTGCGGTTTTTTGGGACTTTTGCACATGGAAATAATAGAGGAAAGACTTGAAAGAGAGTATAACCTTGACCTTATTACCACAGCACCGAGCGTTGAATATGAATTTCATCTTACTTCGGGGGATACCGTCAGGGTGGATAACCCCACTAACTATCCCGACCCCGCAACTATTGCCGAGGCGTTAGAGCCTATTGCACACGTTCATATTTACAGTCCGAGCGAGTTTGTAGGCACTATAATGCAACTTTGCGAGGAACGCCGAGGCGAGTATATAGATATGAAGTATATGGGCGACAGGGTAGATATTCATTACATTATGCCGACAGGCGAAATAGTTTATGACTTTTTTGATGCCTTAAAATCAAGGACACGCGGTTATGCAAGTTATGACTACGAGCCTGCGGGGTATAAAAAGTCTACCCTTGTGAAACTTGACGTTATGCTTGCGGGCGATACGGTAGACGCACTTTCTTTTATAGTCCATTCGGACAATGCGTACACAAGGGCGAGAAGAATTGCCGAAAAACTTAAAGAGTATATACCGCGTCAGTTGTTTGAAGTGCCCGTTCAGGTAGCCGTAGGCGGTAAGATAATAGCGAGGGAAACCGTAAAAGCACTCAGAAAAGACGTTCTTGCAAAGTGCTACGGCGGTGATATAACAAGAAAAAAGAAACTTCTTGAAAAGCAAAAAGAGGGTAAAAAGAAGATGCGGAAGTTAGGCTCGGTGGAAGTGCCGAAAGACGCATTTATGGCAGTTTTAAAACTTGACGAATAGGAGATTTTATATATGGCAACACGTGCCGAGAGACAAAAAGCAATAAAAAGACGGAGAATTTTTATAGCGGTTTGTTTACTGATACTTGCACTTCTTATTGCATTAACGGTTATTATAATCGGTGCTTTAAAGGGCGGTAAAAGGCAAGAAAAACCGCAAAAGCAGAGCAGTTCTGCAGTTTCGAGTGTGCAGTCGGAAGTAAAGAAAGATGATGAGCCTCAGCATGTAACGTTAGGTGAATACACCCTTGATGCAAACTATAAAAGAACATTGCTTGTAAACGGCGATAATCCTCTGCCACAAGATTTCGATTATACAAAAAATCTTACAAATATTCCGCAAAAATACCACAACGGGCAGTTAGACCAGATAAATAAAGACGTTTGGCCATATATGCAGGCAATGATAGAAAACGCGTGGAAAGACGGTGTTAAACTTTATGTTTGGTCACCGTACCGCTCATACGATACACAAAAAATGCTGTTTGACAATCAGGTAAAAAGATGTTTGGATAAAGGCATTCTGTCAGATAAGGCGGAAGACGAGGCGGCAACGGTGGTGGCAAGACCGGGAACGAGCGAGCATAATACGGGACTTTGTGCCGACTTTAATATGGCGTCGGATAATTTTGAAACCACACCAATGTACGAATGGATGTGCAAAAATGCTGAAAATTACGGTTTTATTCTTCGCTATCCTAATGACAAAATGGATATAACGGGTGTAATTTACGAGTCTTGGCATTGGAGATTTGTTGGTATAAACACAGCAAAGGAAATGAATAAATTAGGTCTTACACTCGAAGAATACATAGAAAAAAAGAATTTAAAGCCACAGCCTGAAAATGAATTGAATTAAGGGTTTAATAAATTTATAAGCAATCAGCATAATATAATTGTGGAACATAAGTCTTGGGGGAATAAAATTGGATTTTAAGCAGTTTTTCGACCAAATGAGCGGTAAAAAAATAGCGATGTGCGGTATAGGTATAAGCAACACACCGCTTATAGAAAGTTTCTTGAACAAAGGTGCGAGGGTAATTGCCTGTGACCGCAGAACGAGAGAGCAGATAGGCGATATTGCGGATAAATTAGAAAAAGCAGGGGCAGAATTAAAGTTAGGCGAGGGGTATCTTGATAACCTTGAAGTAGATATAATTTTCAGAACACCCGGTATGAGTTTTAATCTACCCGAACTTGAATCGGCACGCAAGAGGGGTATTGCCGTAACGAGCGAAATGGAAGTTTTCTTTGACATTTGCCCTGCAACCATTTTTGCGGTTACGGGGTCTGACGGCAAAACTACAACTACAACCCTTATAGCAAAAATGTTGCAGGCGGAGGGCAAAACCGTACACGTAGGCGGAAACATAGGAAAACCTCTTTTGCCTGAAATAGAGAATATAAAGGCGGAAGACTTTGTTGTTGTAGAACTTTCGTCTTTCCAGCTTATATCTATGAGAAAAAGTCCCGATGTTGCGGTAGTTACAAACGTAGCACCTAACCATCTTGATATACACAAGGATATGGATGAATATGTTGAGGCAAAGAAAAACGTACTCTTACATCAAAACGCATTTTCAAGAACGGTACTCAACCGCGATAACGAAATAACCGAAGGTTTCAGGAAGTATGTCAGGGGTCAGTCATTGGGTTTCAGTATGGAAAGGAAACTCAATAACGGGGCTTGGCTTGATACAAAAGGCACACTTCATATGGCATACAGAGGAATAGACGTACCCGTTTTAAGCAGGGACGATATCGCAATAATCGGCGACCACAACGTTGCAAATTATTTGGCGGCAATTACCGCCGTTTGGGGATATGTCGGTCTTGACAGTATTAAAAAGGTCGCAAAAGAGTTCGGCGGTGTTGAGCATAGAATAGAGTTTGTAAGGGAACTTGACGGGGTTAAGTATTATAATGATTCGATAGCGTCAAGCCCCACAAGAACTATTGCCGGACTAAAAGCGTTTAACCAAAAGGTTATACTGATTGCAGGCGGTTACGATAAGCATATTCCGTTTGAGCCGTTAGCACCATATATAACACAAAAGGTAAAGCTTCTTTATCTTTGCGGTAATACCGCAGAAAAAATAGAAAAAAGCGTTAGAGAATACAGCGGTTATGACGGTGAGCCTGAAATTATAAGGGTTAAGGATATAAGAGAAGCGGTAGAGCGTGCAAAGACGGTAGCCGAAAAGGGTGACATTGTAACATTAAGTCCTGCGTGTGCAAGTTTTGATATGTTCCCTAATTTTGCGGCAAGGGGAAATTATTTTAAGGAAGTAGTGAATAACCTTTAATGGATATTAAAAAGACCTTGTTTGAATTATCATCTGCTTACGGTGCGGTAGGGGAAAATTCCGCATCCAAAAAGGCGTATGAAATTCTTTCAAAATACTGCGAATGTGAAGTAAGCGGTAATAATCTCACGGTGATAGGCAGAATGTCGGGGAAAAGCGACTATACTCTTATGCTTGACGCCCACATTGACGAGGTTTCGGCAGTAGTTACAAGTGTTGATGATAACGGTTTTGTGACGGTGGATAAAGCAGGCGGTATAGATATAAGAACACTGCCCGCAAGACCTGTTATAATTCACGGCAAAAAGGATGTAAAGGCAGTATTTTGCAGTACACCGCCACACCTTGCACAAAAGGAAACCGAGTATACCGATATATCAAAAATCAAATTGGATACTATGTTAGGTAAAAGTGCAAAGGACGTAATATCCGTAGGTGACGTTGTGACATACTGTACTAAACCCAAAAGTCTTTTATCTAACAAGGTTACGGGAAAGTCTTTTGATGACAGAGCGGGAGTTGTATGTCTTTTGGAGGTAGCAGAGCGTCTGTCAAAGTGCGAACTTCCGATAAACGTTGTGTTTGTGTTAAGTGACGCAGAGGAACTTGGTCTTCGCGGTGCTAAAACAGCGGCTTTCAAGGTAATGCCCGACGAGGCGGTGGCAATAGACGTAAGTTTCGGCGACGGACCTGACATTTTGCCCGATGAATGCGGTAAACTCTCACACGGTGCTATGATAGGCATATCCCCCGTACTTGATATTTCAATCAGCAAAAAACTGACAGATATAGCAAACAACAACAAAATCAAATATCAAACAGAGGTAATGGGCAAGAGTACGGGAACTAACAGTGACGTAATATCCGTTACCAAAACAGGTGTTAAAACGGGACTTGTTTCAATACCGCTTCGCAATATGCATACAGACGCCGAGATTATAGATTTAGACGATTTAACAAGCGTTTGCGATATTCTCGAAAAATACATTTTATCGGGAGGAATAGCAAATGTTTGAGATACTTAAAAATCTTTGTAATACAGACGGTGCCTCTGGTGACGAGGTAGCGGTAAGAGATTTAATAATTAAATATATTGACGGTTTTTGTGAGTGGAGAGTTGACGCACTCGGAAATATAATAGTCTTTAAAAAAGGCGAGAAAAGGGCGGTAAAAAAGGTAATGATTGACGCCCATATGGACGAAGTGGGGCTGATAATCACCGCCGTTACGCCTGACGGCTTTTTGAAAGTTAAGACGATGGGTGCTATGGACGTTTCGGTACTTCTTGCAAGACAGGTAAAGATAAACGGCGAGGTGGACGGTGTTATATGCTCAAAACCGATACACCTTTTAGGTGCAGAGGAAGGCAAGAAACTGCCTAAAGAGGAAACGCTTTATATAGATATAGGTGCAATAGACAAAGCACAAGCACTCCAAAACGTAAGTTTAGGCGACTGTGCGATTATCTGCGGAGAATACTGTGAGTGTGAAGAAAGGATACTTTCAAAGGCACTTGACGACCGTGTAGGTTGTGCAGTTCTTATTGATTTAATCAGAAACGAGAGCAAATATGATTTTTATGCAAGTTTTTCGGTTCAGGAAGAAGTGGGACTGCGGGGTGTTAAGACTGCAACCTACGCAATAAACCCCGACAGTGCCATTGTTTTAGAGGGTACAACGGCGGCAGATATTACAGATGTTCCCGAGGACAAAAAGGTTTGCATACAGGGTGAGGGCGTTGCGGTATCGTTTATGGACAAGTCTACCGTTTATGACAGGGTGTATTATAAAAAAGCACTTGAAAGCGGTTTAAAATGCCAAAGCAAGTCGGCGGTTACGGGCGGTAACAACTCGGGTGCGGTACACCTAAACAGGGAGGGTGTAAGAACTATCGCTTTGTCCGTTCCGTGCAGATACATTCATTCTGCATCAAGCGTTGCACTAAAACAGGATATCATATCGGCAAAAGAACTTGCTTTATTTATGTTAAACGGCATTGCAAGCGGTGAGATAGATTGATAAGCCTTGTAAAGGACTGTGTTTTCCCCGACCAAAAAAGCATAGAACTTGTAAAGATAAAGTGTACCTTTGAAAGTTACAGAGATATAGCACTTTTTTGGGTGCAGAATGACAGTGACTGCTTTATCTCTATGCTTGACGGTAATATGGTAATATACAATGTTTCCGCCGATTTTACAGAACTTAAAAGTTTTATTCGTATGATAGGTCCGCACAGTATTTTTACAGACAAAGTAACTGCCGATAATTTGGGACTAAAAGATTATAAAACGGTGTCTGTTATGGAAAAGTGTTCAGACGAAAACAGTGATGTTTTATCGGACGTACTTTCAAGTGATGAAATTTACAATTTGCTAAACGTAAAAGGTCTTGCCCTGCCACCGTATGAATATTTTGCGGTAGACTACTGCCATAGGCTAAACGGCGGTAAGGCAGATTGTTTCGGTATAAAAAATATATGTGCGAGTATATCTTTTAACTGTGAAAATTACGCATTTATAAACGGAATAGCAAGCAGAAAGAAAGGTATGGGAAGCGTAGCACTTAAGGGCATAATGTCAAAAAACAAAGGCAGGACCGTCTTTGCTTGTTGCGAAAGGGAAACCGAACCGTTTTATTTAAAAAACGGATTTAAGTTTTGCTATAACGCGGTATATTGGGTGAGAGAATAATGAGTTTTTTTGAATTTAACAGTAAACTAAAAGAATACGATAGTGTGGCACTTGAAAAGGTAAAACCGATATTTGAGAAAATAGACGGTATAACCGAGTATAACCAACAAAAGGTACTGTCCGCATTCATAAAAAACAGGGTAAGCGAAGCGGACTTGGGTGTTTCGACGGGTTACGGTTACGGTGATACGGGAAGGGACAAGCTTGAACAGATTATGGCGGACTGTATGGGTGCACAAGATGCTATTATGCGTCACAGCCTTGTATCGGGGACGCATACGCTTAACGTTGCTCTTTTCGGTATACTGCGTCCCAAAGATAAGGTGTTATGTCTTACGGGCAGACCTTACGACACCATTACGGGTGTATTCGGTATAGACGGCGAAAGTGACGGCTCCCTTGCCGACTTCGGTATAGAATACCGTCAGATTGATTTACTTAGCGACGGCACACCCGATATAAACGCCATTCGCACCGAACTGACAATGGGCGGATATAAAATGGCGTACATACAGCGTTCAAGGGGTTACTCTTTAAGACCGAGTTTAACTATTCAAAAATTAAGCGAACTTTGTAAGGCAGTAAAAAGTGTATCACCGAATACGGTTATTATGGTTGATAATTGTTACGGCGAATTTGTCGAAGAAAAAGAGCCTTGCGAAGTGGGAGCAGATATTGTTGCAGGCTCGCTTATAAAAAACCCCGGCGGTGGTATTGCACCTACGGGCGGTTATATAGCAGGAAGAAAAGATTTAATAGAAAAGTGTGCAAACCGTCTTACATGTGCGGGAGTGGGCAAGGAAGTAGGTGCGTCACTCGGTCATAACAGAGAACTTTATTTGGGACTATTCTCTGCTCCCCACGTTGTTGGTGAGGCACTTAAAACGGCGGTTTATTCGTCTGCTCTTTTTGAAATGTTGGGCTACAAAGTATCCCCCCATTTTGACGAGATAAGAGGAGATATTATCGAGTGTATCATCCTTGGAAGTAAAGAGTCGCTTATAGCGTTTTGCAGGGGTATGCAATCGGGAGCACCGGTTGATTCCTTTGTTGTGCCTGAACCTTGGGATATGCCGGGGTATACCGATAAGGTTATAATGGCGGCAGGTACATTTACTTTAGGTGCGTCAATAGAGCTTTCTGCCGATGCACCGCTAAGACCCCCTTATGCTGTGTGGATGCAGGGCGGACTTAACTTTCACAGTGCCAAAACGGGTGTACTGCTCGCGGTACAAAGTATGATAAACGGCGGAGACTTAAAAATATAGAGGGGCGGTGTACAACTTGGAAAGAATTTTTGCAGGTGAAGTATACGAGGCTTTGTTACAGCCAAACGAGGTGATTTTTTCCTACTGTAAGGAAGTATCGGATGACAAAGTTCTTGTGGCGTATAAAATGTATTCTCTTGATACAAAAACCATTACCGACGTTGCAAAAAACGTCTATCTGCTTTCAAAGTTCGGCGTTAATTACAGGGTTGCTTTAGAACACTGCGATAACTACGTTACCGCAAGTTCAATAGTTTTTTCAAGCGGGAGTGTATTTGTATGCAATACCGACGGCTCTGCCTTTTTGATTGACGCGGACGGTCAGTGTATATGGACGGGCGAACTTAAATACAAAGGCGTTGCACCGTCGGATATAGCGGTCAGCAATAATACCGTTTGGGCAAGTTATGCAAAGGCAGGTATACTTATGCGGTATAACTCGTCTACATTACGTGAGGAACTGCGTATAGGCGGACAAAATTCGCCGTTTGATAAACCTAATAACATATTTGTTGATAACAATATTGCGGTTGTCAGTTGTTCTGATTCAAATAAACTCGTTCGCGTTGACCTTGATAATTATACGGTTGAAGATTATAAAGAATTTACCGAAACCGTATACAGTTATTTGAAAAATAAAGATACTGAATTTGTACTTATGGAATCGGGACTTTATGTCCTTTAAAATGGAGAGATAAGAATGGTAGTAGAAAAAATTTATTTGAAAGATGTTTTCAAAGATTTAGGCGAAAACAACGCAAACCCTACGGTTGAGTGTTATCTTCCGTACAATATGACCGAAATGAACAGGCAAGACCAAAAAAGGCCCTGTATGGTTGTATGTCCCGGTGGCGGGTATGAATTTTGTTCCCAGCGTGAGGCAGAGCCTATTGCACTAAATCTTTTGCCGATGGGTTTTAATGTTTTCGTTTTGACATATTCTACCTTTAAGGAAGCGTACTATCCCACACAACTTTTAGAGGTTGCGGCAACCTTTGAACTTATAAAGCAAAATGCAGACAAATGGAACTGCGATATAGAAAAAATCGGTATAATGGGCTTTTCTGCGGGCGGTCATCTTGCGGCACACTATTCAAATTCATTTGACTGTCCTGATATAAGAGATAAGTTTAAAGAAAGTATAAGACCTTTTGCAAGTGTTTTGTGCTATCCCGTAATTTCTTCCGATGCCGAAATTGCACATAGGGGCAGTTTTGAAAATCTTTTGGGATATTTCCCCGATGCCGATAATGAAAAGTATTCCTGCGATAAACTTGTAAACGAAAACACACCGCAGGCATTTATCTGGCATACGGCAGAAGACACCTGCGTTCCTGTCGAAAACAGTCTTTTATATTCTTTGGCACTTAAAAAGTATAAAATACCTTTTGAGTTACATATCTATCCTCACGGCTGGCACGGTTTATCAACTTCCGACGCTCAAACCTGCGATAACGTAGGAGATATGCATAAATATGTAAATGACTGGCTTACAAGCCTTAAAAAATGGGTTGAAATAACGTTTTAAAGGGGAAAACCGTTATGTTTGAAAAAACTATAATGCTTAAAAATATGGACGACGTTAAAAAATTCGTCGATATTGCCTGCGGAAAAGAGTATGATATTGAACTTATGTCGGGGAAATATGTCATCAACGCAAAGTCGATAATGGGCGTTTTCAGTCTTGACCTTACAAAACCCGTCGTAATGGTGGCACACAGCGATACGGTAGCCGAACTGTCGCGGCAGATAGCACCGTTTGCCTATGAAAATAAATCTAAATAACGGTACAAATTAAATTTATGGATTTTTTAACTCTCAGAAAAAAACTAATAGAAAAAGACTTTGGCGGTATGAATGACCGTCAGTTTGAGGCTGTTACAACGGTAAAAGGGCCGTTGCTTGTTTTAGCGGGTGCGGGAAGCGGAAAAACAACCGTACTTGTAAACAGAATAGCTAATATAATAAAATACGGAAACGCGTATAAAAGCGATTTTGTACCCGATTATACCGACGGTGATATAGCCGATGCAAACGCCTATTTAAGCGGACAAAGCAATATGCTTATAACAGATGTCTTTTCACTTGACGCTCCAAAACCGTGGGAGATACTCGCAATAACCTTTACCAATAAGGCGGCAGACGAGTTAAAGGAAAGGATAATGCTTAAATTAGGCGATAACGCACAGGATATATGGGCGGGTACTTTCCATTCGGTCTGCGGAAAAATACTTCGCAGAAATGCCGAGAAAATAGGCTATACGTCGCATTTTACAATCTACGATACCGACGACCAAAAGCGTCTTATGAAGGATATTATGAAACAAAACGGCATAGACGAGAAAATGTTTCCCGTAAAGTACGTTTTGTCGCTTATATCTTCTGCAAAAGACAGCCTTATACCGCCCGAAGAATATAGGAAGTCTGCGGGAAACGAACTTCGTTTGCGTACGGTGGCAAAACTTTACGGCGAATACCAAAAAAGGCTTAAATCTGCCGACGCTATGGACTTTGACGATATGATAGTAAATACCGTCGAACTTCTTAAAAACAATTCCGATACACTAAACTATTACGGAAACAAATTTAAGTATGTAATGGTGGACGAATATCAGGACACAAACCATGCACAGTATGTACTTATAAGTTTGCTTTCAAGTGTTCATCAAAATATATGCGTTGTGGGTGATGACGACCAAAGTATATACCGTTTCAGGGGTGCTACGATAGAAAACATATTAAACTTTGAAGACGAGTATACTAATGCTAAAACCATACGCCTTGAACAAAATTACCGTTCCTACGGGAATATACTAAACGCCGCAAATGCTGTTATCGGTAATAATATGGGCAGAAAGGGTAAAAATCTTTGGACAAACAGGGGCGACGGCGATAAAATAACCGTACATACGGCTATTGACGGCAGTGCGGAAGCCCGATTTGTAGCAGATAAAATACTCGCGAATGTAAGAAATGGCGGGAGTTTTTCCCAAAACGCCGTGCTGTACCGTATGAACGCACAGTCTGCGTCAATAGAAAACGTTTTTGCAAGGAGCGGTATAGCATATAAGGTTATAGGTGGTTTCAGATTTTACGAGCGTAAGGAAATACGCGACGTACTTGCATACCTTAACCTTATCAACAATAAAAATGACGATATAAGACTTCGCCGTATCATAAACGAGCCTAAAAGGGGTATCGGCGATACAACGGTAAATAACGCTTCAGATATATCCGCAGGTCTTGGAATATCGCTTTTTGAAACGCTTTCAAAAGCCGATGAATTTGCATCTTTGTCAAGGGCAAGTGCAAAACTTAAAGAATTTTGCAGTATGATAGACGAACTTTGTAATATGGCAGAGGATATGGCTATTAGCGAACTTGTCGAGGAAATGCTCGATAGGACGGGATATGTTGATGCACTGCGTGCAGATACAAGTCCCGATTCTATAGACAGAATAGCAAACATAGAGGAATTTGTTTCAACGGTTAAACAGTATGAACTTGAAAACGATGAGCCCACACTGTCGGCATTTTTAGAGGAAATAGCACTTGTAAGCGATACCGATGCTCTTGACAACAGTGACGATAGGGTAGTTATGATGACGGTACACTCTGCAAAAGGTCTCGAGTTTGATAACGTCTTTTTGATTGGTATGGAGGAGGGTATCTTTCCGAGCAATCAATCTATCTATGCAGGTGAGCAGGAAATAGAGGAAGAACGCAGACTTGCCTACGTTGCAATAACAAGGGCTAAAAACAAACTGTTTATTACAAATGCGTCCACAAGAATGTTTTACGGCTCTACAAACAGAAATTTACCGTCCCGCTTTTTAAAGGAAGTGCCAGAGCAGTACTGTGAATGTACCTGCGAAGGTTTGCAGTATTCCCGCGGGTTTAACATTGAAGAGAAGGAAACGGGTAAATACAGTAGCAATAATTTAAACAGTTTCAGTAGGTTAAGTAATGCTTCGCAAAGCAAAACCGATTATAAAGCAGGTCAAACGGTGGAACATAACACTTTCGGTAAAGGACTTATTATAAGTGCAACGCCTATGGGCAACGATACCTTGCTTGAAATTGCTTTTGACAGTTGCGGAACTAAAAAACTTATGTCCAACTTCGCAAAATTAAAAATTATTTAACACTTAATAAAGAAAAATTCCGTAAAATAATTTTATCATATATCTTTTTTGGAAGTGATTTAAATGGTAGCACCGAGTGCGGTGGTAAAGCAAACGGCAAAAACGGTTTTAAAACCGAATTACATTAAAAGTGTAGTTTGCAGTACGGTTTTTCTATTCCTTGCTGTTATATGTTACCTTTTGTCGGGACTTATAGAAATTATGGCAGGCAGAACGGTAATGTATATATTTATAACACTCTTTACTTTCTTCCTTACAGTTCCTCTGTTTTACGGTTTACTTCGGTTTTTCAGAAGAATGCAGTGGGGAGAAATTGACGGTATTATTTCTATATTTCACTATTTTTCTTCAAAGAAAGAGTATTTAAAAGTATTAAAGGTAAACGCCGTTGTCACGGTACGACTCGGGGTAATTGGTGTTATATTGATGATACCAATGTTTATTTCCGATCTGCTTCAAAGCAGTTTTGTCTATGACCTGTTAGGTACGGCAATACCGCTTTGGACATCTAACCTTTGGGTGGTGTCGATGGTTTTATTCGTGACGGCTTTAATAGTTCTTTTCTTTGTGTCGCTGAGATTTTACATTGTACCCTTTATATTTGTTGCAAACGAGGATATAGACGTACTTGAGGCGGTACGCCTTTCAAACGTTATATCAAAACGAACTGCCTTTGACTTCTTCTTTTTTATGTTGAGTTTTATTTTTTGGATACTGCTTAGCATACTCTTAATTCCCCTTTGCTTTATAATGCCGTATTTCATTATGTCATATTTAGTGCATTGCCGATTTGCGGTATCGCAGTATAATCGCGTTGTTGATGACCTCAATAATACGTCTGCCCCCTCTTATTCGGCGGATTAATCGGCTTTGCTTAACCGAAAGGACGATAATTTATGAAAAAGATGTGCTTTAGTTTGATTTATTTGATTACCGCCGTTGTTGTGGCTTTTAATGTGTTTATGAGCATTAAAACAAGCATTTTCTTTGATATAGACGACCTGCCGAAAGGTAAAGAAATTTATTCTGTATCGTCGCCCGACGGCAGTAAAAATTTTAACATTTACCTTATAAGTAACAGTTTAGGTACTGCCGTAAGAGGCAGTGTGGAGGACAAAAAAGGCTCTAAAAACGTTTTTTGGCAGACCGATATTGAAAGTGTCAGTGCATCGTGGGTTGATAATAATGTTGTAATGATAAACAATATGTCTCTTGACGTCTCAAAGGGCGGTTTTTACGATTGCAGGAGAGGTATTTCTCTTTTCCAAGAGGGTGCTGTTGACGAGGATATAGTTAATACAAAACAGTATGAATAAAAACGATATAATACATCTTGATATTACCGATATTTCCGCAGAAGGAAACGGTATAGGAAAATATGAATGTATGGCGGTGTTCGTACCAAAGACGGCTGTCGGCGACAGTATCAAAGCAAGAGTTTTAAAGGTTAAAAAAAGTTACGCCTATGCTAAAACAGAGGAATTTTTGTATAAAAGTGAAAACAGGGTTAAAGAAGACTGTCCCGTATTTTCAAAATGCGGAGGCTGTGTTTTCCGTCATATAAATTACGAAAGCGAATGCAGTTTAAAGGAAAACCGAGTTTATGAAACGGTAAAACGCATAGGCGGTGTAGATTTAAAACCTATGCCGATAGTTTTTTCTGATAGTCTGCGTTACCGCAATAAGGCACAGTACCCTATATCTGCCGACGGAAAGACAGGCTTTTTTGCAACACATTCCCATAGGGTTGCAGAGTGTGATGACTGCCTTTTACAACCTGAAGAATTTTCTCTTGCTACTAAGGTTTTTGAAGATTTTATTAAAAATCACGGTATTTCGGTCTATAATGAAAACACGAAATTAGGACTTTTAAGGCATCTTTATTTGAGAAAAGCTGAAAAAACAGGCGAAGTAATGGCGGTAGTGGTCATAAACGGCGATAAACTTCCCTGTTGTGACGAATTAGTCAGTAAATTTAAGGAAATTTTCGGCAGTGATTTAAAAAGCGTTTTGCTTAATATAAACCGTGATGATACAAACGTTATTTTAGGCGATAAAAATATTCTTGTATACGGGGACGAATACATAACCGACATTTTATGCGGTATAAAGGTCAGGCTTTCGGCATTTTCGTTCTATCAGGTTAATCACAAAATGGCAGAATTGCTTTATGAAAAAGCAAGACAGTATGCAAACCCCGATAATAAAAATATTCTCGATTTATACTGCGGAACGGGAACGATAGGTCTGTCAATGGCACGAACGGCCAGAGAACTTGTAGGTGTTGAAATAGTACCTCAGGCAATTGAAGACGCAAAAATCAATGCAAAAAATAACGGTATAAACAATGCACGTTTTATTTGTTCTGATGCGTCAGATGCAGTTAAAGAATTAAACCAGCAAGGATTTAAACCCGATGTTGTCATATTAGACCCGCCGAGAAAGGGCTGTTCAAAACAACTTCTTGATATAGTGGCAAACGCCTTTTTCCCCGAACAAATAGTTTATATATCCTGTGACGTCGCAACGCTTGCAAGGGATATAAAAATTCTTACAGAGTATGGTTATAAGCTTACAGAATACACACCTTTTGATTTATTCCCGAGAACCGCACACGTTGAAACGGTATGTCTACTAATGCGGGAAAATGTCAATGGCTCGTGAGTGCGTCTGTTGATATGGATACAGTTTACAAAAAAGCAGAACCCACCTCACTTATAACTTTTTCGCTCGTATAAAATTTTATTTTCACAGAAAGGTGTTTGATTGTGGATAACAAAAGGTTTGTTTCAATTGATATTATAAAAGGCATAGCAATGATAATGGTCATACTGGTACACTATCAACAGAATTTTGAAATATGCAAATGGTTTACTTTTTTCCGTATGGGCTGTCCGATATTTTTTGTTGCTTCCGGGTTTGGAATAATGTGTTTGATAAATAAAAAGTACTCCGGTTATTTAAGTAAAAAGAATATCGGTAATTTTTACTTTTCACGTCTCAAAGCTCTTGCTCCTGGATGGTATGTGGCTTTTATTATTATTTTTGCAGTTAATACTATTACTCTTTTTGCTTTTGGCAGCACTTTGACTTTTGGGTCTAACAGAGGTGCGGTTTCAATAATAGCCAATTTACTCTTTTTGCAAGGACTTATACCGTTTTGCAATAATAATGTAATGCCCGGTGGATGGTACATCGGGGCAACAGCAATATTCTATGCATTGACTCCGCTTATTCTTTTAGCAATGCGAAAGTTTACAAATAAAAGAAAATTGTTTTTTATTGTTTCTTCGGTTTTTATAATAGGCATTTGGTTTGTATTGTTTTATAAATCAATAGGATATTTCTCATTTGCGGTTCACTATCCGGAATATTTATTGGGTATAATGTTATATTATGATTTGTCGGAATCAATGTTAAAACCATCCCAAATCAAGATGTGCTTGCCAATAGGTTTATTATCGTTTGTTATTGCTTTCGTTCTTGATAATTCTAAATTATCTTTTAAAACCGTTTTGGTAGCATGGATAACTGCTTTGGCTACATATTTAGTGTTATATTATATGATTTCAAACGAGTCAAGAAAAGATGAATTTTCCTTACCGGAGAAAATATTGTCTAAATTCGGGGAAAATTCATATTGTATATACTTGTTGCATATGTTCTATGCTTGGACATTAATTAAACTTATAGGTATGATATTTACAAAGTTTGGTTTGAATATTCACACATACGTTTGGTTCTTTGTGCTTATCCCGATAGTTCTCGCACTATCTTATTTTTCAGGTTTTGTAA
>JAKSQC010000070.1 GCA_024404325.1 Clostridia bacterium
CAGAGATGTCGGTGCGATTCCGGCCGGGGCTAGAAATCAGACAAGAGAGGTACAAAAAATGTTTGAAGACAAGACATTAGTTTGCAAGGACTGCGGCGAGGAGTTCGTATTCACTGCAAGAGAGCAGGAGTTTTACGAGTCCAAGGGCTTTGAAAATGAGCCACAGCGTTGTAAGCCGTGCCGTGACAAGCGTAAAAACGCAGCAAGAGCTCCGAGAGAGATGCACGAGGCAGTTTGTAATGCTTGTGGCGGAGTAGCACGCGTTCCGTTCATTCCGCGTGATGACCGTCCGGTATATTGCAGTGAGTGTTTTGCAAAAATGAAAGAGGAGGAGGCAAACAATGCCCCTGAATCTGAAGTTGAAGCAGAAACTGCAGAAGAGTGATTTTTGAAAAAACAGATTTAAGACCGTCGCTATGGCGGTCTTTTATTATTTGAAATTAAAATTAAAATCGAGAATACGTATATGGCTGTCGGTTATTTCGACAGCTTTTTTATATTCTCCGAAACCTGTAATCATAGTGTTTTCATAGGCAAGAGAGATGCCGAAAACGGCTGTAAAAATGCAAAAAAGCAGGACAAAGCTTAAATAAAAAGCCCTAAAAAAAGTTTTAATGTTTTTTCTTTTATTTTTCATAACTTACCCCAAAGTATTTAACAGACTTGCAAGTGCATTTGAAAGCAACTCAGCGGAATATGACACTTCATCAATAGTATTGCCGTCTGTACCCATTTCTATTAGCATTGAGCCTGTTGTAAGACTTTCGTTATAATTTCTTGACATAAGACTAAGCGGACGTGCAAGGGATGGGTACATAACCTCTATTGTTTGTTGCAGTTTTAAAGCGAGGTTCAGGTTTTCTTTCCAATTGGGAAAATTTGTTACGCTTCCGCTTTGAGAGCCCATAACGAGCATAATCTGTGCCGCCTTTTTGCCGTTTATTTCTGTTGTCACTTTAACCTTGTCGGTATCGTTTGCGGAGATTGCGTCACGGTGCATATCAATAACTATTTTTATACTCGGATATTTTTTAAGATTTGAGTTTACGGTTGCAGCCGAACGGGTATAACTGTTGTTGTATTCGGGGTAATCGTGTACCGTTTTATCGTGTACGGTTACAATGCCTAAACTGTTTAGTTTGTCTGCAACTATGTTTCCGAGATGTACCATATTTAAGTTTTCGTCTGTTCTTCGTGTAAGGTCTTCATCGGTATAATAATCTCTGTTTTCGGTCATAAAAGATTCCGTTGTATGGGTGTGCATAATGAGTACCTGAGGTTTACCGTTTTTTTGTATTTTGTAGGAAAGTGACTGGGATAACATTGATTTGATATCAATATCAAGGTCGGTGCTGTTTTTTAAATATACATTATTATATGAGTTTTTGGCGGAATATGGGGATATAAATTTTTCTATAACTTTACCCTTTACGGTTGCATTACTTGACGTTGTTACGGTAGTTTTGTTATCCGTTTTAGGCGTTTGTGTTTCTTGAGCTTTTGTGTTTTCTGTCTTTTTTTCTTCTTTCGCGGGTTCCGCGTTGCTTTCAGTTTCTTTTTTTAAAATTGTTGCAGGTGTTACCGCATCAATTTTTACATTTGCAGAAAACATAGCGTCATAGAAACCGTATACCAAAATTACGACTACGAGTGTTGCAGATACCGCAATTCTTGTAACAGAACCCTTATTGCTCATAAATTCACCGCCATTCCCTTAAATATATGAAATTAAAGGCGGTAATATGATTATATAAGGGCTTTTATAGTTTCCTCATCAAGTGACGGTTGCAAAAATAAATTTATTGCAAGAGACAGAATATCGGCGGAATTTTTTATAAGAACGTCAATTTCTTTTGGTGTAACCATCATATCAAGGTCATCATTTTGAGCGCCGTTACAGTCATACCTGAAGGTTTTTGAATCTATAACGGTTGGAATACCTATTGCAATAACGGGTACACCGAAGGTATCGAAATTAAGACTTTTTCTTGAATTTCCTACGCCTGAACCAGGTGAAATACCCGTATTGGACAGTTGTATAGTACTGCATAGTCTTGACGGGTTTCTTGCGGCAAGGGCGTCTATAACTATAATTACTTCGGGTTTTATTTTTTTACAGGACGCAAGCACGTTTTCCGATGCTTCAATACCCGTTTTTCCAAGTACACCGGGGGTAATCACCGCGACGCTCCGTAATTCGGTTAGTCCCATTCTTTTTTTGAAGTTTTCGTCAAGGTGTCTTGTGGCAAGTATTCTGTTTGCCACTAACGGCCCTAACGCATCGGGTGTTATATCTGCGTTTCCGAGACCTACAATTAAAAAATTTTTGAAACTCTTTTTAATAAGTTTATTAAGGCAACTTACCAAAGCCGTTTTAATGCTTTTTGTATCGGTGTTTTTGTCAAGACGTTCAAATTCTAGAGTATAATATTTTCCAATAGGCTTTTGAAGTTTTATAGTCGCACTTTCAGTGTTTATTTCTACATATTCAACACTTACACTGCCTATATTTACAGTCTTACTTACAGCACCTTTAGTTTGTGTTGTATCCATTTCTCTGCGTTCGGTTATTAAATCTGTTCTTATCTCCATACGTTCACCGCCGTTATTAGCATTTGCAAATTTAATGTGAATATATAAAAAATGCAGGTCAAAATTTTTTGACCTGCAAAACCTTAATTGCTTTGTTTAATTTTTTCTAAAATTTTCTGTGATGCCTTAAAATATTCTTTTGACATTTTATTCTTTGATATTGTTGTATTTGTAACTTTACGGCAACCTATAAGCAGATTTTCGGGTAATTTGAAAATTTTATCGGTATCGCATTTTTTGTAAAAATCTTGATTTAGTGGTATCGGCTCGTCTGCAAAAAAGTCTTCCGATATATTGTTAAAGTATTTATAAGAATTTTCATCTACAATAAATAACAAGGCATCTGCATCGGTGGCAATGATTGATTGAAGTTTTGTAGAAACGGTATACATCTGTTGGGTGTTGTTTGAATTTTCGCTGTAAGAACAGTTTATTACCTGCACTAAAGACTGCCCGTCACCGTTAATATCGTCACAAAGGGAAGAGAAGTATTCTTCCATAGTTTCGGTGTTATTTGCTATTGCGTTTTGGGTGTAGATTACAACCTTAAGGTCATAATTTTTTCTGTTTGCACATTGTGCCACCATAACCGAAACAGCAATTGCAAGTGCCAAAAAACCGATTATATACCATTTATCGTGAAACCATATATTTTGCAGTTTTTCTTTCGGTGTTTTGGGGACTATTGCAACCTCGCTCGGTTTAGGTCCGCTTTCCATTTCACCGTTTTGCATTTTTTTAAGTTCCAAAAACTGTTTACGAGCTTCACGCTGTTGCTTTAGGGTATCGCTTTCCCTTTTTTCGGACATTTTATATCCTGCTTCCTTTTTTATAAACATTTAATTTTATCGGGGCTAAACCCAATAAAAGAAACATTTTTAAATTTTTTGCCTAAAAGTTCACATAACGGCTCAAGTACTATGTTTTCCGTATTATAATGACCTGCATCAAAAAGACTGAAATCATTATTTACAGCATCAATAAAATGGTTATGTTTAACATCGGCGGTAATCAGGGCATCAAATCCACCGTTTATTGCTTGTGAAATATAGTTTCCGCCACTGCCTGAGCATCCTTTATAGGAACTAAAAAGCCGTTTTTTCCAT
>JAKSQC010000071.1 GCA_024404325.1 Clostridia bacterium
GACGCAAATCTTATAACCTCTATTTTAGGGTTATTCATTGTTTTCATCAGTAATTTCTCCTTTGTAAAAATAATTATCATCAAGATTTTTTTGTTTATATTTTAAACGCAATATTAAATCGCGAATTAAACCGAATAAGAAAGCAAGTATAAAACTAACGGCAAAACATATTGCCCACATATAGTCTTGTAAATCGGCAAACAGTTTTGAAGATATAACAACCAACACGGTTGCTATAACTACACTGATAGGTTGAATAATGTAGTAAATGGTTTTAAAGTAGAAAGCCGAATGTAATTCAAAATATGAAAATTCAAATATCGGCTTTTTGCAACACAATAAAAAGCAAAAACTGCAAACGGCAAAAGCAACAAATAACATTCCTATTAAATGACCTGTATAACCGCACTTGCCTAAACTTCCGAGTATTTTAATTTCAATCGGACACAAAATTATACCAAGTATTGCCAAAGCAACATATATCGCAGGACTTATTCTTGCAAGAAGATGCTGTTTTCTGTGCATAAAACAACCAAGCAAGGTATATGGCAAAGCACAGTTTAAAAAGCCTTGCGGAATATATGCATATTTGAGCGGGTGAAATGATAAAAGCAAAGAAAACTCACCCGATACAAGCGTAATAACAAAGAATAAGATAAACAATATAAAGTCATATTTTAAAAGTTTCAACTTGTCTAAAATAAAGATTATTATGTAGGCATACAAAAGAGCCTGTACATACCATATAAGACTGCCTATATCGTAAGGCCATCTGTTAAGTATCAAAAACTCAAACCAAAAACGCTTTGATGTATACGGAGTAATTTTCAGAATATTTATACCGCCTATGTAGTAAAAAAGAGTGTTAATACCAAAATACACTATAAGCATAATAAGAAATGCCAAAGCCGTTCTTTTAATTGCTCTTTTTATCCTTGCAGTTCTGTCGGCGTCATCACGCAAAACAAGATATCCTGAAATCATAAAAAACGCTATTTGTGCAAACCCTGAAATAAGATTTACTGTATATCCAAGAGTATTATTCTTAACGCCGAAAATCTGTATTGAAACAACAAGCATCAGAGCAAGACGCAGAATATCAATAACATCATAACGAAATACAGGAAGTTGCGAAGGAGGTTTTGTTTCTACCGCCGCCGCAGATGTAACAGAATCTAAATTATCGGTCATTCATTTTCACTCCATGCGGTGATTAAATAAAAAACGCAACATTCTCATATATATGACATTATACAATATAAAACTTCAAATTTCAATCTTTTTTTAAATTTTGTCAAAATTTACTATTTTTTTCTGAAATTTACATTTTAAAATAAAAATGTGTTGTAAAACAATTTAAGAAATAGTATAATTAGATAACTTAAGTTTTGGAAGTGAAGTCTATGAAAGCACAATATTTTGACCCAATGTTTTATATTTGTTCCGAAAAAATGCCGTTTACAATACGAATTTTAACAAAGTTAAAGGAATCTGTCGATAAACAGTCACTTGAGTACGCGGTAGATAAAGCTATAAAAAGGTATCCGTATTTTTGTATTAAGGTTATAAGAGATTCGGGTGAACTGTTATCTGTACCAAATGAATTGCCAATAGTAGTGTATGAAGGTCCTGAGGTTTATCCTTTAGGCAGTGATGAAGTAAACCGTCACCTACTTGCAATATCTTTTTACAAAAAGGAAATAAACTTTTATACTTCCCACGTCATAACCGACGGCGGCGGTTTTTTCCCTTTCATTAAAACCGTACTGTATTATTATTTTTGCAATTGCTACAATGTACAATTAGACAGCACAGGAATTAACCTTTATGATGACCCGATGTTTGACGATGAGTTAGGCAACCCGTACATGGAAGAAAAAATGCAAAATGCCGTTCCGCTTTACGAATGTCCCGACAAAGATTTTTTCAGGTTGTGTGACGGCGGATATGTAAACGATACTAAACAAACTACATACCATCTGCGAATTAAAGAATCTGACGTTATGAAGTTCAGTCACGATAATGACGGTAGTCCCTGCGTTTTAGTATCTTCACTTATGACAAAAGCAATTTGGGATATTCATAAAAACGAAACCAAAGATATTGTTAGTGCAGTATCGTTTAATATGAGAGCAGGACTTGGAAACGTTCACAATTACCGAATGTTATGCAGTGCAATAAACTTGCGTTACCCCAACAGAATGCGTGGCTCTGAAACGTCAAAACTCTGTACCTGTTCAAGAGGAATGATAACTGTACAAAGTCAGGAAGAAAACGTACTGTATTATGCCAAAATGAAAAAAAGAAATCTTGAGTCATTTTTAAAAATACCCGATATTGAAACTAAAAAGGAAGTTTTAGGCAAAATTGCTTTAGAAGATTCTATTAACAATACCTTTTCAGTAAGTTATGTAGGTCAACCGCATATTGAATGTATGCATAAATATTTGGATGCTATTTACAACCACACAGACGGCTCAACATACAAGACGGTTTTCCTCGAAATTTTTCCGATAGACGGTTGGTTTGATGTTGCATTTCTGCAAGGCTTTTCCTGTGATATATATTATAAAGCCTTTTTAAAGCAGTTAGAGTTAAACGGACTTACCTACATAGAAGATGATGTTGTCCCCATTGATGTTCCCGATATTATTTTACCATAGACAGATAAAACTGAGCAGTCGCCGTTAGCGACTGCTCATTACTTTTTTATACTTTAATTAAAACACCAAAGAATCTACTTTCTCAACAAGTTCAATAATATTATTTTTAGCAAGTTCTATTGTCTTTTTACCGATTTCGGAATCGGGGTCTCTGCGGATAGTACGACGCATAAGGCGTGTATAACCTATAATCTTTGCTTTATTTGCAATATCATCAAGTGTTGCCTCATCGGTTGTGTCAAAGTACATCTCAAGTGTTTTTTTCCATATTTGACCTGATACTTCAAACGGTATACCAAGGAATTTTATAACGTTATCGTGGTCAAGTTCACTGAAACCGACGTATGCTAAGAATATCGAAGCAAACTCAAAAACGGGATTTCCAAGACACAGTGTATCCATATCAATAAGCAAAACTTCGTCGCCCTGCATCATAACGTTTTTGATATGATAATCGCCGTGCATCAAATACTTGCTTTCGGGTATTGCGTCAACAAGTTTGTATAGTTTATCGTATGTAGACTGCGGTAAATACTCTTTTAAGAATTTAACCCAATCAAGTGTAACCTCTTTTTGATTCGGTATATTACCTGAATTTATTATTGTTGAGTGAATTTTCTTAAGCAGGTCTACATATAATGCAACATATTTATCAAGGTTGTCAGGCTCAGCGGCAATAAGTTTTGCAAAAGACTTAGCACTGAGCAGTTCAAATACAGAACCGTAGCCCTCCCCTACCTTAACAACGTCATAAGGTATAGCCGTAGGAATACCTGCCACAAACGCAGTACGTGCAAGTTCACGCTCTCTATGTATATCGGAAAGGCTGTCAGGGTTAAGATAAACCTTTATTATCGTATCAGGGTCAAGGCGGTAAACCTTACCGTTAGCACCCTGACCGATTA
>JAKSQC010000072.1 GCA_024404325.1 Clostridia bacterium
TTTCGGACGCCTGATTATATTACCACATACATCCCCCTTTGTCAACACTTTTTTTGAAAAAAAAGTAATTTTTTTAATGCACACTATATATTGCGTTTTCATACCATATTTATACACAATTTTTATATAAAAAAGAGGGGAATATGCGTGGCATTTCCCCTATACTATTACCATTTATTTACTATTTATGCGGATACATCTATTATACCTCTTAATTTTTTAAGTATTTTTTTCTCCGCACGGGATACTTGCACCTGCGTCATTGACAGTTTTTTTGCGGTTTGACTCTGCGTTAAATAATCATAATACCTATACCTTATTATCCTTTGTTCAATATCATCAAGTCCCCTGAACGCTTCGTCTAATAAAAGTTTGTCGGAGAGTTCCTCCTCCACACTCTGCGTCGGCAGGTCAAACTCATTTACGCCGTCGTCATCCTCATAGGTAAGCGATACCGTAGGTTGCAACGCACAAAACGACTCTGTTACCTCCTCAACCGACACATCCATACGCTGTGCAAGTTCGCCTACCGTTGGTTCTCTGCCGAGTTCAAACTCCATTTTTTCTTTTTCCCTTGCTATTTTCATAGCAAGTTCTTTAACAGACCTTGAAATTTTAACAGAACCGCCGTCCCTGAAAAGGCGTCTTACCTCACCTAAAATTACGGGTACTGCATAGGTGGAAAAGCAAAGTCCTCTCGTTTTGTCAAAGGCGTCAACCGCCTTTACAAGACCTACGCACCCTGCCTGATATAAGTCGTCATACTCAATACCTCTGCCGACAAACCTTTTGCAAAGCGAATGAACAAGACGGAGATTATCCTCTATAAACTCATCTCTTGATTTATTCTCTACCATTTACAGTATATCTCGGACTTATGCGTTTTGACATAATAACCGTAGTACCCACACCTGTTTTTGAACGAACTTTAACGGTATCCATAAAACTCTGCATAACCGCAAAGCCGAGTCCTGCACGTTCTCCGCCCACCGTGGTAAAAAGCGGTTCCATAGCCTTTTCCACGTTTTCAATACCGCAACCCTTATCGCGTATCTTTATTTTTAAAACTCCGTTATCGTATATTTCACTGTTTATGTATATTTTTCCTATGCTGTCCTTATAAGCGTGTACTATGCAATTTGTAACCGCCTCGGAAACGGCGGTTTTTATATCGCTGATTTCCTCAAGTGTGGGGTCGAGTTGTGCCGCAAAGGACGCAACCGACGCCCTCGCAAAGCCCTCATTTGCCGAGCGTGACAATACGCTCATACTGAATTTGTTTATTGCCTCCATATTTATATCCTCCTTATTTTGTCAACATATCCAAAGTTGCAAGTCTTTCCAAACCTGCAAGTTTCATAACCTTATATATTTGCGGTGACGCACTGCTGATATGAAGCTTCGCACCGTGTTTTGATACGTTTCTGTATCTGCCCATAACAAGACCTATACCCGAACTATCCATAAAACTAACCCCTCCGAAATCAAGAGCGAGCAACGACGGCATATTAAGTTCTATTGCGTTATCTATAGATTCTCTTATACCTGCGGCGGTATGATGGTCAATTTCGCCCGATATATAAGCAGTCATAACATCGCCTTTAACCTTTATTTCAACCGACATAAATTTACACCTCCAAAAAATAAAACAAGCACCTATAATATTATAGATGCTTGTCCCAATATTATTTGTCAAAAACGGTTGTCGAATTATATTATTTATATGTATTTATCAGTATATCACGTATACTTGATGCAAGATACAGCGAACCGAAAACAAAAACAGGCTCTAAAGAAGATATTTTTTGTGCTAAAACTACGGCATTTTTTAAATCGGTTTCACTGTAAACATTATTACAGTATTTTTTTGCAACGGCGGTTAGTTCATCTTTCTTTAAAGACCTTTTATTATCCTTAACAACTGTTGCTATAACGTTTTTACAAAGCGGTAATGTTTTTTGTAAAAAGCATTCGTAATTTTTATCCTTCATCATACCAACTATTGCGGTAATTTTACCTTTATAATTTTGCATAAATTCGCAAAGCACATCAGCACCGTCGGGGTTATGTGCACCGTCAAGCACAACAAGGGGAGTTTTTGATATAACCTCAAGCCTTGCGGGAATAAATGCTTTTTTAAGTCCGTTATAAATATCATCATAAGATATATTTAATTTACAGTTTTCAAGTGTTTCAACAGCAATAATTGCATTTTCAATTTGAAAATTGCCTGAAAGAGAAGTTTTGTAACGTTTATCTTTATATATAAATTCATTACCGTAAATATCACTTTTTATTACGCTTAATTTTTTTAAATCGGGAACAATAAGATTATCGGAATTACCTTTAATCACGCTTAATGCTTTTTCATTTTGTTTAGGCGAAGTTACCGTAATATTATTTTTTATTATTCCGCATTTTTCTTCTGCTATTTTTTCTATTGTATCACCCAGAACGGCGGTATGGTCAAGACCGATTTTTGTTATAACCGAAACATTTACATTTTTTAATATATTAGTTGCATCAAGCCGACCGCCGAGTCCTGTTTCTATTACAGCAATATCGCAATTACTTTGAGCAAAATACAAAAAACCAACTGCCGTAATAAATTCAAATTCTGTAAGCCTAACTTTTGTGTTTTTTACTATATCTGCAAGTTCGCAAAGTTTATTTTCTGAAATATACTCACCGTTTATACTTATTCTTTCTTTAAAATCTATTATGTACGGTGACACAAAAAGTCCTGTTTTATAGCCTGCTTTACTTAAAGCAGACGCAGTCATAACACTTACCGAGCCTTTACCGTTTGTACCTGCAATATGTATGCTTTTAAATTCATTTTGCGGGTTACCGAGTTTATTTAAAGTATCTGCTATTCTTTCAAGTCCCGCAGGGTGTGAAAACATACCAAGAGAGTGTATATAATTTAATGTTTCGTTATAATTTAACATAATAATCACCAAATATTAACTCGAATTAAAATATATAAAATTCACAAAATACTATTGCAACAGCAAAACGATACCGCTGTTGTACCAAGGGGTGAAAGTATGGATGATAAAAAGAAAAAGGTGCAGGATACAGTACCTGATATATATATGAACGGTACAGACGGTGCAAGTTTCTTTCGTCCGCATTACCCCGTCGAAAGCAATGAGTTTACAGAAACCGTAGTACCCGATACGGATATGACAAACGGGGATTAGCGGACGTAAACTGTTTTG
>JAKSQC010000073.1 GCA_024404325.1 Clostridia bacterium
AAAGAGGGTTCAAAAACCGTATCATTTGCCGAAATTGAAGAATCGGGTCTTTGTTCGGATTTAACCGCATTTGCTCAGCCAAAAATCCCGTTCACGATTGTGGGCGGGGTTTTTTCTTATTACTTCTTACCTATCCGTATAATTGTTCGGGATTTTGGGGAAGTAATAAGTAATAGGTAATAAGTATTATGAAAGGAAGTATAATTATGTCGGATACTTCATTAGCCTGACAAGAATAATCCGAACTCGGTTTTTGAGGGCGGATTTTCCGTTATACTGTGTTAAAATACTCGTGAATACGATAGTATTCACTGCGTTTTTGCCTTGCCTAACAAAAAATCCGCCACTAAAAAACTCTTTGACACGAAAGATGTGAATTTTTGTGAAGATTTTTGTCTTTGAGATTGCAGATGGGCTGACGCCCATCAAAATTGAAAAACAAAAATACACCGAAAAGTCGCTCTTTCGGGCGGGTTCGGATTATTCTTGTCAGGCTAGCGAGCGAAGCGAACATCTTATTTTGCCTCATTAACGAACACAAGCAAGCAACACATACTCGTCCGTTGTCTGTTATCTGCCGTCTGTTCGGGAGGGCGTGGAAACCCTCCCCTACAATTTTATCAATCTTTATTGATTTTCGGGACGTCGTAGGCGCCGTCCCCTACGAAACAAAAAATATAAAAAACGGGCGACTAATACTCGCCCCTACATTCTTAATTCTTAATTTTCTCGCCGTCCCCTGTGTTATACTTCCTGTCAACACACAGAACCGTCCCCTGTGTCCCAAATTCTTCTGAAATTAACAGTTGCACATTCCGATTAAATGTTTTATAATTGTTTTGGTAGATTGTTCTTTTTTCATAATTCAATTATACCAAAAAAGAAGTGCTTTCGCCATACTTTTTAAGTACGGTTCGGCACTTCTTTTTTATTCTTTTTCGACTGCTATTTTGTCACAGCCCCTCTACTAAAATTAGTCGATATAACCGTAGTGCTTTAAAGTAGCCTTTAAGCGTTCAACAGTTTCTTCAGGTAAATCAGAAAGAACCGGTTTACGGCTGAATCCTGCTTCAACGCCTCTAAGTTTAAGACCTTCTTTAATTATCTGCAACCAAAGTACGTCGCCGTTTGAATCGGCTTCAGAGAAGAGGTGGAGATAAGGCCAAATGAGTTCCTCATGTGCCTTCATTGCTTCAACAGTCTTCTTTTCTTTTGCAAGTTTATATACCTTTGCATTCTCTGCAGGGAAAAGGTTTCCGGTGCCGCAAACCCAACCGTCTGACCAGCAGGTGAGGCACTCTACAGGACATACATCGTATCCGTAGAAGATTGAGAAATTATCATCGGTCAAGCGACGAAGATTTTGTTGACGGAAAACATCTGCCTGACGCTCTTTAATAGCATCTATGCAACCCTCATTGTAAAGTTTTGCGATAAATTTATCATCAAGCAAAACGGTTGAATAATAAGGATTGTGATACAACATAACCGGAATACTAATGCTTTCGTGTATGGTTTTATAATGCTGATAAAGTTCCTTTTTGTTTGGTCCCATATACCAAGGAGTTACTGCCATAACGCCCTCTGCACCGTCTGCCTCTGCTGCCTGTGACATTTTTACAGCATCACAAGTACGGTATGCACCGGTAGAAGCAATTACTTTAAGACCGTTAGCATGTCCTGCTTCAATGTAAGCCTTATTAATTGCTATCTGTTCCTCAACTGTAAGTGCTGTGATTTCGCCGGTAGAACCGGATGGAATAATACCGGTAACACCATTTTTACCGAGAAATTCAGCAATACCTTTAATTGCTTCAAAATTAATGCTTTCATCCTCATTGAAAGGAGTGATAACGGGTATGTATATACCCTCAAGTTTTGTTCTTGCCATGATTTTTTTCCTCCAAACTTAATTATAAAGATTATTTTAAATAACCTTATAAAATATTATACGGCTTAAAAATAAAAAAATCATCACAAATTAAAACATTTTTGTTTCATTTTGTATGATATTATGGTATAATATTTTCGGAGATGATTATATTGATAGGCTATTTTGAGGATTACACAAAACGAAAGCATCAACTTCTTTGCAAGAAACTTACAAATACAGGTTGTCAAACCCATTTTCACGGTGAAATGGAGTTATCTTATGTTTTAAACGGAACGCATAAAATTATGATAGGTAATGAAACACAAATTCTCACATCCGGTGATATGTATTATTGCAATCCTTATGAACTGCACGAATGCCATTCAGACGATTTTTGCGAACATATACTGTTTACCATTCGTCCTTTTGAATATGCACCCGTTTCAAATCTTTTAAAATCATCATTGCAAAATTTTTTAAAAGATAAAAAATTCAACTCTTCTGTACTCAATATTCTTGAAGAAATAATTATAAAGCAAGATACTTTAAACTCTTTGGAAAGACAAGGTTACATAGCCCTAATTTTGGGAAGTATTTTGAAGCATTACGGGTACCACGCTAATAAGGGAAATAATTTAAACCGTTTTGAAGAAGTGCTTGTTTATATCGACAATCACTATAAAGAACCAATTGACCGAGACAGTATTGCTGAAATTTTCGGATATTCGCCCACATACTTTTCAAGACTCTTTCAAGAGAATTTTCACTGCGGACTTTTGCAATACATAAATAATTTAAGGTACGAACGCACGCTTTCCGACCTTGCCTTGTCAAACGGCAGAAAAACGGACATTATTCTGAGTAACGGGTTTAATAATGTTCAAAGTTTTTATCGTATCAACAGAGAAAGAAAATCTGAATACAATAATCTTAAAGAATTTCATAACTAAAAACCGTTTAAAAACAAATTTAGAACACAGGGGACGATTCTATAGAACACAGGGGACGGTTCTATGTGTTATAAGGTTTTCTTGCAACACCAAAACTCACCCCTGTTAATCTTGAAATTTGTCTTATAGATAATCCTTTTTTTCTAATGGATTTTGATGTATATATCTGATAACCGTCATAAAATATGCATCATTTCCA
>JAKSQC010000074.1 GCA_024404325.1 Clostridia bacterium
AAACGTACACTTTAAATCATCAGGTGCATATACAGGCGAAGTTTCTGCCGAAATGCTTACAGAAGCAGGTGTCGAGTACGTAGTAATAGGTCACAGTGAACGCAGAACATATTTCGGCGAAACAGACCAAACCGTAAATCTTCGCACACTTGCCGCGTTAAACGGCGGTCTTAAGGCTATTGTTTGTGTCGGTGAAACGCTTGAGCAACGCGAGCTCGGTTACACAGAAACTCTTTTAAAATTTCAAACTAAAATGGCACTCACCAACGTAACAAAAGAACAGCTCAAAAATGTTATAATTGCTTATGAGCCTGTATGGGCTATCGGTACGGGTGTTACCGCAACTGCCGAGCAGGCAGACGAGGGCAACGGCTTTGTACGTGAGGCAATAGCAGAAGTTTACGGAAAAGACGTTGCTCAAACTGTAACCGTACAGTACGGCGGTTCAATGAATGCTAAAAATGCAGATGAACTTCTTTCAAAAGTAAACGTTGACGGTGGTTTAATCGGCGGTGCTTCTCTTAAAGCAGAAGATTTTTCGATTATAGTAAAGGCAGCAAGTAAATAATAATAAACGGTGATACAATGAAAAAACCAATAGTTCTTACAATAATGGACGGTTTCGGTTTCAACCCCGAAAAAAACGGAAATGCGATTGATTTTGCAAAAACCCCTAATCTTGATAAAATATTCAGTGAATGTCCGACTACTCAAATAGGTGCATCAGGTATGGATGTAGGTCTGCCTGAGGGACAAATGGGTAACAGTGAGGTAGGACATACAAATATCGGTGCAGGCAGGGTTGTATATCAGGAACTCACAAGAATAACCAAAGCAATTTCCGACGGCGATTTCTTTACAAATAAGGCATTTTTAAATGCAGTTGAGAATTGCAAAAAAAATAATAGTGCCTTACACCTTATGGGACTTTTATCCGACGGCGGTGTTCACTCTCATATCGAACATCTTTACGCCCTTGTAAAACTTGCAAAGGATAACGGTCTTAAACGTGTTTATATTCACGCTCTGCTTGACGGACGTGATGTTCCCCCTGCAAGTGCGGCAGACTATATTGATACGCTTAATAACAAACTCAAAGAAATCGGTTGCGGTAAACTTGCTACGGTTTTAGGAAGATTTTACGGTATGGACAGAGATAACCGTTGGGAGCGTGTTTCATCGGCTTATTCAGCACTTGTCTACGGTGACGGTATAGTAACAGATGACGCCGCATCTGCGGTACGTCACTCGTATACCGTAAAAGACGAAGAGGGTAAGTATTTAACCGACGAATTTGTAATTCCTACCGTTGTATCAGGTACAGAACGCATAAATGACGGCGACAGTGTTATATTCTTTAACTTCCGTCCTGACAGAGCAAGAGAAATCACCCGCACTTTTGTTGATGATGACTTTGCAGGTTTTGAACGTATAGGCGGAAGGAAAAAGGTATATTATGTTTGTATGACACAGTACGATGCCTCAATGCCTAACGTAGAAGTTGCATTTAAACCTGAGGGACTTAACAATACACTCGGAGAATTCTTAGCAAACAACGGTATGACACAGCTCAGAATTGCCGAAACCGAAAAATACGCACACGTTACATTCTTCTTCAACGGCGGACGTGAGGTAATGTTTGACGGTGAAGACAGAACGCTTGTCAATTCACCTAAGGTTGCAACCTATGATTTACAGCCTGAAATGAGTGCTAACGAGGTTTGCGACAAGGTTTGTACGGCAATAGAAAGCGGAAAGTATGACGTTATAATTCTTAATTTTGCAAACTGTGATATGGTAGGTCATACGGGTATTTTTGATGCGGCAGTTAAAGCGGTAGAAACGGTCGATAACTGTGTAGGCAGAGTTATGGCATCAACACTTAAAATGAACGGTGTAATGCTTGTAACCGCCGACCACGGTAACGCCGATAAAATGCTTGATACCGACGGTTCACCCTTTACAGCACATACCACTAACCCTGTACCGTTTGCAGTTATAGGTAAAGACTGTAAGTTACGTAATGGTGGCAGACTTTGTGACATCTCCCCTACCATCATTAAACTTTTAGGTCTTGCACAGCCAAAAGAAATGACGGGAATTTCGATTATTGAATAAAATCACAGTGCAATAAAAAATGACGGCTTTAAACCGTCATTTTTTATTGCACTGATTTTTCATAGCACAGCCGTCACAACCGTACCCGCAGGAAGTTTTACCTTTTCTTTTGTCCTTTATCATTTTTGTTATAACTGCAATTATGACTAAAAGCAAAATTATACAAACAATAATTGTAGATATATTATCCTTTATCCAAACAATCATAAAAGTCCACCTTTAAAAAGTATATCTACATTATAACTATTGTTTTAATATTTGTCAAAGAAATCTTCTTATATCAACCGCAAGGCGTTCTTCGATATTTACAAGTCTTTTTGTTATATCCTTTGCAGATGTGTCGGCATTGATATACTGATTAAGATACCTGTGAAGTGATTTAACACCCGAATTGCAACCGTCTGTCATCAGGTCTGCTATCGTATTATCAGACTCGTTTACCGCCATTTTAACGTTTGTTTTCATCCATGACATACTTTTTGCCATAGCACTTGGTTCTTTGCCGTCATCGTGATATTTGTCAAGTAAATCATTGATATCATTTTTCAGTTTGTCGTGTTCGTTTTTGCTGTCATTTAAAAGATCTTTAAATTCCTCATTTGAGACGTAATCAATTACGTCATCAATAGCAGATACACCCATCTTTATACCTGCGTCACATTCTCTTAAAAGTCTTACTGTTTCTTTTGTATCCATAAATACAACCTCCGTATTAAAAGTATTATTAACATTCCCTCATTTGCGAATAATAAACGTTATGTATAAATTTTTTAAATTTATATGTTGACATATTTAATAAAATATTGTAAAATTAACAACGTTGATTATTTGACATCAGGAGTAAATTTAATATTTCGGGCACCGTGAGAGGGTTGCCAAAAC
>JAKSQC010000075.1 GCA_024404325.1 Clostridia bacterium
TGCGTTTGAGGGTTGCAGTAGCCTTACAAGTATAACTATACCTGAGAGTGTAACACGTATAGATGATAATGTATTTGATGCTTGCAGTAAACTTACAATATATTGCTACGAAAACAGTTATGCCCATAACTATGCAATCCAAAAAAATATTAAATATGAATTGATGAAAAAACTTATCGGTGACCCGTCAGGGGACGGGGTTATTGATGCAAACGATTTAACCTATTTCCGCAAGACGTTGCTTTCGGGAAATGACAGTTTTGATGAACGGCTTGACGTAAACGGGGACGGCAAATTTAACCTTTCCGACCTTGTAAGAATAAAGAAGCATCTTACCGATAACACCGTACAGCTTGGCAAGTAGGAAAGTACACAGCAACCCACCGAATAAATCGTATCACCTGAAAAGTTTCTAATATTCGGTTTCCAATGCCGTCCGCTTTCAGGGGGTCAGATATCAGACAACAGACGGCAGACAGATGTGTGACTACGGCACGGAATAAAGAATATCCCTCCGTCATTTTCTTACGAAAATGCCACCTCCCTTTAGGCAAGGGAGGCGTTGGTCTGTGCGGATAATTTATTCTCTAAAAACTATGAAATAGAAACTAATATAGTGTCTGCCGACTGAAAAAGGCTATCCGTTTGCGGATAGCCTTTTTCAGTCGCTTAGTTCTGCAATAGTAACGCCGTTTTCGCCCTCGCCGAACAGTCCTATTCTGAATGTTTTTATATTTTTATGAGAGCGTAGGTGAGCGTGTACTGCTTTTCTTAAAACTCCCGTTCCCTTACCGTGAATTATGGTTATTGTACCTATTCCCGAAAGTACGGCATTATCTATATATTTATCAAGTTCCATAACCGCTTCGTCGGACGCCATACCCCTTATATCAATTTCACCCGATGTTTTCCTTTCCGTTTTTGAGGCAAGTCCCGTTACGTTTCTGAATTTTTTAACTTCGGTCGATTTTGAGCCTTTTTTCCGTCTTAAATCATCAAATTTAACCCACATTTTAACCGAGCCTGACATAACGTAGGCTCTTTTTTCTTTTTCGTCGGTGCTAATTACGGTAGCGTCCCTGTTTATAGATGCAATAACTACTATATCACCGCTTTTGGGTGCAGAAGTCAGTACTTCACCGCCTGTATCCGTTACAACGGGGTCGGACTGCTCCTCAAGTGATTTTATGGTATTTTTATAATCTGCCCTTGCCTTTTCAAGTGATTTAGAAACATTCTCGGCATTTAGGGTTTTCTTTATTTCCTCAAGTTCGTTAAGCAACTGTCCCGATTTATAGCGTGCGTTTTCTATTATCTGCGACGCTTTTTCCCTTGTTTGCTCCATAAGTTTCTGCTGTTTTATTCTAAACTCATTTTCAAGTTGCTCACTTTTAGTCTTTGATACAAGCAAATCGTTTTTAAGTTTCAATACCTTTGCCCTTTCTTCCTCTGCTTCCTTTCGGGCGTTTTCAAGACTTGCTACTACCCTTTCAAACCTGCGGTCGTCTTCCGAGACCTGACTTGACGCGGTATCAATTATATCTTCCTTTAACCCTAAACGTTTTGAAATTGCAAAGGCATTAGAGCGTCCGGGTACACCGATATTAAGTTTATAGGTAGGTTTAAGGGTATTAACGTCAAACTCACAACTTGCGTTTTCTATCCCTTTAGTATCAAGAGCATAGGTTTTAAGTTCGGGATAGTGTGTGGTTGTGACCGACTTTGCCCCTAAATTTGATACATTCATAAGTATTGCTTTTGCAAGGGCTGCACCCTCTACGGGGTCTGTACCTGCACAAAGTTCATCGAATAAGACAAGAGAATTTTCGTCGCACTCATCTAAAATCGAAATTATATTTACCATATGAGAAGAAAATGTTGAAAGTGACTGTTCGATACTCTGTTCATCGCCTATATCGGCAAATACCTTACTGAAAACAGATATCTCGCTGTTATCGTCGGCGGGTATCATAAGTCCGCACATAGCCATAAGAGTAAAAAGTCCCACCGTTTTAAGGGTAACTGTCTTACCGCCGGTATTAGGTCCTGTAATTATAAGAGTATCATATTCCCGTCCGAGTGATACCGTTATGGGTACAACCTCTTTCTTATGGATAAGCGGATGTCTTGCACGCTTTAAATATACACAGCCGTTATTATTAAGTTTCGGTACTGTAGCACCCATACTGAATGCTAATTTTGCCTTTGCAAATATTAAACTTAGTTTTACAAGGGCATTGTATGAATATTTTATACTCTCCGAAAAATCGGAAACTTCGTTTGAAAGTTCTGTAAGTATACGCAGTATTTCGTCCTGCTCGCGCGACTTTAAAACACGTATCTCATTATTTGTTTCAACTACCGTCATAGGCTCTATAAAAAGGGTTGAACCGCTTGATGATGTATCGTGTACTATTCCGCTTACCTCACCCTTAAACTCAGAACGCACGGGGACTACAAAACGTCCGTCACGCTGGGTAATAATTGCATCCTGCAAATATTTAGCCTTTTGTCCCCTTACAAGTTTTTCAAGGTCGTCCCTAATTTTAGATGAATTTCTTGCTATTTTTTTGCGAAGTTCCGCCAAAAGCGGTGATG
>JAKSQC010000076.1 GCA_024404325.1 Clostridia bacterium
CTTTATCCTATGGGTTGGGACGCATTTGGTCTTCCTACCGAGAATTTTGCAATAAAAAATCATATTCATCCGTCACAGGTAACCGAAACTAACGTTGCCAATTTCAAAAGGCAGTTAAAGTCGTTGGGCTTTTCTTTTGATTGGGATAGGGAAGTAAATACTACCGACCCGTCATATTACAAATGGACACAATGGATATTTTTGCAACTTTTCAAACACGGTCTTGCTTATAAGAAAAAAATGTCGGTTAACTGGTGTACTTCGTGTAAATGCGTTTTGGCTAACGAAGAGGTAGTAAACGGCGTTTGTGAGCGTTGCGGAAGTGAAGTAGTCCATAAGGAAAAAAGCCAGTGGATGCTTAAAATAACCGATTATGCGGAGAAACTTCTTGACGGTCTTGACGAGGTTGACTTTATCGACAGGGTTAAAACCCAACAGAGAAACTGGATAGGACGTTCATACGGTACACAGGTAAAGTTTAAAACAAATATCGGCGACGAATTTGAGATATTTACTACAAGAGCAGATACACTTTTTGGTGTTACCTATATGGTTATGTCACCCGAACATCCGCTTCTTGATAAATGGGCAGATAAAATAACTAATTTTGACGAGGTAAAAGCTTATAAGACAGAGGCATCTAAAAAATCTGACTTTGAGCGTACCGAACTTGCAAAGGATAAGACGGGTGTTAAACTTGACGGCGTAACGGCAATAAACCCCGTAAACGGAAAAGAAATACCTATTTTTATATCCGATTATGTACTTATTTCGTACGGTACGGGTGCTATTATGGCAGTTCCCGCACACGATACAAGGGACTATGAGTTTGCAAAGAAGTTTGATTTGCCGATAATAGAGGTAGTAGCAGGCGGAGATATAGAAAAAGAAGCGTTTACCGACTGTGCAACGGGCGTTATGGTAAATTCAGGTTTCCTTACGGGTATGACGGTAGAGCAGGCAAAGACGGCAATACAGGAATGGCTTACAAAAGAGGGCTTGGGTTACCGTAAGACTAACTATAAACTTCGTGACTGGGTGTTTTCACGCCAAAGGTATTGGGGCGAGCCGATACCGATGGTATACTGTGAAAAGTGCGGATATGTACCGATTGACGAAAGTGAACTTCCGCTGATGTTACCGAATGTTGAATCATACGAGCCTACCGATAACGGTGAATCACCGCTTGCAAAAATGACAGATTGGGTAAATACAAAATGTCCTCACTGTGGCGGTCACGCAACAAGAGAAACCGATACAATGCCTCAGTGGGCAGGCTCGTCTTGGTATTTCCTGCGTTATTGCGACCCGCATAACGATAACGCATTTGCGTCAAAGGAAGCACTTGAATATTGGGGACCTGTTGATTGGTATAACGGCGGTATGGAGCATACAACACTTCACCTTTTATATAGCCGTTTCTGGCATAGATTTTTGTATGATATCGGTGTTGTACCTACCAAAGAACCGTACCAAAAGAGAACAAGCCACGGTATGATTTTAGGTGAGAACGGCGAGAAAATGTCAAAGTCAAGAGGCAACGTTGTAAACCCTGACGATATTATCAGGGAATACGGTGCGGATACAATGCGTATTTACGAAATGTTTATAGGTGATTTTGAAAAGGCGGCACCGTGGAGTCAGTCCTCCATTAAGGGAAGCAAGAGATTTTTAGATAAGGTATTTTCACTTTCCGATATGTTAATTGACGGCGACACCTATCGCAGTGAACTTGAAACCGATTTTAATAAGACGATTAAAAAGGTAACGGAAGATATCGAAAATCTTAAAATGAATACCGCAATAGCATCGCTTATGTCACTGCTTAATGCAATTACCGCAACGGGCAAGATAAATAAGGCAGAACTTAAGACATTTATTCTTCTTTTAAATCCGTTTGCACCGCATATAACCGAGGAAATTTGGGAAATAAATAATTTTGGCGGTATGTTAAATGAGGCAAAGTGGCCTACATTTGACGAGGCAAAATGTGTTGACTCTACCGTACAGATAGCAGTACAGGTAAACGGTAAGATAAAGGCACGAATAGACATACCGGCAGATATAAGTTCAGACGAAGCATTAGCCGTTGCAAAGCAGAATTTGTCTGTAAGTAACGAAATATCGGGCAAAACTATAATAAAAGAATTATATATACCTAAACGCCTTGTAAACATCGTTGTAAAGTAAATAAAACGGCAACCGACAGCGTATGAACGCTGTCGGTTGCAAAATTATGAAAAAAACGTAAAATTTCCCTTGACAATAGGCACTAACACTGATATAATATTAAAGCTGTCCAAAATTTAATACGATCCATTAGCTCAGTTGGCAGAGCACTTGACTTTTAATCAAGGTGTCCGGGGTTCGAATCCCCGATGGGTCACCAAAAATCGACAAATCTCGACAGAGGTTTGTTGATTTTTACTTTTCAATTCTTCACTATTCACTCTTCACTAAAAATCAAAGTGTCAATTTTTGAAAGTAATAAGTTATAGTGAATAGTGAATAAGTGTAATGTGTGCTTTTGGCACAAATATAAAATGGGTGAGAGTTCAGTTTTCCCTACCGATTTGTCAAAATATCTTTTT
>JAKSQC010000077.1 GCA_024404325.1 Clostridia bacterium
TAATCAAAGATTATATGTTACTGTAGGTTCACATTTGTAAAGATTTATATTACTAATCATTGTCCAGCAATTAGAAGTCAAAACAAATTGACCGGCATGTAATTCAGGTGTAGGTTAAGTTTCTTTTCATTTGCTTCTTCTTGAGTTGCATAATATGCTCTTTTAGGCTTTCCTTTGCTGTTTTCTCTTACTTGACGACATTCTGTTTCTCCTTTAGCATATCGCATATACTCTCAAGTGCTTTAAAAAAGATATCAATAAGTGACGTACCCTCGTTAATGTTCATTTTGCGGTAACTTTTGACCGCATCGTCGCCCGCATCGTCCGACACCCTACGCAAACTCAAAAACGGTACGGACGCAAACTCGCAAACAGAAGCAATAGCCCCCGTTTCCAAATCACAGGTAGTAGCGTCAAAAGTATCCTTTAAAAATTTACGGTCTTTATCGGTACAGATAAATTTATCACCGCAAACCGCCGTTCCGCCTGAAAGTTCGCCAAAACCTTTTATTACAGCATCCTTTAAAGATTTATCAACAGAATATATATAATTCTGCCACGGTTTTTCACAAGGCTTATATCCGATTAAGGAAAGGTCAAAATCGTGTTCCAAAAATCTATCGGGAATATTTATTTCTCCGCGTTTAACCCCGCTTATACCACCCGAAAGTCCGTAATTCAGTATGTAACTGCAACCGCTGTCAACAAGGTGCATAGCAGCACCCGCGGCGTTTACCTTGCCGACACCGCTGAACACACAAATTATTTCATTTCCCTTATAATCAAAGGATAACGCATCGTTTTTATAAAACTCATACTTCTTAGGTGAAAAGCGTTTAACATACGCTTCAAGCGGTTTATACTCGTCAAGGTCGGCTACTACAACGCCTATTTTAACTTCCGGCATATATTATTCCTCAGAATCAATAACAAGTTTTACACCGCAGGAATTGCAGTATACGGAATTAACATCTATATTAGCACCGCAGTTAGGACAAACTCTTTTATTTTTTGCACTGAGTATCTCTGCGTTAAGTGCATCAATTTTTTCGTTTTTCTCCTTGATTGCAATAACTAATTCCTTAGTTTCATCCTCAAGTTCTTCTGTATCTTTTATAAGTTCAAAATAAATCTTGCCGAGAGCACAGAAATGCTTATCTCTTTTTGATTTGAGCGAAGATACGTCAAATTTCTGTTTTTCGGTATTTACAACTTCTCCTGTTTTCTTACGGGCAATGTCAAATGCCTCTTTTGCTTTACCTATTGCATTGTCGAAAAATTCCATAAATATACCTCCAATAATTTTTTCTTAAAATAATTTTACCATATATTGTTTAAAAAAACAAGTTCTTAAACGTCCTGACCGATAAATTCCCTTATAAGTGAATTTTTAGGAACGTACTTTCTGTCAATACTACTGAATCTTTCAAGTGCACAAGCAGTTTTCATAAAGAAACTGTAACAGTCGTCCGATGGGTCAACGTCCTGCTTCATAGCACAAAATCTATTACGGTAGACACAAAGTTCATAAGGGTGAAGCGTTACAAGTTTAACGTCTGCTGTATCTTTAAAAGTGTACAGATATTTTTCTTCGCTCTCTACAACATTACGCCACAAAGCAAGCGTTTCGCTTACTTGAGAACCCCTGAATATCTCATCTCTGAGTGAACGTCTTATGAGTCTTATCTGTCTGCTGGATAATACCTTTTGTCCTTTGTCGTCTACTATAGGAGTATTGACACTTATATAAATCTTATAAATATTATTTCTCGGCACAACTTCACTGATTACGGTATTAAGTGCGTGCAGTCCCTCAACTATCAGTATTCCCCTACTGCCTATATCTACC
>JAKSQC010000078.1 GCA_024404325.1 Clostridia bacterium
ATCAGGGTCAAGGCGGTAAACCTTACCGTTAGCACCCTGACCGATTACCTCGCAACCGTCAACCGATACTCGTCTATATGCCTTTTCAATAGTCATCATTTCGGTAACGCCTGTCATTTCAAAAATTTCATACACTTCACTTGAAACGTTTATAATCTTAAGTTCAGGTCTTGCCTTGCGTATTCTAAGTACTACACGAAGTCCCGCAGATGATATGTACTCTAAATTTTCAGCATCAAATAAAACGCTTTCTGCCTCATTTTCTGCTATTATCTTATCAATTTCAACGCCTGTTTGGTCTGCATTATGGGAATCAATACGCCCCGCTAAAAAGATAGTAAGTAGTCCGTCAACTTTCTTAAATTCCATTAAAAATTACCTCCGTTTATTTTTGGGAATACAACCTTTAGTAAATCTATATATTCACGATATGCATCGTATTCTTTCAAATCACTTAAATATTCAGCAACCGTCGTATAATACCACTGTTGTTGCGAAACGTCGCTTTGATGAAAACTCTGCCACAAAGCATCACCTTTTTTTAAATATACTCGGTGGAATGAACGCATATTTGAAAGTTTATCACCGAGCCATACTATTTTTACGCCTATGTCTTCACTGTTTTTTAATACTTGAAGTGATTCTTCCTTACGAATTCGCCAAGTTTGTTCAGCGGGTATATCCCACCTCTTATTTTCCGTTTCGGATTCTACTAATTTCATTACCCTTGTTCCGAATTTTTCTTCTAATTCTTCAAGTGTTACGCCTGCGTCCTCAACCGTATCGTGCAACAAAGCGGCACTTAAAACTTCCTCATCACCCGTTATAGTCCCTACTATCGCCGCTACTTCCATAGGATGCAAAATAAATGGTATGGAATTGGTTTTACGCACCTGTCCGCTATGCTTTTCGGTAGCAAACATAAGTGCTTGCTCAAATAACTTCATAATAAAAATCACCTAATGTTTTCTATTGCCTTATTTAAAATTTCTTCGCGTTTATTTGGGTCTATATCAAGTCCCTCAATGTTATAAAGCCTACTGTTTTCGATGCCGTAAATTTTTAAAAGCGAACTTGCATACTCATATCCTAAATGCGTACCGCCTGTAAATCCGCCACAGGTGGAAAAATAAAGCATTTCGTCTGCTTTGCAAAAACCTTTTACACCGCTTTCGGTATAACCGAAAGTAAGCCCTGTAACACTTATATGCTCAAAGTAAACTTTTAGAAGTGACGGAAATGACAAATCCCAAAACGGGGCTGCTATTATTATTTTATCAGCACTTATAAACTGTTTTGCCAAATCAAACATAATATCGGAAAAGTCACCTTTTTCTAAAAGGCAATTGCGTTTATTAAGGGTATCACTGTCAAAAGGTTTAAGGCTTAAACTCTCTAAATTCAACCTTACAACATCATCTTTATATTCTTGTTTTGAAATAAAGGCATTGCAAAACTTAAGTGTTGAAGAATTTTCCCCTTTAACACAACAATCAACTAATAAAACCAACTAAACTCCTCCAATTATAATACAAAGTAATTGTAACACATACCCACAGAAAAATCTAGTTTTTGATTATAAT
>JAKSQC010000008.1 GCA_024404325.1 Clostridia bacterium
TGTTACACTCTCAGGTATAGTTATACTTGTAAGGCTACTGCAACCCTCAAACGCATAATTGCCTATACTTGTTACACCGTCAGGTATGGTTATGCTTGTAAGTCCGCTACAATAGTAAAAAGCAAAACTTTTTATGGCTTTTACGCTGTCAGGTATCGTTACATTGGTAAGTCCGGTGCAATTTCCAAACGCCATATAAGATATGTAAGACTTTTGCAACCATAAAACGCATCATCTCCAATATCTGTTACCGGATAACCGCCTAATGTTGACGGTATGGTAATATCTCCGTCTCTTCCGTTATACTTGGTAATGGTAGCATTGCCGTTTTCGACTGAATATGTATAATCTCCGTCTTGATAATCCACTGCACTTACGGTAAAGGCACCGAGTGGTATTATACTTAAAATAAGTACGAGACTAATAATCAGTGCAAAGATTTTTTTTAATGTTTGTTTTTTCATAAACACATCTCCTGAATTTAAAATTTTGATAGGACTATTGTCAAAAAGTGTACCTTTTGACAAATGTGGGAGATGAAAAAACAAGCGTATAATTTATTACTTATTGAACAAAAAAATACTTGATATTTCTGTTAAAACATGGTAAAATCACTGTTGAAAACGGACTGTCAAAAAGTACACCTTTTGACAGTCCGCGTTTATATTATTTTTTAACACGCTTTAAATAATGTAAAAATAAAACCTCCTTGATATATTTGAAGTTAAGGTTACCAACCCAACAAAAATATATCAAGGAGGTTTCGGTAATGAAAGAGCAGTCTTATGATTTTTGACAGAACGCAATAAAATTTACACAAGCACGCTTAAATATTTTTTATTTTACTTTATTAAAACTCTTACCGTCAACGTGAATTATATGGTCGCATACCGAAATTGATGTGTTACGGTGGGTTATAAACAGTACCGTTTTATCGGTCATATGCTTAATGTTGGATAACAACTGTGTTTCGGTCTGTTCGTCAAGAGCAGAGGTTGATTCATCAAGCAAAAGTATCGGTGCATCAAACAGTAACGCACGTGCTATTGAAAGACGCTGTACCTGCCCTTCAGACAGTCCCGCACCTCTTTCCGAAAGTACGGTTTCAAAGCCGTCAGGCAGAGTTTTAATAAAGTCATATATAACGGCGGCTTTGGTCGCCTTAATTATTCTTTCTTCACTTATACTGTCATCATAAAGCGTTATATTATCCTTAATAGTGCCTGACAGTATCATATTGCCCTGCGGAACATAAGAAAACATACCTCTTGTAGATGCGTTAATATTTATATCGTCATTAAAAGTTATACTTCCGCCCGTAGGTTCATACAAACCTAAAATAACCTTGAAAAGGGTACTCTTACCGCTTCCCGATTCGCCCGTTATAGCCGTTATCTCATTTTTAGGTATATCGAAAGTACAGTTTTTTAAAATGAATTCGTCCTCATACGCAAAGGCAAGATTTTTAATGCTTATTTTTTCAAACTTATCTTTAATTTTCTGTAAATCTTCGTTTTTGAAAACTGCGGGTTCGTCCTCAATATTTTCAAAGTCCATAAGTCTTTCTGCCGATGCTAACATAGAGTAGTATCTTGGGAATATTCCCGAAACGTTTTGAAGCGGAGCACGCAGTATTGATACTAACTGCAAAAAATAGTTAAGAGTACCGTATGTGATAACACCTAACGCTATCTGACCTGCACCCCAAACGAGTACGGCATAGTATCCTAATGTAAACATCGAGTATAGACATGCGTGAAAAAATACCGATACCCAAGTCTGTTTTATCCTTATTTTAAGGTTTTCTTTCATATAGTCATTTAATTTTTTAATAATCGGAAGTTCGCTTACAAATGTTTTTATAACTACAATATTGGCAAAACATTCCTGCATAAATGAACGAGTCTGTCCCTCGGTACGCTGTACTTCCTTGTGAAGCCATTTATATTTTTTGCTTATAAACCTTCCACACATCGGAAGAATACATCCGACAAGCAAAACTATAATACCTAAAATATAATTTTGTGCGATAAGTTCCCAAATGCCTACTACTATTTTTGTAACCATAGCGGCAACGCTCGGTATAATGCTCATAAAAGACGAAGCAACTTGGTCAATATCGGAGGAAAATCGGTTAAGCAGGTCACCCGAATGATGCTTAAAGACTTTTGAATATTTTTTATGTACTATAAGTGAAAACATATAATTTCTTATTGAAATTATAATTCTGTTTACTACGCGTACGTTAATAAGTGAAAGTGCAGAGTCAAGTATTACTTGGAATATTATTATTCCGAACAGCCATATTGCACCGAGTGATATTTGGACAGTAGAACTTCCGCTCGCAGAATCTATTATTTCTTTAGAAAGTCTTGCAAGGGCAACGAGCAATAAAGCCGATACAATATTTATTAAAGTTGTAAATGCCAAAGCGGGTATAAACGATTTACAACGTTTTATAACCCAACTAAGTGATGATTGTGATGGTTTTCCTTTTTTCATTATTCAATAATTCCGTTTCCCGATAAAATTTTTACAAATGAATCAATATCGCTGAGGGCAAGAACGGTTGAAATATCAAAATTTGAAAGCAGAGAGTTTAAAAGTTCCTCTTTAGACTTTTCACCCGTTGATAACTGTTTCCAAAGAAACGCGGAGGTTTCACCTAAAATAATGCTGTTATTAAAAGAAACCGTCTTATCGGTGCAAACCACCTGATACTGACCGTCATATTTTTTAAGTTCAAAACCGTTACGCAATTTCATCTGTTCCACCCCAATTTATAAAATAAACAAACAGTACTTGCAATTTTAATAATTATATACTAAAATATAATATATTTCAAGGTTAAAATAGTTCTATTTAAGACGGGAGATATTTATGGATACTTTTTTTGAACAGATAGTGGCAATTAAAAAAACCGGAAAATCCCTGCTTCTTATTACGGGTATTTGGTTTTTGGCATTTGCGGTTTCGATGTTGGTTTTTATTTTTCTTTTCAGCAGTACATTTTCTTTTTTAGCAATTTTACTTATTTTCGGTGCATTTTACGGTGCTTATAAACTATCCGGAAGACTGTCGGTTGAATATGAGTATATAATCACCAACGGCACTATGGACGTTGATAAAATAATTGCAAAAAGTTCGCGAAAAAGAGATGCGAGTTTTGAACTTGCAGACGTTGAAAGATTGGAAAAATACAATAAGAATGCAAAACCTGTCGGCAATTATGAAAAAACGGTCATCGCGTGTAATGAAGATGACCCGTCGGCGTATTTTATTGTGGTGAGCAAAGAGGGTAAGGGTAAATTGCTTTTGGTATTTACTCCTAATGAGCGAATTAAGGAAGCAATGGTTAAATTTATTCCGAAATTTATATCAAACAGTGCTTTTAAAGATTAGCATACCGAGTTTAAATACTGAGGTATAAGTTATCAAAGGAGAATAAGGTCGTCATGAAGATACTTACAAGGTCTCAGATAAGGGCGGCAGAGGAGAGTGCCGTTGCAAACGGCACTTTTTCGTTTGAGGTGTTAATGCTTAACGCCGGTAGGACTGCCGCAAAAAAAATATCGGAGAGGTATGACATAAAAGGTAAGCGAATATCGGTTGTTTGCGGTAAGGGAAATAACGGCGGTGACGGTATTGTAGTAGCAAACGAACTGTCACAGATGGGTGCGTTTGTAAGAGTATGTTTCCCACTTGGAAAGCCGAAAACCGATACCGCGGCATCGTTTATGTATATGTTAAATGATATAGATGTTGCCGGTACCGTTCCAAAAGAGAGTGACATTATAATTGATGCACTTTTCGGTACGGGACTTAAAGGTGAACTTTTAGGCGAAGCCGCCGAAATTATTGACAGTTTAAACCTTATATCGGGAATAAAAATATCAATAGATATACCGAGCGGTGTTTTATGTGACGAGGGGGAGTGTAAAAAGGCATTTAAAGCGGACTATACAGTTACCTTTATTGCACTTAAACCTTGTTTTGTTTTGCCTAATGCTTCTGAATACTGCGGAGAAGTAGAAGTTGCCGATATAGGCGTACCCGTAAGGGAATACACATATCTTACAGTGCCTAAGCCAATAGAAAAGAAAAGACCTAAAAATTCTCATAAGGGTATGTACGGTACGGCACTTCTTATTTGCGGAAGTTACGGTATGTGCGGAGCCGAAATACTTTCAGCAAAAGCCGCCGCAGTAAGCGGGGTGGGTATAGTAAAAGCGGTGGTATGCGATAAAAACTACACTGCTTTTTGTACATCACTTCCCGAGGCGGTTACGGTACCCGTACCCACTTCACAGAACGGAACACTTACAGTAGACGATAACCTGTTAAAAACACTGCTTACTGACAGTGATGCAGTACTTTTAGGTTGCGGACTCGGTACAAGTGAAGAAGCCAAAAGATTGGTAAAAAGAGTTTTACAGACGACAAAAATTCCGATAATAATTGATGCCGATGGTATAAACGCACTGTCTAAAGACATAAATATAATAAGGACGGTAAAAGCCCCTGTTATATTAACGCCTCATTCGGGCGAAATGGCAAGACTTTGCGGTACAGACGTTAAGGATATAGAGCATAACCGAGTAATGTATGCCAAGAGATTTGCAACTCAAAACAGTTGTGTTTTAGTACTGAAAGGAGCAAACACTATTGTAGCCGCACCTGACGGACGTGTATTTTTCAATACTACGGGGAACGCGGGAATGGCTACGGGAGGAAGCGGAGACGTACTTGCGGGAATGATAGTCGCAAGACTTGCAAAGGGCGAGGGAGCACTTAATTCCGCACTCTCGTCAGTGTGGTTGCACGGCAGAGCAGGCGACCTTGCGGCAAATAAACTAACCCAAAATTCGCTGTTGCCGAGTGATATTATAACGGAGCTTAGAACACTGTCTGATTAGGTATAGCCTAAACGCCTGCGGGTGATGACAAGCCAAAAAATGCCGAAATTAAGCCATTTTAGGCGGGTTCGGATTAGTCGGCTTTGCTTAAAGGGAGTTGTCTTGCTTGAAAAGAATATTTGTAAGTTTGTGTTTAATGGTTTTGTTTTTGTGCGGTTGCGGTACTGTAAACGAAGTAACGCCCATAACCGAGGGCATATCGTTCGATGCGGTAATAGACTATTATAACGAAAAGTATGAATGTTCGGTAAATATAGACGGTGATGACGTTATGACGGCAACCGTAACATCTCCTGAGGATATAAAAGGATTAAAGTTAAAGTTTGACGGAAAAAAGGCTACAGCCGAGTTTATGGGACTTGTATATGAGCCGAAAACAGGTTCGTTTCCTATGGGTAACGCAGTAAAGACTGTATATGACGTTATAACCGAAATAGACGGTGACAAGACCGCAAAGGCAACACCCGACAAAGAGAACTGTAAACTTGAGGGGAAAACAAACGGTAAGGAATATAAATTTTATTTTTCACCTACAGGACTTCCGTTGTCCCTCGAAATACCCGATGAAGACTTTAAAATTACATTCAATAATGTAACTGTTTCATAATAACAAAAACGGCAGACAAAATCTGCCGTTTTTGTTATCTTTTCCTGTTTTCCTTTGTTTCATCATACGGTATATATTTGACTTTACGTTTATTAGCACGTCCTGAGTTCATTTTTACAACTGCAATAATAAATATAATAATCACTACAGCTGCTAAAATATAAAGAATTTTCATATAAACTGAAGAAAGGACGTTTTTAACGGCACGCCAAATATAAAGTATTGTACTGCGTTTTACATTTTCGCCCGACACAAGATTTACCGTTCCTATTACATTTTCGGCATAAATTATATCGGCAGTACCCAATATGTCACCCTTTTTAATAGGTGCGTCAGCGGTTTTGGACTTTGTATGCGGACGAATGGTTATGGTTGATTCGTCGGCGTCCTTCGGCAACACAGAAACAAAACTTTTTTCCACATACAGTGATATAAAGTCGGTTTGGAGTGATAATTCTACGGGCATTTCATATATTGGTGTATCATCGTCTGCAACATCTTTAAACTCAAAGTTATTAAAAACCCAACGGTATAAGTTTTTGCTGTCAATAAATTCATACCTTATCCCTGCGTTAGGCGGACAACCGAAAAGAATACACATATAATTGTATCCGTTATATGAAGCGGTACTTACAAGACACCGCCCTGCTTCGTCAGTGTATCCTGTTTTTACACCCTTGGCATACGAATAATAATAGTTTGTAGTGTTATCCTGCAAAAAGTTAGTGGTTGATATGGTTCTCGCACCCGACATATTCGTAGCCGGTACTGTATATCTCGTACTTTCGCAGACTTTTTTAAATGTACTGTTTTTAAGTGCATAAGATGCAAGCTTGTACGTATCGTAAGCAGTGGTGTAAGTGCCTGCTTCGTGAAGACCTACGGGATTGGTGTAGTGTGTATTTTTAAGACCTAACTTTTTCGCTTTTTCATTCATCATATCGACAAAGTTGTCAACACTTCCGCCAAATGTGACTGCCGCAAGGTATGCACAGTCACCGAATGACGACATAAGCACAAGGTAAACAAGGTCAAGATGGGTTATTTCTTCGCCTACTTTTAGGTTAGATACTGAACTCCCCGTACCTGAAATAAGTTTAAGTACCTCTTTAGTCATTGCTACTTTTGCATCGGGATTATACATATTACTTTCAAGCATAAGCGTTACCGACATAATTTTAGTAATCGATGCAGGATAAACTTTTTGATTTTCTTTTTTAGAGTAAAGCACTTCACCTGTGTCCATTGATACTAAAAGTGCATTTTTTGCATTTACGGTAAATCCCGACGGCTCGTACGCTAATGCAACGGTACAGCAAGAAAAAGCCAAAAAAACAGATAAAAATACGGTAATAATTTTTTTAACCGTAGAAATCGCCTCAAATCTGTGTTATACTAATAAAGTATTATACAATAATTCTTGACAAAATGGAAGTATTAAAATACAATTTTTTATATAAAAAAGGGGGGCGGTCATTACGGTATACGTAACGGGCGATATGCACGGATGCCTTGAACGTCTATACGATAAAGAGTTCAGGAAACTGAAAAAAGGGGACGTTTTGATAGTCTGCGGAGATTTCGGCTACATATTTGACGGCTCAAAAACCGAGAAGCAGGTAATAAAGTATCTTGCAAAACGAAAATTTGTGACTGCCTTTGTTGAGGGAACGCACGATAATCTTGATACCATAAGCCGTTGCCGTACTACTGTATGGAAGGGCGGTATGGTACATAGAATAAAAGGAAATCTTCTTCATTTGATGAGAGGTCAAATATTTGAAATTGAGGGAAATAAATACTTTACCTTCGGCGGAGGAGAGAGCATAGATAAGGATATGCGTGTTGAAAGCGGATATTGGTGGAGACAGGAAGAACCCACGCCGTCTGAAATGGCGGACGGTGCGAGAATGCTTGACGAAGCAGGCTGTAAAGTAGATTACATAATAACCCACGAACCGCCGTCACTTGTAAAGAGTGCAATGTTGTTACGCAGAGGGGATAACGACAGGGTGAATAAACTTAACGGTTATCTTGAGGAAATATGTCGTTCGTGCAGTTTTAAGCATTGGTATTTTGGCTCTTTGCATGAAGATAAGGTAATAACCGAGCATCATACCTGTGTTTTTATGAAGGTGTTGCCGATAGATTCAACGGCAGATGAAAGTACAGATAGTGTTAGGGAACTTGTAAATTCCTGACATTTGTGATATACTACTTGTGATATGTAAATTTTGGAGGTTGGTTATGTTAAATACCGATAGACTCTGCCCAAATTGTATGAATGATAACGGAGGACAGGACATATGTCCTGTTTGCGGTTATGACAATGGAATTCATAACGACAAAGATAAGCTTCCTGAAAAGTTTTGGATATCCGACAGATATATGGTTGGTCGGGCAATATCAGAGAACAACGAGAGTATTACCTATATAGGTTGGGATAATACCGAAGATACGGTAATCAACATTAAAGAATACTGTCCGTCAGGTGCGGTTATAAGGAACCCTGATAAAACGGTATCTATTGTTAGTGGCAAGGAATTTGCCTTTAACGAGGGACTTATGGAATTTATAGATATAAACAGGAAACTGCTCTATTCCGAGTTGCCATCGGTAGTGCCGACAGTTTCGGTGTTTGAAGAAAACGGAACGGCGTATGCGGTAATGAATGCCATACAGGGAATCACGTTGCAAGATTTTCTCGGACGTAACGGAGGAAGTCTTAAATGGGAGCAGGCAAGACCGCTTATTTTACCGCTTATAGATACCGTTCTCGGACTTCACAGCCTTGGTATAATACACGGTGCGATTTCACCGAAAACAATAATAGTAGGACGTGACGGTAAACTTCGCCTTACCGATATTGGAATATCGGGTATAAGACATTCCGGAGGTGAAATACCCACACAGATTTACAGCGGATATGCTGCACCCGAGCAGTACGGTTATGAAGGTATGCAGGTAGATTTTAATACCGATGTTTACGGACTGAGTGCAGTTCTTTTCAGGGTGCTTATCGGCGCTGTGCCACCGTCTGCCGACGAACGTGTAGGGGGAGACAGTCTTACTGTACCTGCGAAATTTGCCGATGAATTACCGCGTCAGGTATTGGTATCAATAGCTAACGGACTGCAATTACTTCCACAATCGCGAACTGAAAATGTGGAAGTGTTTAAAAACGAACTTGTATACGGAGAAACCAAGGAGAATATAAGGCGTGCAGGCGAAGACAGACACCGAGAAGAAACAATTAAAAAAAGCGGAGATAACGAAAATAAGTCTTCCGGTACTAAGTATGCACTTATATCCGCAGGCGTGACCGCAGGCGTATTCCTAATAATTGCAGTTATTCTTTGCCTTACGCTTTTCAGAGGTGATATATTTGGTTCTAAGGAGAAAAACAGTTCGGATGAAGTGTCTTCGTACGATACGCCGAGTGTCGATTCTATAGGCGACGTTGATCCTAATGCGGTTGAATCCAAGATACTCTACACAGTACCTGATTTATTGGGTAAATACTATTCACAGATAGTAGATGCCGAGGCAGAAAATGAAGAATACGAACATTTTGAGTTTTCAATAAAGGGTAAAGAGTTTTCCGATAAGTATGCACGGGGTACTGTTTGTGCACAGTCCGTAAAAGCAGGTACAAGTGTTGAAAAGAAAACCAAGGTGGAACTTACAATAAGTTTAGGCACGCAGGATGTAAAGGTTGCAAACGTTACGGGACTTGACGAGCAAAGTGCAAAAATAGAACTTTTAAAGCAGGGATTTTTGTACGAAAACATTGAGGTTGTCGAAAAGTACGATTCAGAGGCAAAACCGGGTATTGTACTTGACCAAACACCTAAATACGGTGAGAAAGTAAATTCCGATATAGGCGTGAGAATTTTTGTGAATTCGTATAAAGAAGACAATTCCGGAGAAGATTAAGACTAAATTAAAGTAAATTATAAAAAATACTTGATTTTTTGTAAATTAAGTGGTATAATCTGTTAGTAGTATTCAGAAAGGTGAGTGGGGCAACCCGCTCACTTTTGTTATGGAGGCGAAAAAATGGCATCGGTTGCCGAAAAAGTTTATAATCTTATTAAGGATACGGTAGAAGCAAAAAACGTTTCTCTGTGGGACGTAAAATTTTTAAAAGAGGGAGCGTCCTATTATTTGAGGGTTTTTATTGATAAGCCGGACGGTGTCGGTATTGACGACTGTACCAATGTTTCTCACGCTATAGACCCTATTATTGATGAAGCAGACCCGATAGAAGAATCTTATTATTTAGAGGTATGTTCTGCGGGATTGGAACGCGAACTCACAAAAGATGAACATTTTTTGTACGCAGTAGGGAAAAACGTCAAATTAAAGTTATTTAAGGGATTTAATGGCAGTAAAACGCTTGAGGGAAAACTTGTATCCTTTAATAACGGGATAGAGATAGAAACCGATGATGGCAATATTTTGCTTGAACGTTCACAAATTGCAAAGGCATCACTTAACGAAATTTAACATTATATGCAGTATATATTTACTGCATTGGAGGTATTGAAAAAATGGCAAAGAGAATGACCGCAAAAGAGAAAAAGGACAACAAGGAATTTTTTGAAGCACTTAAACTTATGGAGGAAGAAAGAGGAATACCGCGTGAGTTTATAGCCGATAAGATTTCGGAGGCTATCGTAGTAGCGGCAAGAAAAGATTACGGTGGCAGTGACATAGTATCGTGTATAATAGATACCGAAAATGAGGTATTTACGGTTACGGCAAGAAAAGAAATAGTAGATGAGGTTGAGAACCCGTTCACCCAAATTTCAAAGGAAGATGCGGCACAGATAGATGCTAAGTCGATAAATGACGGATTTATTGATATAAAACTTGACCCTAAAAAGTTTGGCAGAATAGTAGCACAGAATTCTAAAAACAATTTCCGTCAGGGGGTAAGAGAGGCGGAAAAAGGTCAGATTTTGGCAGAATTCCAAAGCCGAAACAGAGAACTTGTAACTGCTGTTGTTGAAAGGGTAGATCCCAAAACAGGCAACGCAATACTTACAATAGGTCACAGTGAGGCAACACTGCCTAAACTCGAACAGGTACCGGATGAAGTGTTAAGCGAGGGTGACCATATAAAGGTTTATGTTGTAGACGTTAAGGAAACTGAAAGAGGACCGAGAATAATGTTATCAAGGACACATCCGGGACTTGTTAAGCGCTTGTTTGAGGCGGAAGTGCCTGAAATATTTGACGGTACTATTGAGATAAAGGCAGTATCGCGTCAGGCAGGTTCAAGGACTAAGATAGCAGTATGGTCTGAGAACAGTGAAATAGACGCCGTCGGTGCCTGTATAGGACCGAGAGGTGCAAGAGTTAATAAAATAGTAGAGGAACTTGCGGGAGAGAAGATAGACATTGTAAGATACAGCGAAGACCCCGTTGCATTTGTCAGTGAGGCACTTTCCCCTGCAAAGGTAGTTTCAGTAGAGATAGAGAGTACCGAGCCTAAGGTTTGTAAGGCAAGCGTTCCCGAAGCACAGCTTTCCCTTGCAATAGGAAACAAGGGACAAAATGTGCGTCTTGCGGCAAAACTTACGGGCTGGAAGATTGACATTCACCCCGAAAGCGGATTTTTCGGCGAGTAAAAAGCAGAGCTGAAAGGATGACAGATTTTGACAAATAAGAAAACCCCGATGCGTATGTGTACCGCATGCAGAGAAATGAAACCTAAAAAAGAGCTTATAAGGGTAGTAAAAACGAAAGACGGAGAAATATGTTTTGATACTACCGGAAAGCTTGCAGGCAGGGGAGCGTATGTGTGTAAAGATGTTGAATGTCTTAAAAAGGCGGAAAAGGCAAACGCCTTTGCCCGTGCTTTTGAAATGAATATAGATAAGCAGATATACGCAAGGCTTAGAGAGGAGATAGAAAAGCTTTGAACGATAAGCTTTTAACACTTCTCGGAGTTGCCGCAAAGTGGGGTAATCTGTCATACGGAATGAACAGTACGGTGTCATCCGTTAGGTCAAACAGGGCAAAACTTGTGCTTGTCTGCGGTGACATATCGGAAAAAAGCCGAAAAGAGATAGCCTTTCATTGCAAAAATTCAGACGTCAGGGTTTTATTACTTGACGACTATAACATACAAGCCGTCTGTGACGCTGTCGGTAAAAACTGCGGTATTTTAGCAATAAATGACAGTTCATTTGCCGACGCCGTTTTAAGGGTGCGAGAACAGGGAGGAAATGTTTAATGACTAATAAATATAAGATAAGTGATTTGGCAAAAGATTTTGGGGTAACCTCAAAGGAAATGTGTGCCATAATTTTAAAGTGTACCGGTGAGGAGAAGAAATCGGGAGCATCGTTAGGTGAAAGGGAAATAAGCATCGTATTTGATGCTATAACCAAGAATAACGCTGTAAAGAGTTTTGACGAGTACTTTGCGTCGGGAGCGGAAGCACGTGCCGCGGCGGCAAAGGAAAGGCAGAGCGAAAAGGATAAAAAGTTAGCCGACCAGATGGCTATTTTAGAGCAGTTAAAAGCAGCAGCTGCTGCCGCAGAGGGTGAGAAAGCACCTAAAAAGGCAGAAAAGAAAACAGCAGAGAAAAAGGCTGAACCTAAAAAGGAAGAGCCTAAAAAGAAGACTGCAAAAAAGACTGCCGAGCCTGTTAAAGAAAAGAAGACGGAAAAGGCAGAAAAAGAGGTTTATACAGGTCCGCTTGTAGCACCGCCGAAGAAAGAGAAGAAGCACGGCGAGGCACCTAACAGAGGTCCTGCACAGTTAAGACACGTTGACACGCGTACGTCAAATGTTAATATAGATAAGTATAACGAGAAATATGAGTCTATTGCACCTGCCAATACTATGCGTGATAACTTTACGCGTAAGCAGAAAATCAAGCAGAAATCACAGGACTACCGCCGTCCGCAGGGTGTAAAGAGGGAAACAGAGGCAGATAAACTCCGCCGTATGCAACTTGAAAGAATAAAGAAGACACCCGTTACGGTAACAGTCGGTGATGAAATAACCGTAGGCGAACTTGCCGCAGGACTTAAAAAGACTGCCGCAGAGGTAATAAAAGTACTGCTTAAACTCGGTATGATGGCAAACGTCAATCAGGTTATAGACTATGATACTGCTGAGATAGTTGTAAGTGAAATGGGTGCAAAAATTGAGCGTGCGGTAGTAGTAACAATAGAAGAAAAGATTATGGACGTAACGGAGGATACCGAGGAAAATTTGAAACCGAGAAGTCCTATAGTAGTTGTTATGGGACACGTTGACCACGGTAAAACTTCATTGCTTGACGCCATTCGACATACCGCGGTTACAGACACCGAAGCCGGCGGAATAACCCAGCACATAGGTGCTTACAGGGTAAACTGTAACGGTGAGGATATAACTTTTCTTGACACACCGGGACACGCCGCATTTACCGCTATGCGTCAAAGAGGTGCAATGGCTACCGATATAGCAATTTTGGTTGTTGCGGCTGATGACGGTATAATGCCACAGACTATTGAGGCAATAAACCACGCAAAGGCGGCAAATGTACAGATAATAGTCGCAATAAATAAGATGGATAAGCCAGACGCTAACCCCGACCGCATTTTGCAACAGCTTACTGAACATTCGCTTGTACCCGAAGAGTGGGGCGGTGACGTTATATGTGTCCCCGTATCTGCAAAAACGGGTGAGGGCATAGATAAACTTCTTGAAAACGTACTTTTGGTATCGGAAATGCTTGAACTCAAGGCTAATCCCGACAGACGTGCAAAGGGTGTTGTTATCGAGGCACGTCTTGATAAGGGACGCGGACCTGTTGCAACACTGCTTGTACAAAACGGAACGCTTAACTTTGGAGATATAATAGTTGCGGGTACTTCTGTCGGCAGGGTAAGAATGATGACCGATGAGAACGGAAAAGAAGTAAAGGTTGCAGGTCCGTCAGTACCGGTAGAGATAACAGGTCTTGCGGAAACACCGTCGGCAGGCGACGGCTTTGATGCTGTTTCCGACGAACGTTTGGCAAGAGAACTTGTTGAGCAGAGAAAGCAAAAGGCAAAGAATGACCTGTTCAATTCAAAGCAGAAAGTTACGCTTGATAATTTGTTCTCACAACTCAGTGAGGGCGATTTGAAGTCGCTTAACATTATAGTAAAAGCAGACGTTCAGGGAAGCGTTGAGGCTGTAAAGGACAGTCTTGAAAAACTTTCAAACGAGGAAGTTAAAGTAAGCGTTGTACACGGCGGTGTAGGTGCGGTAAACGAATCAGACGTAATGTTAGCACAAACATCTGGTGCTATTATCGTAGGCTTCAACGTACGCCCCGATGCAGTTGCAAAGGCGGCGGCAGAGCGTGACGGCGTAGATATACGTATGTATCGCGTTATTTATGACTGTATTGAGGAAATAGAGTCTGCAATGAAAGGAATGTTAGCACCTAAATACCGTGAGAATATTTTAGGAACGGTTGAGGTTCGTAACACGTATAAGATTTCCAACGTCGGCACTATTGCGGGCAGTTACGTTACAAACGGTAAGGTTACAAGAGCGTGTCAGATACGTGTTGTACGTGACGGCATAGTAATAGCGGAAGATGCCATTTCTTCGCTCAGACGCTTTAAGGACGACGTAAAGGAAGTAGCACAGGGTTATGAATGCGGTATAGGCCTTGAAAAGTTTGCCGATATTAAAGAGGGCGACGTTTTTGAAGCATTTATAATGGAGGAGTACAGAGACTGATGGCAGGATTTAAACTTGACCGTGTAACTTCAGATATAAAACTTGCGTTATCCGAACTTTTGCGTAACGTAAAAGACCCGAGGGTGAGCAAACTGCTGAGTATTGTAAAACTCGACGTTTCGGGGGATATGTCTTATGCTACGGTATACGTAAGTGCCATTGAGGGCAAGGAAGCAACAAATGAGTCGGTAAAGGTGCTTAATAAGAGTGTATCGGGATTTTTACGCCGTGAACTCGGCAGGGCACTTTCCTTAAGAAAAGTCCCCGAACTTCGTTTTGTTGCCGATAATTCCATAGAAAACAGTGCTAATATATCAAAAATAATAGACTCTTTTAATGATGACTGATTTTTTTGAAGTTATCTGAAAGGATATTTATGAAAAAATATAAGGATACTTCGTGTAATTTGCTTACTCTTCGTCAGACGGCAAAATTTTTAAAGAAACACGATAATTTTGTAATACTGACGCACGCCTATCCCGACGGTGATACATTAGGTGCGGCGTATGCTCTTTATTACGGACTTAAAGAAATAGGAAAAGTAGCGTCGGTTATATGTCCTGATATTATACCGAAGAAGTATGATTATTTTGTCAGGAAAACCGACCACGTGGAAAAAGACAAGGCTACCGTAATTGCAGTTGACGTTGCCGATAAAAGGCTTTTAGGTTCACTTGAAGGTGAGTTTGGAAGTGCCGTAACTTTATGTATCGACCATCATATTTCAAATGTCGGCTTTGCGGAAAGTTTGTATCTTGATGCATCGGCTTCGGCTACAAGTGAGATAATATTTGAATTATTAAGCTTTATGAAGGTTAATATAAACGATACTACCGCTAAGGCACTGTATACGGGAATAGTTACCGATACGGGTTGCTTTAAGTATGCGAATGTTACGGCAAAAACCCACATTATAGCATCAAAATTATACGAATATAACATAGATGCGGTAGAAATAAACAGAATAATGTTTGATACCAAATCGAAAAAACTGTTAGAACTTGAAAGAATGGTTTTAGACACTGCTGAGTATCATTTTGACAGTAAATGTATAGTACTTACGGTTACCGAGGAAATGCAGGAGAAAACCGGTTGTTCAGGTCCTGACCTTGAGGGAATAGCCGTTATTTCACGCAGTGTAGAGGGAGTACTTGTTGGAGTTACTGTTAAACAGACTGATACTTTGGAATTTAAAATATCCGTCCGCACCTATGACCCGCTTAACGCATCCGAAATATGTAATAGGCTTGGCGGCGGAGGACATAAGGGTGCGGCAGGTGCTACCGTAAAAGGAACGCTAAACGAGGTTAAGTCGCAGATATTAGCATCTGTTAAAGAATCGTTGGAGAAAATATATGCAGGGACTTCTTCTGATAAATAAACCTGAAAATAAAACATCATACGGTGCTGTTGGCTACGTAAAGAGGATAACGGGGGAACGCCGTGTCGGTCATACGGGGACACTTGACCCTATGGCTACGGGAGTTTTGCCTGTGTTCTTAGGACGTGCTACGGCACTTTCGTCATATTTGCTTGAGGCTAACAAAGAGTATACCGCAAAAATAAAACTCGGAACTGTCACCGATACCTGTGATATAACAGGTAAGATATTACAAAACAACAGAGTTTCTCTTACAAATGAAGATGTTATAAACGTACTTAAAAAATTTATAGGCAAACAAAAGCAGATACCGCCTATGTACAGTGCGGTAAAAAAAGACGGTATAAGAATGTATACTTTAGCACGAGAGGGTAAAACGGTTGATATACCGCCAAGAGATATAGAGATTTTTTCAATTATGCAAACATCACCGCTTGACAGTGACAATGAATTTGTTATCAAAACAAACGTTTCAAAGGGTACATATATCCGTTCTCTTTGCAGGGATATAGGTAATATGCTTGGTTGCGGTGCTACGCTTACAGCTCTTTGCAGGACGTATGCGTCGGGGTTTGGTATTGAAAACTGTATAGACCTTGAAAAACTTAACAGTGAAAATGTAAAGGAATATATTATAAGCGAAGAAAAGGCGGTTGAGTATCTGCCCGAAATATTTGTAACCGAAAAACAGGCGGTACGTTTTTGCAACGGCGGACAACTTGCTTTTGACAGACTTAAAGACTGTAATTTTAAAGATGGCGAGCTTTACAGAATAAAGTTTGAAGATACCTTTGTAGGTCTTGGCACAGCCGATATTAAGAACAGTCAAATGGCAATAAAATGTATTGTGAATGATGTGAGGTAGGAGGGAAAACCGTATGCAAAATGCGTTAGTGCTCGGTACGTTTGACGGCGTGCATACAGGACACCGTAATGTTATTGACAGCGTGGTAGGTTATAATCGTTTGGCAGTTACATTTACAATACCGCCGAAATGTGTATTCTCGGGAAAAACAGAGCTTCTTATGCTCTATAACGATAAGGTTAAAGCACTGAAAGAACTTGGTATAAACAGAATAATTCCTCTTGAATTTTGTGAAGTTTGCGATATGGGGTATGAGGAATTTTTAGATATACTGACTGACAAGTACAACCCGTCAGCGGTAGCCTGTGGCTTTAACTACCGCTTCGGTAAAGACGCAGTAGGCAATACCGAGTTGTTAAAGGAATACTGCGAAAAGAAAAATATTAGTTTTTTCTGTTGCAGTGAGACATTAGCAGACGGCAAAACCCTTTCTTCAACCACTTTAAGACAGATGATAAAAGACGGTGATATAAATATCGCAAATCGGTATATTTACGGTAACTTTGGCTTTGACGGCGAGGTTATGCATGGAGACAAACGGGGAAGACAGATAGGTTTTCCCACTATAAATCAAAAATTCCCCGATTTACTCGTAAAACCTAAATTCGGGGTTTATATTTCCGATGTTTTTATTGACGGAAAGAAATTTGGCGGAATAACGAATGTCGGTATAAGACCTACCTACAGGACAAAAGACGTAATTTGCGAAACGCATATATTTGATTTTTGTGATGAAATATACGGCAAAACGGTAAAAATAAAACTAAAAAAATTTTTACGCAGTGAAAAGAAATTTTTAAGTATAGACGAACTTAAAAATCAAATAGAAAATGATATTAAAATGTTGACTTTTATTACATTTTAAAATAAAATTATAATGGAGTTAAAAATTTTGAAGGGAGAAATGGCATTTATGAAAATTGCCGTTAAAAATGCAGTTGCAATAGGCATCGCCTTAATGCTCATATCGCTTTGCGGATGCACTAATTTTGATAAAAATTACGGAGTTCAGAGTAAACCTCAAAGCGGTGAAAATTCCTCGGATAATAAAAAGGATATAAAAATACCCGAAATAAAGTCCGACGATGAAATAATGCCCACATATCTTGATATAAGTTTGTATGACGAGGAAAACTATGCAGACATTTATTTGGGTGAGAAATATAAGTATAATATTACCTATTGCGGAAGCGAAATAAAGGTCCCTTCATCATATAAGGAAATGGTTAAGAAAGGGTGGAAAGTAGCCGAAAGCAGTGAGTTTACACCCGATTCGATTATACTTGCGGGTAAGTCTGCCGAGGTAATTTTTGTAAATGGATACGATAAACTGCTTAATGCGGTATTTTTCAATTCCGGAAAATCATCTGTAAGTCTTAAAAAGTGTCCGATTGTAAAATTTAGAGTACCCGAAAATATAATAAACAACCCTGACTCTTTGTACGGACAGTTTTGGGTAAACGGTGTAAGTAATGAGTCGGCTATTACCGATATAGTCGAATATTTGGGCTCACCGTCGCATTTTTATGCGGTAAACTCAAATGAATACTATCTTGATTATTTTCTTTCAAAAAAGGATAAACGTACGGGTATTACCGTATATGTAAACCCTATGGACGATGTTGTAAATTCCATAGAAATTTCTTATTATTAAAAATGGGGATGCAGAAAATGGCAAATACTACTTTTTCATCGGCAGATGTACTTTTGCCGAAAACAGGTTTTGAAAAGTGGGCGGTTATTGCCTGCGACCAGTATACTTCAGAGGGAGAATATTGGGCTGATGTGGAAAATACTGTGGGGGACAGTCCTTCGGCACTGAGGGTTATTTTGCCTGAGGTATATTTGAGTGATGACAATAGCGGCAGAATAAAAAAGATAAACGATACTATGAATACGTATCTTAAAAGCGATGTTTTTAATGAGTATAAAGATACGCTTATTTACGTTGAAAGAACAGACAGCGTAGGCAATGTCCGTAAGGGCATAGTAGGCAAAATAGACCTTGAAGAATACGATTATACGCCTAAAAGCAAACTTTCTGTAAGGGCAACCGAACAGACGGTGCTTGAACGTATACCCCCGAGGGTTGAAATAAGAAAAGACGCACCTTTGGAACTTCCTCACGTTATGTTGCTTATAGACGACGATAAAAAAGAGATAATTGAAACTCTGTCAGAAAGCAAAGACAAATTCGAGTGTCTTTACGATTTTACACTTATGAAAAACGGCGGAAAAATAGCGGGTTATAAAATTGATAAGGAAACAGAAAAAGAGATTTTAAACGGTTTAGATAAACTTAAAGAGAAACATAACGGTCTGCTTTTCTGTGTCGGAGACGGCAACCACTCCCTTGCTACCGCAAAGGAATGTTATAAGCTTAATAAACATAAGCAGTCACGTTATGCACTTGCCGAAATCGTTAATATTCACGACAGTTCACTTCAGTTTGAGCCTATATACAGGGTTGTTTTCGGAGCAGACGGAAATAAAGTAATTGACGAGTTTGTAAAAAGTTGCGGCGGAGAGTACATAGGCGAAGATGCACAAAAATATATATGTGTTATAGGAAAAGAAAGACATGAAATTTCGGTCAAGCCAACGTCAAAACTGTGTGTCGGAACATTACAGCAATTTCTTGATGAATACGTTAAAATGAATAAGGGTGTAAAGGTCGATTATATACACGGAATAGGCTCGGTAGAAAAACTTTGCGAAAGAGAGAATACTGTTGGATTTATATTTGACGGTATGCGTAAGGACGAACTTTTCGACGCGGTTCTTTGTGACGGCTCACTTCCACGTAAAACATTCTCAATGGGACACGCCGACGATAAACGGTTTTATATCGAAGCACGCAGACTTAAATAGAAAAATTGGTTGACATAATCTATTAAAAATTGTATAATAGAAGAATAATAGGACTATATGTAGTATTAGGGGGGCAAAAAGTGACTTACAAAATGAAAATTTGCAGTATATTTTTAGTCTTAATAATAATTTTTTGTTCTTTTAATATGCTATGCATAAATACCGTTGCTGACGGGGAACAAAAAGGTTATGTCACTTCCGCCGTTTATATTCGGGTTGAACCCGGTACGGAAAATGATCCGGTTAGCGATAAAGCCATAAATGGTTGTATTGTTGATGTTTTAGGCTCAAAAGAAGACAAGGATAAAGACTTGTGGTATAAAATAAGAACTGTTGACGGCATAGAGGGATATATTTTCAGCGGAAAGGTTCAGTTACAAACCACACCCGAATATAATGAAAACTTTGAACAAAACCTTTTGAACTTTCCTGAAAGTTACAGAAATTTATTAAGAGATATACATAATTTTTATCCAAATTGGCAGTTTGTAGCTCATAACGTCAATATTGCTTTTGATACTGTCGTTGACGCCGAGTATGGAACAAGTGTTACGGGAAACAGAAAATACGTTGAACTTACATATAAAGGTGAGCATTGGCGAGACCCAAGAGCAAATCAAAACGGTGTATGGTTACAGCCCGAACCTCGGTGGACGTATGCCTCACGTCAGGCAATAGCCTATTATATGGACCCGAGAAATTCGCTGAGTTTAGATAAAATATTTGTTTTTATGCAACAGTCTTACGATCCGCAAACGCAGACTAAGGATACCTTAAGGTCGGTGGTTGCAAACACGTTTTTGGAAAACGGGTACGGCGATAATAAAGACGCATACATTGATGATATTATGCAGGCGGCTACCGAATCGGGCGTCAGCCCTTACGTTATTGCATCTACAATAATAGTAGAGCAGGGAACAAGCGGAGGTAATAGTCAAATATCAGGTACTTATTCCGGATATGAGGGATATTACAATTTCTTTAATTACGGTGCAAGCGGTGCAACAACGCAGCAAATTATTGTTTCCGGTTTAGAGCATGCAAAAGCTGAAGGTTGGAATTCAAGAAGAAATGCTATTATAGGCGGAGCAAAGGAATATGCCGACGGTTATATAAGCGAAGGTCAGGATACATATTATTATAAAGATTTCAATGTTGTTAATATCAATAAAATTTGGCATCAGTATGAAAATTCACTCTACGGTGCGTGGACCAAGGCAAGTTATTTAAAAAAAGGCTGTATAACAAATAGGGATGCAACGCTTATTTTTAAAATACCTGTGTATAATGGTATGCCACCCAGTGCGGTATCGGAGCCTACGCTAAATCCAACACCAACACCGTCTGTTTCGATTAAAAAAGGCGATATAAATTCGGACGGAAAAATCAACGTTGTTGATTTAGCATCGGTTAAATTGCACATTTTAGGCAGAAAAACACTTTCGGGAAATGCCTTTAGTTGTGCTGATATAAACGGTGACGGTGCAGTAAACGTTATAGATATGGCATCTGTAAAATTACATATACTCGGTAAAAAAACAATTAGTTAGGGGAATTACACTTGAAAAAAACAGTTAAAAAATCGGTTTTGCTTTTAATAACGGTTTGTATGCTCCTGTCGGTTTTGCCGTTTTCGGTATCGGCTGCGACTGCGTCAATAAGTTCAGGAACTTATGAAGTGGGAAATAAGGTTAACGTATCAATAAAATATACGGCTGATCAAAACATTGCCTCTGTTGTAGGAGACCTCGCTTATAATTCAAGTGTTTTGCAATTTGCAGGCATATCGGGAGTCCCTGCAGGTGACTTTTCAACATCAGGCAGTTCAATTAGATTTGTAGATTCTGCATTTTCAGGTACGAGTAAAAGCGGTTCTTACACCGTTTCGTTTACCGCGATTGCGGCAGGCAGTTCGACGCTGAGTTTATCAATAGAGGGCGGAAACGATTCTCAAAGTTTTCCTGCGAAGGCTTCTTCAACCATAACGGTTAAAACGCCTGTGCCATCGTCAAATGCAAATTTGTCATCAATAAGTGTAAGCAATGCATCGCTTTCGCCTGCATTTTCCGCTAATACTACGAGTTATACCGCTACGGTTAAATACAGTGTTGATAAGGTTACTATTAAGGCAACCCCTGCCCACAGTAAGTCAAACGTAGTAGGGGCTGGAACATTTGATGTAGCGGTAGGAGATAATAACCGCACCATAACGGTAACTTCGGAAAACGGTACAAAAAAGAGTTATCAGGTAAACGTTAAAAGACTTACACAAGAGGAAACTGCCACCCTTGAACAGCAGGAGAGGGAAAATGACCCTCTGCTTGTAGTGGCAGAAAACGTTGATTATCATATATCTACCGATATTTCCGATAAGGGTACATTTGAAGGTTTTTCAGTAACGAATATTCCTTATAAAAGCGGGGAAGTACCTACCCTCACAACTCAAGACGGCGAGTATACGTTGTATTATCTTACAGCAGATGACCAATCGGTTGCAGATTGGTTTTATAAGGATAAAAATGACGAATTTAAAAGGCTTTGTTATATAACGGTTGCAAACCGTTTGTATATAATAGAAAATCCTGAAGATGATTTTAAAACACCCGACGGATACTATGAAACCACATACGATTTAACTATGGGAAGCGTTAAGGCGTTTAAGTCTGACGATAAATCACTTAAAGATTTTTATATATTATACTGTTATGCAAACTCAAACAGAGGATTTTACAGTTTTGACAGTAAAGAAACAACTATGCAAAGGGTACCGAACTTTGGCACGAACGCTTTAAAGGTTGACAGTAAACAGAAGGTAGGTTGGCTTCAGAAGTTTAATGATATAAGTACTGTAGGGAAGATAATATTAGTATGTGTGTTTGCGGCTGTTGTACTCATAATAACACTTGTTGTTCTCATAGTATTAAAATTCAGGGCAAAAGCCGTAAATGAAGACTTGCCTTTGTTTACTCTGGAAAATTCACAAAAAGAATTTGATACGGTAAATGAAGATGATAACATTGATTTTTAAAAAAATTGAGCATTAAATAAAAAATATCTTGCAATTTTAAAAATATTGTGTTATTATATTTGGTATTGTGAGAACTATTGAGGAGGTGTCAAAATGCCCAATATTAAGTCAGCTAAAAAGCGTGTTGCTATAAGTGAGGCTAATTACGAGCGAAATAAAGCATATCGTTCTGCACTTAAAACCGCAATCAAGAAGGCTGATGCCGCTATTGACGCAAAGGCTCCTGAAGCAGCCGAAGCAGTAAAGGTTGCAGTTGTAAAGATAGACAAGGCCGCAAATAAGGGATTACTCCATAAAAATAATGCGGCAAGAAAGAAATCTGCACTTGTTACAAAACTTAATGCTAAAGCATAATAATTTGATTTAATTTTCCTATAGAGTAGAGTGTATAAGGCTATTATACCGTTTATATGATTGCGAGAGGTTATAAACGGATGTCTTGTATGCTCTATTCACTTTTTTGAGAATAAAAAACAACTCGGGCAGTAGCAATTTTGCTACTGCCCGAGTTTTTATTAGTTATAAATTTCAACAGAAATTTTGCCTATACGTTTTTCATCATATTCTTTAACGGTAATAGAAAGATTTTCAAATGTAAAGCTGTCTCCTGTTTCAACTTCGCCCTCAAGTCTTGAAATAACCCAACCGCCCACAGTGGTGTTATCATAATCAAAGCTGTCATCATCTTCAATGTCGATGTCAAACTCATCAAAGAAGTCATAAATACGCATATCGCCGTCTGCTTCAAAGTGGTTATCGTCTATGCAGACAAACTCACGCTCTATATCATCGGTTTCGTCCCAAATTTCGCCGACAAGCTGTTCTAAAACATCCTCCATTGTAAGAATACCCATTGTACCGCCGTATTCGTCAAGGACAACTACCATATGGCATTTAGTACTTTTCATTTTTTCAAGTACATCGGGTAAAGGCATTGTTTTATGTACAAAAGTTACGGGCAATATCTGTTTCCTGATACTAATTTCCTTTTTACAAACAAGTTCTTTATATGCTCTGTTTAGTAGCAGTATACCGATAATGTTATCGGGTGTATCTTCATATACAGGTATTCTTGAATAGGTACAGTCAAGTATCTTTTTGATATTAACTTCATACGCATCGCGTATGTCAATACCCTCCATATCAACCCTTGGAGTTATTATTTCATAGGCTAAAACATTATCGAAATCAAGTGCATTCTGTAATAGGTCGCACTGTTCCTCGTCAAGAACGCCCTCGTCCTCTACAATGTCAATAATATTTTCAAGGTCGTCTGCCGAAACAGCATCAGTATCGCTTACATTTTTGCTCCAAAGTTTAGACACTAAATTAACAAACTTCATTACAACAAATGTAACGGGTTTAAAAATAACCGTAAAAACATATATCGGTATTGCAACCGCAATCGAAAATTTATCGGCAAACTGTTTTGCTAAAACTTTTGGTATTATTTCCCCGAATGTGAGAATTAAAAGTGTCATAATAACGGTTGATATCCACGCGTAATTATCATTGTGCAAAATACTGATAACTATAAGCGTTGCAATAGATGATGCCGCGTTATTAACAAGGGTATTTCCGATAAGAATAGCACTTAGAGTATCGTCATAATTCTCGGTTATTTTATTTGCAAGGAATAACGATAAACTTTTTCTTTCCTCTAAGCGGTTTTTAAGTCTTAAAGTATTGACACCGGCAAATGCTATCTCACTTGCAGAAAAAAACGCCGAAAAAATAATTAACAGAATAATAAACAAATAGGGTGCAGGGTTAGACATTTGCCTCACCCCCTACGTCTTCTTCGTCGTAAATCTCGCCTACGAGTTCCTCTAAAATGTCCTCAATAGTAACAATGCCCAAAGGTTGCCCTTTTTCATCCTTAACTATTGCAAGATTGCGACGGTGATTACTCATTGTTTTAAGCATATCGTCTATAAGTATATCAGGTCTTACATAATACGGATAATCCATAACCGATGCTAAAACTACGCGGTTACTTTTCATATACGCCTTTAGAAAACGTCTTATATGAAGAATACCCCTTATCTCGCCGTTACGTCCCAAAACGGGCAGACGCGAATGTGAAGAATTTTGCACGATTTCAAGTACCTTTGCCGTTTTCATACCCATTGATACCTTTAATACATCTTCCCAAGGTATCATTATTTCTTCTGCGGTACGGTCGGAAAACATAAGTGCTGATTTCACAAGATTACCTGTATCCTCATCAATACCGTCCTCATTAGAAATATTTTCGACTATATCGTGCAGTTCATCCTCCGTCATAGTGACCTCAGGTGTCACTCGTCTTGAAAAAGGTGCGGTAAAAAAACGTGAAATGGCGGTAAAGAAAGCCGATAGAGGTTTTAATACCCTCATAAGAAAAATAAGCGAACCTGAAACGGCAAGTGCAAATTTTTCATTGCAGGAACGGGCAAAACATTTAGGCAGCATTTCTCCGAATACGAAGAGAATAACGGTAGTAACAACGGTTGCGATTGATACCGTTTTGGAAGCAGAGTTCCAAATACGCGTTGCAATTACAACAGATAGCGTTGCACAACCGATATTTACAACGTTATTACCGATAAGAAGTACAGACAAAGCCTCATCAAAGTTATCAAGTATATGAAGCACTCTTTTAGCCCTGTTATCCCCCTTATCAGCCATACTCATCATATGGATTTTATTTACCGAAGCTAAAGATATTTCCGTTCCGGCGAAATATCCGCAACCGATAATTAAAAGCAAATAAAGAATAATACTGCCCAGCGTACTCCCGGGGTCATCCATTAAAAAACCAACTCCAATACAAGTAATTTATTTTATTGTATCATAACTATTATAATATTGCAAGACAAACTGCAAATAATACAGTACGGTGATTTTATGATTTCAACCGTTATAAGAACAGTAATATTATACGTAATTGTAACAGTCGCGATACGCCTTATGGGAAAGCGACAAATAGGGGATATGCAACCTAATGAACTTGTGGTAACACTTTTAATATCCGAAATAGCCGCCATACCGCTTCAGGATATGAATCAACCCGTTTTAAGCGGAGTAGTGGCAATATTTATGCTTGTAGTATTGGAAATAATATTTTCAGTATTTGCTATGAAAAGTTTTTTTGTAAGGAAACTGATGAGCGGTAAATCGGTTGTAATTATTAAAAACGGCGTTATAGACCAACAGGCAATGCGAAACGTTCGAATGACGGTATTAGATTTAGTAGAACTTTTGAGGGGACAAAACGTATTTAATATATCAGACGTCGCTTTTGCGGTGCTTGAGGTAAACGGAGACCTCAGTGTTTTGTTAAAATCGGAAGCTCAAACTCCGACTGTTGGGGATCTGTCAATAAAAAGGGGGGAGGAGGGACTTCCTTTGCCTGTTGTGAGTGACGGCAAGGTGGTAAACGAATCTCTTGATGCTCTTAGGGTTAATTATGAAGACGTTATAAAAAAACTTAAAAAAAATGACCTTACGCCTGAAAAGGTGTTTTTAATGACACTCGACCGATACAATAATTTTACCATAATAAAAAAGGAAAATGTTAAATAATGAAAAGACTGATACCTGCGTGCATACTTGCCCTTGTAATAATATGTTCCTGTATTGTGGGACAGATTACAGTAAAAAAGTATTGTGATAACGTCTATAATGACTTAAAAGAGTGTAAGGAACTGTTTATAAGCGGTGAAACCTCTACCGCATATAATCTTTCGGTAGAGGTCAAAGAGAATTGGAAAGGCAATAAGGCGGTACTGTCGGTGTTTGTTAATCATAACCTGCTTGACGAAATATCGCAATCGGTAATGCAACTTCCCGAATTCGCAAAAACTGACGGCAAAGATACCTTTTTAGGCGAATGTTCAAAAATACAGTCAATGCTGACACTTATTAAGGAAGAACAGCGTATTAGAGGAGAAAGTTTCTATTAAACCGTCTTGTTTTTTAAGGTAAAATATGTTAAACTGTTTATCGGACGTTTTGGGAAACAGGTGTAAATCCTGTGCGAGCCCGTCGCCGTAATGTACAAATAGCTTTTGCCGTATATCTTTTTGCCACAAAAAGACGAACGCCATTGATGTTAAATCGAGAAGGTCGGTATTAAGTGTACTAAGCCGAAAGACCGACGTCTGAAATAAAGCACGTTTAAAAAAGAAAAATTGCGAGTGCCGATTTTATGTGCTTAATAAATTAAAGGAGAAAATTTAATGACTAAGACTAAAAATTTTAAAAAGATTTCGTCCGCAGTCTTAAGTTTTGTGCTTATTGTGGCTATGGCACTTACTGTGACTTGTTGTGGCGTACAGGAGGACACCCCGTCAAATGAAACAAAAGGGGAGATAACCGAAGTGGGTACGGGAGAAAAATCGTTTGATTTTACCGTAACCGATAAGGACGGCAACGTAAAAAAGTTTAAGGTCAATACAGATGCTAAAACCGTAGGCGAGGCACTGCTTGAACTTAACCTTATAAGCGGTGACGACAGTGGGGGCAGTTTTTACGTAAAAAAAGTAAACGGTAAAACTGCCGACTATAATAAGGACAAAACCTATTGGGCATTTTATGAAAACGGGAAATATGCATCAAAGGGTGTTGACACTACCGAAGTAAAGGACGGTGCAACATACGGATTTAAGGTAGAAAAATAATGAAACTTAAAGTATGGGAAATTACACTGTTTTCCATTTTAGGTGCAGTTATGTTCGTGTCAAAACTGATTATGGAAATTCTGCCGAATATCCACCTGCTTGGTATGTTTATAATAACCTTTACTCTTGTATTCAGGGTAAAAGCGTTAATACCTATCTACATATTTGTATTCCTTGAGGGTATTTTCTCAGGGTTTAACGTGTGGTGGATACCGTATTTGTATATTTGGACGGTACTTTGGGGCGTTACTATGCTACTGCCTAAATCAATGCCTAAAAAAATATCTGTACCGATTTATGCAGTAATTTGTGCATTACACGGGTTTCTTTATGGAACACTGTATGCACCGTTTCAGGCGGTATTTTTCGGTCTTGATTTTAAGGGGACTGTTGCTTGGATAGTGGCAGGTTTGCCGTTTGATGCGATACACGGAGTAAGCAATTTTTTTATAGGTTTTCTTATAGTTCCTTTATCTCTTATATTAAAACGTACAATAAAGAATTAAAGCAAGAAAGCACGCTTGAATTTTAAGCGTGCTTTCTTGCTTTAATAAATACTAAGATGGTAGGAAAAAAATCAAAATTTATTATCAGCGGGATACTTTATAATAGATAAATTTTTGCTGTTTAATATCTTTAAATTCTTACGGCGTATGTGAGAAAAGAGTTTATCTTCAAAAGCGATAAACCTATCCTCGTGAAACAACGCCCATATTGTGAACGCAACTAAAATAATTTCAAATAAACTTTTTAAAACGTCTGCTGAATTCATTTTTTACCTCCGCCGAACATTTGTTCGTTTTCTGTAATTTTATTATATACTTGAAATTTTTATTTGTCAAGTATTTTTTACAAATTTATTATAAAAAAGCCAAAGTCCAAAAATACGGACTTTGAATATATGGAACTGAAAAAAGTCAATAACCTATACCTCGGCATTTATAAAATCAAAAAATATAAAACACCTTGAAAAGTTAATAAAAATCTAATATAATATATAATAAAGAAGGTGAATTCAGTGGGAAAAATAATTGGTAGGATAGCAGATTTTATTCGTGAGACGGACAAGCTCTTGTTAGGACTTGTTGTATTTTCTTCGCTTTTCGGATGTGTTGCTGTGTTTTCCTCAACGAGGTATCTTTCAAGTATGCGTCCGTTTATCGTTCAGTTTATAGCAATGATTTTTGGTATCGGTGCGGCTGTTGTAATATCGGCATTTGATTATGAAACTTTTATAAAGCGTTGGTATCTATTGGCGATAGCGGGTATTATACCTGTTATTCTCACATTTTTTATCGGTTTTGCACCTGAGGGCACTGATGATAAGGCGTGGTTAGATCTGGGAATTACAACCTTTCAACCTTCCGAATTATTAAAAATTTGTTTTATTGTTACTTTTTCAGCACATTTAAGTTATGTAAAACCCAATATTAACAAAATCAAGAATATAATTCCTATTTGCATACACGGTGCATTTCCCGTACTTCTGATACATTTTCAAGGTGATGACGGTACGGCACTTGTGTTTGCCATTATGGTACTTTGTATGATGTGGGTTGCGGGTGTTTCATGGAAGTATTTTTTTGGTGCGTTTGCTGCAGCGGTAATAGCGTCACCGCTTGTGTATTTTTTTGTTATGAATGATGACCAGCGTTCAAGAATAGTGAGTATTTTCGATATTGAAAGTGATATACAGGGAAGTACATATCAACAGTACTACGGAAGAATGGCACTTGCAAACGGAGGAATAAGAGGTCAGGGACTATTTAGGGGGGAACTTACGCAAATCGGTTTTGTCCCTGAGGGACAAAATGACTTTATATTTGTGAGTATTGGAGAAGAACTTGGATTTTTAGGTTGCCTTGCAGTTGTGTTGCTGTTGGGGGCAGTATGCTTGCGTTGTATAAGAATTGCCCGAATTTGCAGTAAAGAAAGCGGTAAACTGATATGCGTAGGTTTTTTTGGTATGATATTTGCACAACTCATCATAAATATCGGTATGTGTACGGCAGTATTGCCCGTAATAGGTGTAACTCTTCCGTTTTTTAGTGCAGGTGGCACATCACTTTTATGTCTGTTTTTAGGTGTTGGGTTGGTATTGGGAGTATACAAGCATAGAAACTCTCGAATGATTTATCTTCACGGTTAATTATTTTATAATGCTTGAAATTTTTGTTGCTTTGTGATATTATAATAGTTAGTTTATCAGTTGCGGACATAGTTCATTGGTAGAACATCAGCTTCCCAAGCTGAGGAGGCGGGTTCGATTCCCGTTGTCCGCTCCATAATATTTTGTATTTGCAATAGGATGTGCCATGTTGTGGATGTTTTTAAAAAACAGTTTTTGAAAATAATTAAAAGTGCATTTTCTGAAGAAAAATACAATTTAAGAGACGATTTCGATTTAAAGGAAGCCGTAAAAATTGCCGACAGGCATAATATTGCTCCCTTGTTTTATTATGGAATTATTCATGCCGATATTTCTCCTGATAATGAATGCGTTCAAAATCTGTTTATGACAACCTGTAAATTTATGGCGTCATGCGAGCGTCAGATGTATGAAATCAATAATGTTTTTACGGCGTTTGACAATGTGGGAATAGAGTATATGCCTTTAAAAGGCGTTGTATTAAAAAAACTGTATCCACGTCCTGAAATGCGTGCTATGGGCGATTGTGACGTTCTGATTAAAATCGACCAATATGATAAAATTAAAAATATCCTTAAAGAGTTTGGGTTTGAAGAGGGACGAGAAAGCAACCACGAACTTGTATGGAATAAAAAGGGACTGTATTTAGAACTTCATAAACGGTTGATTCCGTCTAACAACAAGGATTATTATAATTATTTTGGTGACGGTTGGCGTCTTGCAAAATCGGATTACGGTACACGGTATCGTATGAAAAGTGAAGACGAACTTATATTTTTATTTACACATTTTGCAAAACACTACCGTGAAGCAGGTATAGGTATTAAACATCTGATTGATTTATGGTTGTTTCAAAAAATACATATCGATTTGGATATGCAGTATATATACACTGAGCTTGAAAAATTAAAATTAAAAGAGTTTTTTAAAAATATTAACAGTACCATAGATGTATGGTTTAACGGCAAGGAAGATAACGATATTACTGATTTTATAACGGAAAATATTTTTAACAGCGGTGCTTTTGGTCTGAGTGATGCAAGAATTTATTCATCAGCGTTAAAGAGGTCAAATAAAAGTCACATAGTAAAAATAAAAATTTTTATAGATTTGCTCTTTCCAAGTTATGACGGTATGTCTGAAAAGTATAGTTTTTTGAAAAAATATCCTTACTTAATGTATATAATGTGGGTTGTTCGTTGGTTTGATTTATTGATTTTTAACCGTTCAAGGATAAAGCGTACAATAAATCATACTAAGGAAGAATTCGGTATGATGACAGATGAGAACATACAAAATTATCAAAAATCATTAAATTTTGTGGGCTTAGACTTTGATTTTAAAGACTAAGAAATTAAACAATATATTGATTATAGATTTATAATAATTGATTTATAAAAAGCAAAAGACCTTAAAGAAGAAAATTCTTTAAGGTCTTTTTTGTTATGCTTTTAAACTATAAATTATTTCTTATCCTTAATTACTGCCTGTGTGGCAATACACAAAAGAGGGAAATAAATCTATAATCTTCATTTTTCGTTATATCTGTTTTCTAAATACTTTTTTGTCGCATCAATAAATTCTGCTACATTTTTAATTTGTTCTTGGACATCGGATTTAGATATAATGAAAAAATCTTCATAGTCAGATTCTTGTCTGACATCAAAAGCACTTTTGATTACATAGGAATATTTCTTTTCAAATATTCCCGTCTTGATATAGTTCTCCAAAAAATACGAAATAACACCCGAATGCTTTTTTCTGTCTTCACCGTCTAACGTCATTATAGCTCTTATTGTGTGAAAAACAGCATAATATGACCTATTTGCCGTGGCGGAATAATCATCAATTTCCAAAAGATGTTTTGCACTGCTTAAACATTCATCGGCTTTTTCCATTCTGTATTTACTTAAAGTGATTTGTTCGTTATTAAGCATACATTATACCGTCCTTTTCAACATTCTTGTAAAACGGTATAACGGTTTTCCATTCGTCAAAAAACGGTTTGCTTTGAACTTTAGGGGCTAATAATACGCCGTAATCGATATCAATATCCGTGCAAAATTCGCTGACGGCTTTTCTGTAATTTACGGCTTGTGTTCTGTCCATATCAACCATAATCATAATGTCAATATCGGATTCCGAGTCATAATCCCCCCGTGCATAAGAGCCGTAAAGAACAACACCCTGAAAATCTTTTTCAAAAGTTTTCTTAGAAAAATCAACGATTTTATTCATTATTTCGTCTAACTGATTGTGGGAATACATAATAGCCACCTGCCTTTCAATGCAATTATACTATATATGATAAATAAAATCAATAAATTTATTCAATAACTATATCAGAACATAAAAATCCCCCTGCTTTAAGCAGAGGGATTAAAAATGTTTCAAGAAATATTATTTCTTATCCTTGATAGCTGCCTGTGCTGCCGAAAGACGAGCAATCGGAACACGGAACGGAGAGCAGGATACGTAGTCAAGACCGATAGAGTGGCAGAACTCGATAGAAGACGGGTCACCGCCGTGCTCACCGCAGATACCGCAGTGGAGGTTAGAGCGAACTGCTTTACCCTTTGTAACCGCCATATCCATAAGCTGACCAACGCCTGTTGTATCAAGACGTGCAAACGGGTCAGACTCGAAAATCTTGTTTGCATAGTAACTCGGCAAGAACTTGCCTGCATCGTCACGGCTGAAACCGAATGTCATCTGTGTAAGGTCGTTAGTACCGAAGCAGAAGAACTCAGCCTCTTCGGCAATCTTATCGGCAGTAAGAGCGGCACGCGGAATTTCTATCATTGTACCAACTTCATACTTAAGGTCAGAACCTGCCTCTTTGATAACTGCGTCAGCAGTAGCAACTACTATATCCTTAACAAACTTAAGTTCTTTAATTTCACCTACAAGCGGAATCATAATTTCAGGAACAATATTCCAATCATTATGACGAGCCTTAACTGCAAGAGCAGCCTTAATAATAGCCTTTGTCTGCATCTTTGCAATTTCCGGATAGGTAACTGCAAGACGGCATCCACGGTGTCCCATCATCGGGTTGAATTCGTGGAGGTCAGAACAGATCTGCTTAATTTGTGCTACTGTCTTGCCCTGAGCCTTAGCGAGTTTTTCAATGTCGCTTTCTTCAGTAGGTACGAACTCGTGAAGCGGTGGATCTAAGAAACGAATGGTTACAGGATAACCGCCGAGTGCTTCAAACAAGCCCTCAAAGTCTGCCTGTTGCATAGGCTCAATCTTCGCAAGGGCAGATTCACGCTCTTCAACAGTTTCAGAACAAATCATCTCACGGAAAGCATCAATTCTGCCTTCACCGAAGAACATATGCTC
>JAKSQC010000009.1 GCA_024404325.1 Clostridia bacterium
ACCCCCGACCTGCTGATTACAAATCAGCTGCTCTACCAACTGAGCTACACCAGCAAATTTTCAGTGCCAAATTACTATACCATATTAAACGGTTAAAGTCAAGCGTTTATTTTCAAAAAACTTTAAAACAGGTATTTTTTATTATTTTTGCGGAAACATATAAAAAGAATTAGTTTTTTGGAGGTATTTTTATGCGTAAAAAAATTCTGTCAATTTTGACGGCACTTACAGTTATTATTTTATCGTTTTCCCTTGCGGGTTGCGGTAAGGACAAGAAATCATCGGTTTATTTCCTTAATTTCAAACCGGAATCGGCGTCGGTTTATGAAAAAATCGCAAAAGATTACGAAAAAGAAAAGGGAATTAAGGTAAAGGTAGTAACGGCGGCGGCAAACACCTATGAGCAGACGCTGAAATCGGAGATTGCAAAGTCGGGCGCACCGACGATATTTCAGGTAAACGGGCCTATCGGGTATCAGTCTTGGAAAGACTACTGTCTTGATATTAAGGACAGCAAACTTTATTCCTATCTTACAGACAAAAGTCTCGCTATTAAGGGCGACGATAACGGCGTATATGCATTAGCATACGTTGTTGAGGGCTACGGTATAATATACAACGATGCTATTATGAAAAAATATTTTGCACTGAAAGACAAGGCAACAGACCTTGAAACTGCCGACGAAATCAACAGTTTTTCTAAATTAAGAGAAGTTGCAGAAGATATGACGGCACACAAAAAAGAACTCGGAATAGAGGGTGTATTTGCTTCCACCTCGCTTTCTTCGGGTGAAGACTGGAGATGGCAGACACACCTGTTAAATGTACCTTTATACTACGAATTTAAGAACAACGAGGACTACACAGACCCGACACTTGCAGGTCTTAATTCAAAAGAAATTATTTTTAAGCACAAGGAAAATTTCCACAATATTTTTGACCTTTATATAAACAACTCTATAACAGAAAAGACACTTTTAGGCTCTAAATCCACCGACGATTCCATGGCGGAGTTTGCACTCGGCAAGGTTGCAATGGTACAAAACGGAAACTGGGCATGGTCGCAAATAGCAAAGGTGTCGGGCAATACGGTAAAGGAAAATGACATTAAGTTTATGCCGATATACACGGGAATAGACGGTGAAGCAGGTCAGGGACTTTGTATCGGCACGGAAAACTATATTGCGATAAACAAGAACGCAAGCGAAGAACAGCAAAAAGCGTCACTTGACTTTTTAGATTGGCTGTTTTCAAGCGAAACGGGTAAAAAATATGTTACGAATGAACTTGATTTTATAACACCGTTTAATACGTTTGATGAAGATGAACTGCCTGACGACCCGCTTGCAAAAGAGGTTGTACGTTATATGCGTGATGACGGTGTAAAGAGTATTCCGTGGATATTTACCGCTTTCCCGAGTGACACCTTTAAAACAGAGGTAGGCAACGGACTTCTTGAGTATGTTCAGGGCAACAAGACTTGGGAAGATATTGACAAAACCGTAATTGACAAATGGAAGAGTGAACAAAAATAAATGGAGAACACCGTAAAACGTTGGTTTCCGGTATTTGCACTGCCGACACTCGTTGCGTTTCTGATAGCATTTCTTATACCGTTTTGTATGGGACTTTATCTGTCGTTTTGTAACTTCCGTACCGTTACTGATGCACAGTTTGTAGGTCTTGCAAATTATATCAGGGCATTTGGCGATAATAACGAATTTGTAAGTTCGCTTATATTCACAATAAAGTTTGTAATAGTGTCTGTAATAACGATAAACGTAATAGCCTTTACCCTTGCTCTTTTGCTGACGAGGGGTGTTACCGGAACAAACCTGTTCAGAACCGTATTTTTTATGCCTAACTTAATAGGCGGAATAGTACTCGGTTATATATGGCAGTTGATAATAAACGGATTTTTGTACCGCTTCGGATACTCGATAACCTCAAATGCGACCTTTGGATATTGGGGACTTGTAATTCTTACAAACTGGCAAATGATAGGTTATATGATGATAATTTATATAGCGGGAATACAAAACATTCCTACAGATATAATGGAGGCGGCAAAGGTAGACGGTGCGTCGCCTGCAAGGGTGCTGTTTAATATTACGATACCGTCGGTAATGCCGTCGATAACAATATGTCTGTTTTTAACCATAACAAACGCATTTAAACTTTTTGACCAAAACCTTGCACTTACCGCAGGTGCACCGTCAAAACAGACGCAAATGGTAGCCCTTGACATCTACAATACCTTTTACGGCAGGATAGGCTCTGAGGGTGTAGGACAGGCAAAAGCAGTAGTGTTTTTCGTTATTGTTGCGGTAATAGCATTGTTGCAACTGTATTTGACACGGCGGAAAGAGGTTGAAAGTTAATGAAAAAGACGAATGTATTAAACGCGGTGTTCTTTATAGTCCTTATTGCCTTTGCGATAATGTTTGTATCACCTGTTTTTATTGTGCTTATGAACTCGTTTAAAACAAAGTTTTCAATAAGCCAGACACCGTTTATACTGCCGTCGGCAGACACCTTTGCAGGCATAGAAAACTACACCTCGGGAATTGCAAATACGGGTTTTATTCCGTCTTTCGGGTGGTCGCTTTTTATAACCTTGCTGTCGGTTGCGGCAATAGTTATATTTACCTCTATGACGGCTTGGTATATCGTAAGGGCAAAAGGTACGTTCACTTCGATTATTTACTACCTCTTTGTCTTTTCTATGATAGTGCCTTTTCAAATGGTTATGTTTACGATGTCTAAAATTGCAAACATTTTAAGACTTGACAACCCGCTTGGAATTATAATAATATATTTAGGGTTTGGTGCAGGACTTTCGGTATTTATGTTCAGCGGTTTTATAAAGTCGGTACCGTTAGGTATAGAGGAGGCGGCAACCATTGACGGTTGCAACCCTTTTCAGACCTATTGGAAGGTTGTTTTTCCGATTTTAAAGCCGACCGCTATAACAGTCGCTATTTTAAATACTATGTGGATATGGAATGACTATCTTCTTCCTTACCTTGTTATAGGAAGCGATTATAAAACGATACCCATTGCCATACAATATTTAAAGGGCGGTTATGGTTCTATTGATATGGGTGCTATGATGGCAATGTTGGTACTTGCAATAATACCGGTAGTCGTATTTTATCTGACAAGTCAGAAATATATTATCAAGGGAGTTGCAGCAGGTGCTGTTAAGGGGTAAAGCCGAAAAAAACGAAAGCGGAATACTGTTGGCACTTTCCTCTCTGCCGTCTAATTACGGAATAGGGACGCTTGGAATAGAAAGTTATAATTTTGTAGATTTTCTTAAATCAAGCAAACAACGGTATTGGCAACTTTTGCCTTTAGTACCGTTGGGAGAGGGGAACTCGCCGTACAAGTCGGCGTCCTGTTTTGCAGGGGAAATACTGTATATTGATATAGATTTTCTTGTAAGGGACGGTTATTTAACATCAGACGATATAAAGCAAAAAGATTTCCCGAAAAATACAGACTACGATAAGGTGAGGGAATTTAAAATACCGCTGTTAAAAAAAGCGGTAGAAAATTTCAACACAAGGCGGTCTGACTATATTCGTTTTTTAAAGGATAACGAGCATTGGCTTGCCGATTACGCACTGTTTATGACTGCGTTAAGCGAGCAGAACACCGAGTCTATTTTAGAACTCGAAGACGGTATAAAATACCGCATACCCTTAAACCTAAAGACATTTGCAATGGAACACCGTAAGGAAATACGGTTTTATAAGATAACACAGTTTTTGTTTTTCTCACAGTACTATGCTTTAAAGAGGTACGCAAATAAAAACGGTATAAAACTTATAGGGGATATACCGTTTTATGTATCGCTTGACAGTGCGGAGGTTTGGAAAGAGCCGGATAATTTTAAACTTGGCAGAGATTTTACCCCTGTACTTGTGGCAGGCGTACCTCCAGACGTTTTTTCTGCGGACGGTCAGCTTTGGGGAAACCCGATATACGATTGGGAATACCAAAGGAAAAACGAGTATTTATGGTGGCAAAAGCGTCTTAAACACTGCAAAAAAATGTATGACGTTATAAGAATAGATCACTTCCGTGCCTTTGCAGACTACTATACCATTCCCTACGGCTCACCAAACGCAAGAAGCGGAAAATGGGAAAAGGGTGCAGGACTTCCGTTTTGGAAAACGGTAATAAGAGAAATTGGCTCTTTAAACGTAATTGCCGAAGATTTAGGCAGTGAAAGTGTGGAAACGGCAAAACTTATTGAGGATACGGGTTTTCCCAATATGAAAGTTTTACAGTTTGCTTTTTCGGGGGATATGCAAAATCCCTTTTTGCCTAAAAACTATAACCGCAACTGCGTATGCTATACAGGTACACACGATAACGATACTACGCTCGGTTGGTATAACTCTGCAACGAGTAAAGAACGTATAATGGCGAATAAAACCGTACCGTATATGGAAAATTCACCGATGCCCATAAGGATGATTGCCGCGGCGATGAACTCAAAGGCTAAACTTGTAATTATTCCTATGCAAGATTGGTTATGTCTTGATTCTTCGGCGAGAATGAATATGCCGGGTGTTCCGAGAGGAAACTGGGAGTGGCGTATGGACAGTGGAAGCCTTACAACCTCACTTGCAGAAAAAATCAAAAAAATTTCTAAAGCAAGAAATTAGTTTTTGTAGGGGCGGATGCCCACATCCGCCCGTTTTTGTTTTTAGAAATATTCGGGCAGAATAATTTAATCAATATAAAAACCCTTTCTTACCGCATTGATAAGAAAGGGTTTAACTTTTTAACGGTTAATATTAGGGTTGTTTGTTCTGTCTAACAGATAATCGATGCTTACTTTATAATATTCGGAAAGTTTTATTAACACATCTGCCGTCAAGGCAATAACGCCTGTTTCATATTGTGAGTACGTATTTTGTGATACGTTTAAAAATTCTGCTATTTGCTTTTGTTTTATGTCCCTATCTTCTCGCAATTCTTTTATCCTACTAAAATACATTATTACCGCCATCTATTTTTTAAATTCGATTATATCGCCGATTTTACAATCAAGAGCACAACAAATTCGCTCAAGAATATAACTATCATATCTCTTGACGTTGTTTTTATAATACTTATCAATTATTTGGTACTGTATACCCGTTCGTTTGGATAATTCATATCTTGTGATTTTTGAAGTTTTTAATGCTTTATCAAGCGTTAGTTTTATCATATCTATATACCCCTCTTTATATATTTTATTAAAAATATATTTATTTGACAATTTGCTCAAATAGGTATATATTTATATAAGTATATGGGAGTGGTTGAAATGATAAAAAGAATAGTGGTTGCCGGTTGCAGAGATTTTAACGATTATAATATTGCGGAAAGATATATAAGCAACTGCATAAGCAGAATTAAAAATGATTATGAACTCAGATTTGTTTCGGGAGGTTGCAGGGGTGCTGATATGTTAGGGGAGCGTTTTGCAAATGAAAACGGATATAAGATTGAACGGCATACTGCAAATTGGGAATTATACGGCAGAAGTGCAGGACCTAAAAGAAACAAAGAAATGGTGGAGGTTTCAGATTATGTGATTTGTTTTTGGGACGGCAAAAGCAAAGGCACAAAAACAACGATAGAATTTGCAAAACGCCTTAAAAAAGAATTAAGAGTTAAAATGGTAGTTAGTTTTTAGTAGGGGCGGATGCCCACATCCGCCCGTTTTTCTACGATTTTTTAACAAACTTAAAAGGGCGGATGTGGGCATCCGCCCCTACGAGTAAAAATATAAAACTAAAAACTCTAGTATCTACTTTTTAAGTTTACAGCCTTTATAGTAATGAGATAAAATTTCTTCATAACTGCTTCCTTGTTTTGCCATATAGTTTGCACCGTTTTGGCTCATACCGAGTCCGTGTCCGTAGCCGTAAACGGTAAAAGTAAAGGTATTGTCGCTATATGCAACCTCAAAGTTTGCAGACCTAAGGGACAAAGCGTTTGCTATATCAAAGCCCGAAATTTCTTTACCGCAAAATTTTATACTTTTTACAGTACCCGCAGAGGTTGTTTTTCTATCGGTAAAGTAGCCGTCAGCATTGCCTGTAGGTTGTATAAAACCGCTTAACTTTTGGCAAAGTTCATCACCTGAAATCTGCACTGTAGTTAAATAATTGTCAGCAATTTTATCGAAGGAACTGTCTACCGAAACCAAATACGGCAAATCACTGCCCCATATATCAGCACAGTTTTCGGTTTTACCCGATGAAATTGCATGGTAGGCGGTAAGTGCGGCAGAGCCGTCAAAGGTCAGCATATAACCTTCTACTTTTGATACCGCGTCGGATATTTTTTTCAAATACTCGTCCGCTTTGTCGCCCCACTTTTGGCGTGCGGTTTCTTCTGATATGTAGCATTGGTCGATATTTGGGTCATCTGTTATGTCGTAATCGTTACCCTTTGAAGTATCCCTTTTTCGGCAGGCAAAGGTATACGCCGCAACCGCCTGTGCCTTTAATGCTTCTGTTTCATACAGCGCCGGCATTTCGCCCGCTACAACACCTTTTACATAGTCGATAGCGGAAATTTTTTCTATTTTGCCGCTTGATTTATATTTTATTCTGAAACTGTCATAGGCTGACGCCTTTTTTGTATCCCTTACGATGTTTTTTACCAGTGCGGAAGTTTCGATTTTTGTCTTAGTTTCTTTGTTATCAAGTACCGCAAGCGGAAATGACAGCATAACCGTAAGCAATACCAACGCCGTTATAAACATACTTTTCATAAAAATCCCTGCTTTTTCCATTTTTTTCATTGACATTCCGATGTTTTTTTTATACAATAGATGTATATTGTATTTTATGTTTAAAAGTAATTCAAAATGCATAAGAGGCGAATTTTTAATGAAATACAAACATTTGGTTACGTTCTTTTTAATAGCGTTGCCGGTATGTATAATAATAAGAACATTGCAGATTTTGTGTACGGTTGACGGTATTACGGGCTTTTTTAAGCACGAATACAGAACAATCGGTATTTTTATGTCGGGACTTCTGTTGGTTATCATCGGTACTTGTGCCGTTATGTGTTCGTTTATCAAAAGATGTCCTCCTAAAATGCCAAAGGTGAAACCGCTTTTAGGAGTTTCTTCAATAGCGTTAGGCGTGGCTGTTTTGTTTGAAATTTTTACAACATCGTATAATGCGGGAGTACCATTTGGCGTGCTGGTGATAGCTGATGTTTTCGGAGTGGCAACGGCAGTATTTTTTATTGTATACGCTTTAAAAATGTTTAAAGATTTTCACATCAAAAGAAAATTATACATAATACCTGTTATGTTTTTTATGGCAAGACTTGTTTGTGTTTTCATAACGGCATCCTCCATTGCACTGATTGTTGATAACCTGTTTATGATTTTGTGTTATTGCAGTTTACTATTATTTATGCTTGAATATGCCAAGTTTGCCAATAATCTTGACGTTGATATGAATTTCAAAAAACTCTTCATTGTGGGTATGTGTTCGATTTTACTTTGTGCGGTTTCTTCTATTCCGAGACTTATAGCCATTATATCGGGGAATACCGCAGTACTTCACGAGAGTGTGGCTTCGGTTATCACAACACTGATTGCAGGTGTGTTTATATCTGCCTTTGTTTTTACAGCATACGGTAAGGATAATTTACTTGTTAAAAAGCATCACAAAGCAAGGAAAACAGAGGCTCCCGGTTCTCGAACCGATGTCTTCTATTTTGAAGATGAGCCGAAAGAAAAAAGACAAGAAAAATAAAGACAAAAAAGTCAAATTAGGCAGTTCCCTTTTTAAAGGGAACTGCCTAATTTTATAGATTTTCTGCAATATCTAATATTAAATTTTCGGTTTTTTGCCAACCGAGACAAGGGTCGGTAATTGATTTGCCGTAAATATGCTCACTAAGTTTTTGAGCACCGTCCTCGATATAACTTTCTATCATAAGTCCTTTTACTATTTTCTTAATGTCATTACTGTGCCCTATACTGTATAAAACGTCCTTTGCAATGCGTATTTGTTCGAGATACCTTTTAGAGGAGTTTGCGTGGTTTGTGTCAACTATTACTGCAGGATTAAGCAGTTTTGTCTGGTCATACAGCTCGCTTAACAACATAAGGTCTTCGTAGTGGTAGTTTGATATGTTTTTCCCCGTAAAATCGGTATAACCTCTCAAAATCGCGTGGGCGTAAGGGTTGCCTGCACTTTTTACCTCCCAACCTCTGTATATAAACGTATGGCTGTTTTGTGCCGCGTGGATAGAATTCATCATAACCGTAAGGTCACCGCTTGTGGGGTTTTTCATACCTACGGGTATTCCTACACCGCTTGCGGTAAGTCTGTGCTGTTGGTTTTCAACCGACCTTGCACCCACCGCAACGTACGCAAGCAGGTCTGAAAGGTAACGGTGGTTTTCAGGGTACAGCATTTCATCTGCACAGGTAAAACCGTAGTCGCTTAACGCACTCATATGAAGCCTTCTTATAGCAAGTATTCCTTTGAGCATATCGGGAAGTTCGTCGGGGTTAGGCTGATGGAGCATACCCTTGTAGCCATCTCCCGTGGTACGCGGTTTATTGGTGTATATTCTCGGTATTATAATAATTTTATCCTTAACCTTGTCTGCTACCGTTTTAAGTCTTGATATATAGTCAAGCACCGCCTCACTGTTATCGGCGGAACAAGGACCTATTATAAGTAAAAATTTATCTGATTTTCCCTCAAATACCGCCTTGATTTCACCGTCTCGGCGGTTTTTTATTTCTTCAAGGTCTTTAGTTATAGGGTATTCTTCCTTAATATCCTTTGGTATAGGAAGTTTCCTTGTGAATTGCATATCCATAGTTTTCATATCCTCTTTTCAAAACGCTTTCTGCGTGCGGTGGAAAGTTTCATCATTTCCCGCATACCGTCGCGGTCATTTGTCACAATACAGTTGTAAAGTTTATTAAAGGCGGTACGGTATGAGTCCATTTCTTTTAACAGAGCCGTTTTGTTTGCCAAAAACAGTTCGCTCCACATTTCATCGTTTATATTGGCAATTCTCGTAAGGTCTCTGAATGAGTCGCCCGTATAATGTTCAAGGTCGGGGTCATCGCTCGCACACATAAGCGATACCGCTATACAGTGGGTAAGTTGCGATAAAAACGCTATCATTTCATCGTGCTTTTGCGGTGTTAATTCCGATATATCGGCAAACCCTAACGTGTATCCTAAATCACGGCAAAGTTGTTTTGCGTTTTCGGTGTTTTTTTCTGTGGGTACTACTATATAGTTTGCACCTTTAAAAACCTCGTCACTGCTATTTTCAACACCGCTTGCCTCTCTGCCTGCCATAGGGTGGGCGGAGATAAACTCAACGCCGTTTTTGAGGAGTGACTGTATTTCGTAAACGACCGTACCCTTTACGCCCGTAACGTCGGTAATTACCGTATCTTCGCTTATAATGTTGCCGTACTGCTTTATCCACTCTTTAAATATGTGCGGATAAAGGGCAAATATTATAAGATTTGAGTTTTTTATTAAGGTTTCGTCTACGTCGGTGGTAGCATAGTCTACTATACCGTTTTTTAAAGCATAGTCTACGGTGCTTTGGTCTTTCGTTATGGCAGACACCTTATAACCCTGTTTTTTTAAGGACATCGCATAACTGCCTCCAAGCAGACCTAAACCTATTATAAGTATATTTAGTGTTTTATCAAGTTTCTTCATAGTAAGTTCCTATTCCAAGTTGAGATATTTTTTCAAAAAAGTCGGGATAACTTTTTTCTACCGCTTGAGCTCCCGATATACTTCCCGAAGTAACCGAGCATAGAACAGACAGAGCCATAACAATTCTGTGGTCATTATGACCGTACAGTATTTCCTGCGGTTTTTTTAAGTTACCGCTTAAAATTTCGACAGAATTTTCATTTTCCGTAACCGTTACACCGAATTTTTTAAGTTCGCTTGCCATAGCGGATATACGGTCGCTTTCCTTTATTTTAAGGCGTTTGGTACCGTAGAATACAGCACCGCTGAAATATGATGCAAGAGCAAACATAATGGGTGCTAAATCGGGGCAGTCGGTCAAATCAAATTCTTTTTTGCCTGATTTAAGGTCATTAAACATACGCATATATTCCCTGTCGCCCTGAATACTGTCACCGTTCAAACCCTCAACTTTAACGTTTCCGCCAAAAAGATTAAAAGCATCTAAAAACGCAGCGTTTGAGCAGTCGCCCTCAACGGTAATATCATTGCTTTGGTATTTTTGGTTACCGAAAACAGTAAAAGAGTTATTATCTTTTTTAATGTTTATACCAAAGTCATTTAAGGTTTTAAGGGTAAGGTCTATATATGACGCACTTTCAAGTTTGCCTTTTATATTTATTTTACTGTCTTTGTTAAGTAAAGGCAGAGCAAAAAGAAGCCCCGAAATAAACTGACTTGATATATCCCCTGCTACGTTATATTCGTTTGCTTTAAGTTTACCGCAAAGGGTGAGACAGTCTGTATTCTTTTCAAATGTTATACCGTTATTTTTGCAAATATCCTCATATACGGTAAGCGGTCTTTCAAATAACCGTTTACTGCCCCTTAGTATTATTCTTTTGCCCGACAGCATACATAAAGGAATTAAAAAGCGAAGTGTACTTCCGCTTTCGTTACAAAAAATCTCGGTATTGTCGGCTATTTCAAAGGGGTTGAGTTTGCCGACAGATACGGTATCGCCGTTTTTTTGCACCTTTGCACCCAATGTTTCAAGGCAGTTAAGTGTAGCGGTTATATCGTTTGAAAAAGCAAGATTAAATACATTACTGTTATCTGTAAGCGATGCACATATCAAAGCCCTGTGGGAAATGCTTTTAGAAGGCGGTGCAAAAACCGTACCGCTTGCAGTTGATTTTTTTATATTAACCGTCATTTTATTGTCTCCGATAAAAGGTCTAAAGCCTCTAAATATCCCTTAAACCCGTGACCCTGTATTGTTTTTATACAAATCTTTCTTACAAAACTTATCTGCCTATAGTCTTCCCTTGAAGTGACGTCCGATATATGCACTTCAACCGTAGGTATATTAACGGCTTTTAGGGCGTCTAAGATAGCAACGCTTGTATGTGTGTACGCCGCGGGGTTTATAACTATACCATCAAAGCGGCGGTATGCGTTTTGTATTTCGTCTACTATATCGCCCTCGTGGTTTGACTGATATATTTTAACTTCGATACCCTTTTTATCGGCGTAATCTTTTATCATTTTACAAAGACTGTTATAGTCCTCTTTCCCGTAAATATCAGGTTCTCTTATTCCTAGCATATTAAGATTAGGTCCGTTAATTATAAGTATTTTCATTCAAAAAAGTCCTTTGCAATAATTTCGGCGTTTTGCTTAGCCGTAGGCTTTGATTTTACCGTAAAGTCTGCCGTATCAACATATATATTATACCGTTCATTAAAAAGTTTTTTAAGTTTTTCTTTAGTGTTTGATAAAGGTCGGTCAGAGGTTGCAATGAGTTCGCAAAAGGGGCGGTCTAAAAAGTAAATTTTGCCGTTTAGTTTTAGTCTGTCGATATTTTCTTTTCTTAAAATTGCCCCTCCGCCTGTTGCTATTATACAGTGATTTTTGGTACAGACATTTTTTATTACATCCGTTTCAATATCCCTGAAACCCTGTTCGCCAACACTTCCTATAATCTCACTTATAGAAATGCCTTCTTGTTTTTCTATTTCTTTATCGGTATCAATAAACTCCATATTAAGCATACGGGATAGTATTTCTCCTACGGTAGTCTTACCGCCCACAGGCATACCCGTAAGCACTATATTCATTTTTTCTTTTTCGATTTCTTTAAATACAGCATCGTTTTTTTCTTTTGATACCGTAAGTCCCGTAAACTTTTCAGCAGAAAAGGAAGCTTGTGTTACAAGCATATAAAGTCCGCTGATAGCCTTTATACCTTTGCTTTTTGCCTTTCTTACAAGAGCGGTGCAAAGGGGATTATAAACAACGTCCACAACACCCGACAGATTTTTAAAGTTATCTATGTCTATAGCAAAAGTATCAATATTCGGGTACATACCGCAGGGTGTGGTATTGATTATTACGTCTGCATCAGGGTGGTCTACTATTGCCTGATTATAGGTAATACAGTCTTGCCCACCTGAACGCGATACCTTGTAAATCTCTTTGGCGTTAAGATAACTTGCTACTGCATAGGCGGTTTTGGAAGTTCCGCCGTTTCCTAAAATCAGGACTTTTTTATTTTCTATTTCTATGTTTTCTTTTTCTATCAGTGCTTTAAGACCGTAAAAATCGGTATTATAGCCGTAAAGTTTTCCGTTTTTGTTTACTACTGTGTTTACGGCACCGATTTTAGTAGCAATATCGCTTATAAAGTCAAGATACTTAATTACGTCTTTTTTATACGGAATGGTTACGTTTATTGCCTTAAAGTCACGCTTTGTCATAAAATCTTTAAGGTCTTCTTTTTTTATCTCTTTAAGCTCGTATTTATAATCAAAAAGTTTTTGATGAACGTCCTTTGAAAAACTGTGTGAAAGCTTTTCACCTATTAAACCGTACTGCATTATTTCGCCAACCAATCTGTACCGTAACGGCTTGATAGCAGGTCGCACAAAACGAGTGCGGTAACGCTGTCGGCTACAACTCTTGCACGGTGAACTATACAAGGGTCGTGTCTGCCAAAAGCCGTAATAACGGCGTTTTGATTATTTTTAAGGTCAACGGTATTTTGTGTGATACCTATTGTGGGTGTGGGACGGAAAGCCGTACGGAATATAATCGGCATACCGTTTGTAATACCGCCGTTTATACCCCCGCTGTTGTTTGTTTTAGTAACCACTTTTTCGTTTTCCATACAAAATTCGTCATTTGCGGTACTGCCGTTCATATCGGCAATCTTAAAACCTGCACCGAATTCAACGCCCTTAACGGCGGGAATTGCAAAAAGTGCCTTTGAAAGCATACCCTCAACCGTGTCAAAAAACGGCTCGCCTACTCCTGCGGGCATTCCCAAAACCGCCGTTTCAAGCACACCGCCAACACTGTCTTTTTGTTCCTTTGCAGAAAGTATATTTTTTATCATTTCTTCTTTTGCCTTTTCATCAAGTACTGCAAAATCGGTATCATTTAAAAATTCTATTTCTTTTTTTATATTCGAAAAATCTCTGTCCGAAACACCTGCACAACGCTTTATATGTGTGCCAATAATTATACCCTTATTTTTAAGAGCAGGCAAAACTGCCCCTCCAGCCGCTACCAATGCACTTGTCAGTCTTCCGCTGAAATGTCCTCCGCCCCTGTAATCGGCAAAACCCCCGTATTTGCAAAGGGAAGTATAGTCTGCGTGGGAAGGTCTTGCTATATTTTTCATATCCGAATAATCGGCAGATTTAGTATCAAGGTTAGGTATTAAAATGCACAGAGGTGTACCTGTGGTTTTACCCTCAAAAACACCGCTTTCTATTATAAACTCGTCTTTTTCGGCTCTGGGTGTTGAAATTTCGCCCGACGGACGACGCAGGTTTAACTGCTTTTTTATAAACGTTTCATCAACGGGTATTCCGGGGGCAAGTCCGTCAATAACGCAACCTACTGCGTTGCCGTGGCTTTCTCCGAAAAGCGTTACCGCTACGTTATTTCCTATGGTGTTTTTCATTTTCTTACCTCCTTTAGAAAATCATCAAATGACATTTTCTTTATTTTATAACTGCCTACATTTTCAACCGTTACTACGCTTATATTATCGCCCGACATTTTTTTATCAAGTCTGCAAACATTCTTTATATCCTCATAGTTTACGGGAATTTCCGTAGGCAAATCAAGTTTTATAAGTACCTTTTCAAGCCTTTTCCTTACACTCTTAGAACACATCGGCAACATACCCATCGCAACACATTCGCCGTGTAAATATTTATCCATTCCGCTTACACTTTCTATTGCGTGTGCTAAGGTATGACCGAAATTAAGCACTTTTCTCAGTCCGCTTTCACGCTCGTCTTTCTCTACTATATCACGCTTTATAAGTACAGACCGTTCTATTACCGTGTCTATACTCTCATACCCTCTTTCAAAGGTATTAAACAGTTCGCTGTCGCAGGTAAGCGACATTTTAACCGATTCGGCAAGTCCGTTTGATATATGGCGTTTCGGCAGGGTACTAAGTGTATCTGCGTCAATGATAACGCCCTTTGGCGGATAAAATGCACCGACTATGTTTTTAACCCCTGCAAAGTCAATGGCGGTCTTTCCGCCTACTGCGGAATCAACCTGCGATAAAACGGTAGTGGGTATATTGTAAAAATCAATTCCACGCATATAACTTGAAGCGACAAACCCCGCAAGGTCGCCTATAACCCCTCCGCCTACTGCAACAACACAGTCTGTACGGGTAAAGCCGTTTTCCACTAAAACTTCTAACAGATATTTATAATTATCAAAGTTTTTTGATTTCTCGCCCTGCTTAAGCGTTATAATTACCGCTTTTTTGCAAAGGGAAGCCACCGTTTTTGAATAATCGCTCGGTACGCCGTCATCCGTTACTATAAGTACGTTTCTGTTAAGACTCAAATATTCGTTTGCTTTTTTCAAAGCACCTCTGTTAAATACTATATCGTATGACGAAAACTGCGTTTTTACGGGTATTATCATATCTTTATTTCCCTTTCAAAACTTGCTATAATCTTAAGATTACTGCAACATTTTTGTAATTTTTCCATCATTTTTTTGCCCTGTTCACTGTTTATATTGCCCTCGCCCTCGGCGTAAAAATAATAGTCCCAAATAAGTTCCTTTGTAGGTCTGCTTTTTAAAGCACGCAGGTTAAATCCGTATTTTCCTATTACCGATATAACATTACCCAAAGAACCTGCCATATTCTTAACCGTAAAGAGCATTATAAAGCGGTCGTCGTTTTTGCTTGACTCGTTTTGCGTTCTTGTAAATACCGCAAACCGTGTTGTGTTTACGGTGCTTTCGTTTATATGCTTTTCAAGAACTTTAAGACCGAATTCCTTTGCCGCTTCGACACTTCCTATCGCCGCAATGGTGAGGTCGTCACCGTCTGCCACCTGTTTTGCGGCAACCGCCGTATTTACCGTTTCTATCCTTTTAAAACCGTGACTTTCTATATATGAGGAGGCTTGACCTAATGCCTGAGGATGGCTTGCTACCGTCTTTATATTTTCGATTTGAGCATCTTTTTTTGCAAGAAGATTTTGTATTATATCGATTTCATATATACCGTTTATATAAAGGTTTCCGAAAAATGCAAGGTCTAATACATTGCCCACGTCGCCGTTGTAACTGTTTTCAACAGGTAAAACGGCACAGTCGCAATCTCCTAAAACAACTGCGTTATAAGCAGACTTGAAATCGGGATACGGTACACATAAAGCATCGGGGAAAGCCTTTTTAGACACTATATTCGCAAACGCACCCGCAACACCGCTGTACGCTACCTTCATACCGTCAAGCAGTTTGTGTTGGTACTTCTTTGAAATTTCAATACTACTCTTTAAAAAATTTATATAATATGAACGCAGTTCTTCATTTTCTACGAGCATCGCATTCCGCTTTATCATTTCTTCTTCACGGGAAAGGTCGTCAACAGGAAGACCGTTTTCTTTCTTATACTCTGCAACAGTCCTTACAGCGTCCATTCTTTTTTCAAAAAGCCGTGCCATTTCGCTGTCGGTTTCGTTTATAATCTGTCTTGCTTTTTTGAGCTTAGTCATAAACACTTCTCCTTATTAAAAAGTCCGCAAACGATATACAACCTTGTACATACGTCTGCGGACTGTCCGTATTTTTAATTGATTTTGCAATAAATCAAATTAAAGTGTACGGGCAGTCTCGCTAAAATAATAATAATAGTAACAGTTATTTGACTTAACGAACATTCCCGTCCACTCCTTTACATTCATAATACAACTATATTAAACCATTTTTTCAGTTTTGTCAAGGGTTGAACTTTATAAAATAAATGGTATAATAATAATATTATTAGGCTAAGGAGGAATTTTATGTATCCGCTACTTCTTAAAGCACCTGTTAAAGATTATTTATGGGGCGGTAGGCGTCTTATAGATGAATTCGGCTTTGAAACCGACAAAGAAAAGGCGGCAGAGGCTTGGGTGCTATCTTGTCACAAGGACGGTAAAAGTATCATAAAAAACGGTGAACTTTCAGGACGCACACTAAGCGATGCTGTTACAAAGTGGGGAAGTAAGGCACTCGGTGTAAAGGCAGAAAGCTTTGAGTATTTCCCGATACTAATTAAACTGATTGACGCTAAAGACCGCCTTTCTGTTCAGGTGCATCCCGATGATGAATACGCACTTAAAAATGAGGGCGAATACGGTAAAACCGAAATGTGGTACGTAGTAGACTGCGACGAGGGAGCAGAACTTATATACGGCTTTAAAAATGCTATAGGTAAAGAAGAATTTAAAAGAAGAATAGAAAATAATACGCTTACAGATGTTTGTAATTTTGTGCCTGTCAAAAAAGGTGATGTATTCTTTATTTCCGCAGGCACATTGCACGCGATAGGAAAGGGCATACTTATAGCCGAAATTCAACAGAACTCAAATACAACCTACAGAGTATCCGATTACGGCAGACTCGGTGCGGACGGCAAACCGCGTCAGTTACACATAGATAAGGCTATTGATGTTACTAAAACCGCACCTCCTGAACTTGAATACGGCAATATCGGAGAGATCACACTATATCCTTTCGGCACATCGAGAAAACTTGCAGAGTGCGAGTTTTTTACAACCGAACTTTTAAGTCTTAACGGCAAGGTGGGAATATACGATAAAGACAGTTTTACCTCACTGCTTGTACTTGACGGTGATGCTGTAATTTCCTGTCCTGAATGTAACATGAGTATTAAAAAGGGCGATAGCGTATTTGTCCCCGCATCTTTAAGGCTTACCGTTACGGGAACGGCGGAAATCATCTGTTCGCATCTGTAAAAAGCAAAAAAGAAAGAACACAAAAACGGCACGCAAGAATTTCTTGCGTGCCGTAAGTTTACTCTATTTTCGTTATCAGTTACAGATGGTAACTTCTGTATCCTTATCAAACAAATGAATCTTCTGCGGTTCAATTGCTATTGTAATTTTATCACCCGGACGTGCAGTAGATGTCGGAGAAACGCGGGCATTGATAGCCTGACCTTCGCAGTTCATATACAAATAGGTCTCTGCACCCATAAGTTCCGTAACTTCAACATCAGCCTCAACGCGTCCATCTGCAAACGTTTTAATGAGGTCTTCCTCGTTATGAACGTTCTCAGGACGTATTCCCATGATAACTTCCTTATCAACATATGCCTCAAGACAGTTCTTATTATTCTTTTCAGCAGGAAGTTTAATTTTATATTTAACACCTGCACGGGTTTTTGTATCTTCAGAACCAAACTCAACAAAGAAATCATCACCATCTTTGAGAAGTTTTGACTCTATGAAGTTCATCTGAGGTGAACCGATGAATCCTGCAACGAAGAGGTTGCATGGACGCAGATATAAATTGTTTGGTGTATCAACCTGTTGGATAAGACCGCTCTTCATAACAACGATACGTGTACCCATTGTCATAGCCTCGGTCTGGTCATGCGTTACGTAGATGAATGTTGTACCTAAACGCTGATGGAGTTTTGATATCTCGGTACGCATCTGTGCACGAAGTTTTGCATCCAAGTTGGAAAGAGGTTCGTCAAGCAAGAATACCTTTGGCTCACGAACAATTGCACGTCCAAGTGCAACACGCTGACGCTGACCGCCGGACAATGCCTTCGGCTTACGCTCTAAAAGATGTTCTATATCAAGAACTCTTGCGGCCTCTTCAACACGGCGTTTAATTTCATCCTTTGATGTTTTTCTAAGTTTCAAACCGAATGCCATATTATCAAATACGGTCATATGCGGATACAATGCATAGTTCTGGAAAACCATTGCTATATCACGGTCTTTGGGGGCAACATCATTTACAAGACGGTCGCCTATATAAACCTCACCGTCAGAAATTTCCTCAAGACCTGCTACCATACGAAGTGTGGTAGACTTACCGCAACCTGAAGGGCCTACCAAAATGATGAACTCTTTATCCTTGATTTCAAGGTTGAAATCGGAAACAGCAGTTACACCGCCCGGATATCTCTTATACACGTTGCGTAGTGATAAACTTGCCATAGTATGAACCTCCTAATTTTGACACTTTCACAGCCCAATCATTATAACAAAATTTTTTTAAAATTTCTATAATGAATTCTTCCAATGTTATAAAAGTTATTTTGTCTAAAATGTACATCAAACCTGCGATAACGCTGATTTAAGCTGTTTTTCGGTCATTTCAACACATTCGCCAAAGTTTAATGTTTCGGGTAAAACAAGGTTTCCCAGTGACTGCCGGTGTAATGCATTTACACCTAATCCTACCGCACCGAACATTCGCTTTATCTGATGATATTTACCTTCGGTTATTGTGATTTTTGCAAAATTTTCGTCTATCGGCTCTAAAACCGCGGGTTTACATACCGTACCGTCCGCAAGTATAACACCGCTTGCAAAAATTTCACACATCTGTTTAGTCACCTTGCCGTCAAGGTGGGCAATGTAGCATTTAGGTATATTCTTTTTAGGTGATATGCAGTCGTGTGCGAATGTACCGTCATCAGTGATAATTAAAAGTCCCGTAGTGTCCTTGTCCAACCTGCCGACGGGAAACAACCCCTGTCTTTTAAGTTCTTTCGGAACCAAGTCCACTACTGTACGCCTTGTCTTATCATTTGATGCCGACAGTATTCCCGACGGTTTGTTAAGAAGTATATAAACGTATTTTTTATAGTTTATTTTTTCACCTTTATACGTTATGTCTGCACTTTCCGTATTTATAACAGCCGACGGGTCGGTAAGCTTTTTTGAATTGACCGTAACATAACCGTGTCTTATATCATTTTTAGCATTTTTGCGTGTCATATTCAACTGTCCCGAAATAAATTTATCAAGTCGCTGATTATTCATACTTCCCTCGCTTTTTAAAGCGGTTTCATTTCTCCCGTTACAGAAGTGTCCGCTATATCTCCGCCGATTACTCTGCCGTTATATACAACAAGGCTTAAAAATGTATTCGGTTTGTTTTTGATTTTGTATTTATATACGGTAACATTGCAACCTGCATAAGCCTTAAGGTCATAACCCGACTGTTTTTGTAGTTCGTTATACCTTTCATACACATCGGAAAATTTTTGAGGCAGACAAACATCTTTTGCTTGTATGCACCCTTCTTCCACCTCGTAGCCGCGGCAGTTTGCAAAATTTATTCTTTTGTGATTAGTGTCGGCGTCTTTTGGCAGACTTTTTGCCTCACTAACCTGTCCTGCTATTAGAACGGTAAGTAAAACTGCAGCTGTTATCGCTATGAGTTTTGAACGGGTAAAGGTTATAAAAAGTTTCACGGTATCACCCCGTTAAAAAATATGATACCGTTTAACGTTTTATTCTAAATTATCTATAAGACATACCGAATGTGCCGATATTCCCTCAAGGTTTCCCGTAAACCCTAATTTTTCTTCGGTGGTGGCTTTTACATTTACCGCCGATATATCAACGCCTGTACATTCCGATATGTTTTTTCGCATTTGTTGGGTAAAAGGTGAAAGTTTAGGACTTTGTGCTATAACTGTAGCGTCTATGTTTACTACCTTGTAACCGCTTTTTTTAAGCAATTCGCAAACGCGTTTTAACAGTACTCGAGAATCTATACCGCGGTAATTTTCATCGGTATCAGGAAAATGCTTTCCTATATCTCCGAGTGCCGCCGCACCTAAAAGTGCGTCACAAACCGCGTGTAAGAGTACATCGGCATCAGAGTGACCTAACAGTCCCAACTCAAACGGTATATGAACTCCGCCTATTATGAGTTCTCTGTTTTTAGTAAGCCTATGTACGTCATATCCGTGACCTATTCTCATAAATCTTTTTCGCCCCTTAAAAGCATTTCTGCAAATTCCAAATCGCTTGGTGTTGTTATCTTGATATTATGCCTTGCTCCGTTTACTATTTTAACCGAATACCCTGCCTCTTCCATTATCGAAGCGTCATCGGTAAAAGTTTCGGTATTGGTAAGTTTTTCGAGTGCTTTCTTATAAAGACTTACCTTTACCCCCTGCGGAGTTTGAGCGGCATACAATTTACTTCTGTCAAGCGTACCCGTAACAACGCCATTATCATCTGTTAATTTCATTGTATCTACTATCTTTACAGCACAAACCACCGCATCACTTCTGTAAAGCGTTTCTGCACAGTCCTCTATAATACTTATATCCACAAACGGTCTTGCACCGTCGTGAATAAGCACCGCGTCCTCGTCCTTTGTAAGACGCTTAATTCCACACATAACCGATGCCTGTCTGTTATTTCCGCCCTCTACTATATCCGTAACCTTATTTAAACCGTATTTTTCCGCGAGTAGTTGTACGGCGTTTATATCCCCGGTGCGAGTTACTACTATTATCCGCGAAATATACGGCGAATTTTCAAACTTTTTTATTGTGCGTACAATCACGGGTTCTCCCAAAAGTTCAAAAAACATTTTGTTTTGCCCGTTCATTCTTTGTGACGAACCTGCCGCTGCAATTATAACAGGTATGGCACACCCGATATTTTCACTTACTTTATATTGGAGTTTTATCTCGGTCGATTTCATTTTTTCTTCTCTGCTTTCCTGTTAATTGGTATTTTTTTCAAATACGATATCAACAATTATTGCCACTATTGCTCCAAAACACCAACCCGATATTACATCGGTAGCAAAGTGAACAGTAAAGTATATTCTCGATAAACCTATCATAAACGGTATAAAACTCAAAACGCAAACAGTAACCGCTTTTTGCTTTCTGTTTTTGCATATTTTAAGCAGTGCCAACATTACCGCAATATAAAGTGCCGCCGCGTTCATTGCGTGACCGCTCGGAAAACTGTAACCGCTTATTTCGATAAGTCTTTCTACAGGTCTTTGCCTTGCGACAACCGCCTTTATTATTTGGCTTGACAAAAACGCAATAATTACCGTTATAACCGCCGGTATTCCGATTTTCTTTCTTGAGGGGAATATAAGCAGTAGCACTAAAATTATTATTACCTGTGCGGTTTCGCCTAAATAACTGAAAAACCGAAATAATATACTGCTTTCGCCGTTTGGATTTATAAAGGACGCTATCTCTTTTTCCAACGGCTCGATAATACCTGTTACGGCACATATTATGCCCAATACCGATACAGAAAGAAGTATGAATAAAGATACGGTTTTCTTCATTGCCATTCCCCATTAAAAAACCGCATCTTTACCGGAAAAACCAAAAAAGATGCGGAAATATTATGATTTACTCTATTAGTCTTCCTTTTCGTCACCTTGACCGCAGTCGCAATCGCCATCACAGCAACAGTCAAAATCAAACTCCAAAGGTGTTTGACAGTTAGGACAAACGATAGAGCCTTCGTCTATCATATCCTCGTCAAGATATATTATATCGTGGCAGGACGGACACTCTATTTCATAAAGTTCATCATCATTACAGCCACAGTCGCAGTCGCAGTCGCAGTCACAGCCGTCCTCATAAACAACATCTTCAAGATTAGCAAGGTCTTCGTCAACCGCGTCTATCTGCTCGGACATATCGTCACAGGCATCCTCTATATCGCATATCTCCTCTGTGATATCGCTAAGAAGATCTATAACTGCTGAAAGAATTTTGCCCTCCGTTGTTGTTTTGTCAAGATCAAGTCCATCTGTAAGTCCTTTAATATACGCTATTTTCTCGCAAATATCCATAATTTTTACCTCCCGTATTTTATGCACGTTCCATATATTCGCCTGTACGGGTGTCTATCCTGATAACCTCGCCCTCGTTAATAAAGAGCGGTACACGGATTTCACAGCCTGTTTCAAGCGTAGCCGGTTTTGTAGCATTTGTTGCGGTATTGCCTGCAAAGCCCGGTTCGGTAGCGGTAACCGTGAGCTCTACAAATGTAGGCGGTTCAATACCGAAAACCTTTCCCTTATAAGAAAGAACCTTACAAACCATATTTTCCTTTACAAACTTGAAATTATCTCCGAGTTCCGATGCGTTTATCGGCACCATATCGTAGGTTTCCTGATCCATAAAGTAGTAAAGGTCACCGTCGTTATAGGAATACTCCATATCCTTACGCTCAACATAAGCTGTAGGGAACTTAGCGGTAGGGTTGTAACTCTTTTCAACAACAGAGCCTGTTATTACGTTCTTTGTTTTTGTTCTTACAAAGGCGGCACCCTTGCCGGGTTTTACGTGTTGGAATTCTACTACCTGTAAAACCTGTCCGTCTTCTTCAAATGTTACACCGTTTCTGAAATCACCGGCACTAATCATATTATTTTCCTCCATAAAGTAAAAATATACTGTAAATTACAATACCTCAGCATTTAAACCCGAATCAGCCTATAAGGGCGGTTTTTAGGCGTCTTTCGGCTCATTATCGCCCATAGGCATACAAAAAGTATAAATCTTTTTATCCGTTTTGTCAAGCAAATAAAGGTAAAACCGACAAAATCACTTTTTAGTCCACGTAGAAGGGGATAATGCTATCAAAAGCGGGAATATTTCAAGCCTGCCGAGTAACATGGCAAACGACAGTACTAATTTCGATAAAACGGAATAGTCCGCATAACTTGACATAGGCCCTACTCCCGCAAGTCCCGGACCTACGTTGTTAAAGCAGGATACCGTTGCTGTAAAGTTTGTTTCCATTCCAAACGGTTCGTGACAAATGAGTAAAAACGTTGTAAGTATACAGAGCATATATACCGCAAAGTAGACCGTAACACCCTGTAAGGTTTGTTCTTCAACCGTTTTGCCCTCAAAACGCACAGTACTTACGGTTCTCGGATGCAACATTCTCTTAAACTCCCTGCCTACCATTTTAAACATCATAATTGTTCTTGATATTTTAAGACCGCCCGCAGTAGAACCGGCACAACCGCCTGAAAACATAAGCACAAAAATGATACCCTTTGAAAGACTCGGCCATAAATTAAAGTCGGCAGTAGAATAACCCGTTGTTGTAAGTATCGAAGAAACCTGAAATACCGACTGTCTTATGGCGTCGGACGAATTTTTATACATTGGGAATACGTTAAGTGTAATAATTGCCGAACTTACAAACGCTATTGCGATATACACCCAAAGTTCCGTACTGCGGAATACCGAGCGGAAGCGTTTTATCAGCAATAGATAATAAAGGTTGAAGTTTATGCCGAAAAGCAACATAAAAATTGCAATAACCCATTGATGATAGGGAGAATATGAGGCTATACTGTCAGACTTTATGCCGAAACCGCCCGTACCTGCCGTGCCAAACGAATGAACGAGGCTGTCAAAAACAGGCATACCGCCACATAAGAGCATTACTACTTCAACAGCAGTTAAAGCGATATATATTAAATAAAGGATTTTTGCGGTGTCCTTTACTCTTGGTACTATTTTACCGACAACGGGGCCCGGCATTTCCGCCCGCATAATGTGGATAGATCTGTCAGACACGTTAGGTATAATAGCCATAACGAACACAAGAACTCCCATTCCGCCTACCCAATGGGAAAAGCTACGCCAAAAAAGTGTTCCGTGGTTTAGGCTTTCGACATCTCTTAGTATTGAAGCACCCGTTGTTGTAAAACCGCTTACAGTTTCAAAAAATGCGTCAGCGTATGACGGAATATCACCGCACAGCACAAACGGAACTGCTCCTATTGCAGACATTCCGAGCCACACTAACGTTACTATTGCAAAGCCCTCTTTTGCATATATAACGTGATTTTTGGGTTTAAAGCACAAATGCAATAAAACACCCAAAAGAAACGAAAACATCGCCGTAAGCAAAAACGCCATATAACAACTTTCGCCGTAAATCAAGGATACTGCGGTAGGGAGCAAAAGCAAAAACGCCTCTGCTACGGCAACCCTGCCTATGGTGTTGAATATAACCTTATAATTCATAAGCCGTGTGTCACCCTTTCTGCTATCCTATAATGTCGGATAGGTCGTTCATACTCTGACCTGCCGCAAAAACGATGACCTTGTCACCTGCAAGAATTACGTCTTCACCTGACGGAATGATTGCTTTTCTTCCTCTTATTATTCCCGCTATCAGTATGTCGGTTTTTAATTTCATATCCTTAATGCTGATATTTACGTATTTGAAATCAGGCTGAACATTAAATTCAAGTGCCTCTGCCTTACCGTCCATAAGTTTGTAAAGTGTTTCAACATTGCTTCCCTCGGAATTCTTAATCGCCCTTGAAAACCGCAGTACAACGTCGGCTACTATTTTACGCGGAGAAACTATACATTCAAGTCCCATATTATCCGCAAGAGAGGCAAACTCTCTGCGGTTTACCTTTGAAATTACCTTTGGTACGTTTTGGGATGCGGCAAAGAAGGATATTAGGATATTTTCTTCGTCCATACCCGTAAGTGCCACAAATGCGTCCATAGAGGCTATGCCTTCTTCAAGCAAAAGGTCCTGTTCCGCACCGTCGCCCGCAACCACATGAACAGTAGGCAGTGTACGGCTTATTCTTTCGCATTTACGCAGTTCTTTATCTATTATCTTTACGTTGTTGCCTATACCTATCAACATCTTTGCAAGATAATACGCAGTTCTGCTTGCACCTAATATCATAACGTTTTTAGCCTGCTTTTGTAAAATACCCAAGTTTTTAAGCAATTTGTGTATTTCGGTTGCAGATGCGGTAACACCTATTCTGTCACCGCTTTTAAGCACAAAATCACCGCTCGGTATAAAAACGTCCTCTCCACGCTGTACCACACATACAAGAAAATTCGCAGGATATTTTTTTCTTAAGTCTGCAATACTTAAACCGTCAATCGCAGAATCAGGTTTTAATCTTATTTCTACCATTTCAAAGTTACGTCTTGAAAATGTTTCAATATTAACCGCACTCGGAAGTTTTAAAATATTGAAAAGTTCACGGGCAGCAAGCATTTCGGGGTTTATCGCAAGGGAAAGTCCCAACTGTTGCTTCATAAAGCCTAAACTTTTATCGTTATATTCGGGGTTGCGTATTCTTGCAACGGTATGTTTAGCACCCATTTTCTTTGCTATATAGCAACTAAGCATATTAAGTTCATCAGAACCCGTTACCGCTATAAACATATCCGCTTTTGAAACGTCTGCCTCGTCTAACGTTTCGCAGTCGGCGGCACCTCCGCATACGCACATAACGTCATAAACGTCCGATATTTCGGAAATAACAGACTGACTGTTGTCTATTACCACAACATCATGTCCCTCTGCTAAAATTCCTTTAATAATCGTCGTGCCGATTTTACCGCAACCTACAACTATTATTTTCATACTGTAAACCCCTATTACTTACATTTTTACACTATTATACTACATATCTTTTCAATTTTCCACAATTTTGAAAAAAATTATAAAAATGCATGTAAAAGGCTTAAAATGTTATACCGCCTTTTCTATTATTGCCGCCATTACGGTTATGTCATCCTCGTGGTTATCGGAACGTCTGCGTCTTGCACATTCGCTTATATGGTCTGCAAGGTCTTCTGCACTGCCGTCACGCCAAGCCTCAAGTTCGGCACATATCCATTCCGTTCCCTCACTTACCGCTCCGTCCGACATAAGAAGCATTATATCGCCCTTACTCATTCGTATTCCTGCTCGGTCAAAGCCTATATCTCGGAGTATTCCTATTGGAAGTGAGGTGCTGACAGCCTTTCCCGTTTTTCCAAATCTCCTTACTATCGTAGGAGCTGCACCCGCTTTATACAGTTGAGCCTCACCTGTAAACAGGTCTATACTTGCGATATCAACCGTTGCAAGCGATTCGTCGGTTGATTTAAAGAGCATTGACGAATTGAGAATTCTAAGCGAACAGTCGTAACCAAAGCCCGCTTTAAGCAGTCTTGCCATCAGTCCCGACGCCATTGCACCGTCAACCGCGGCTCTGCCTCCTGTACCCATTCCGTCACTTAATATCATAAGAAAATGACCTTTGCCGTCTAAAAAGTAATTATAGGCATCTCCGCACATATTTGAATTTGACGCACTTAACTGACTTACGCCGATATCCACACTGTATACGGCGTGTTCACTAACCGAAATAAATATATCTCCGCCCACTTCGCTTATGTTGGGTACATCAAAGCTTCTGTCACACGCCATAGAGAGTGTTTTCATTATCTGCAATTTATTGATTACCGTATCTGAGTTTTTCTTCAGTTTGAATTCCACCGTCATTCTGCCGTATTTATCTATTCTTCCGCTGCATTCGTCTACCCGTATATCAATGTTTTTCAGTGCCGTTGCCGCACATATAGCCGCCGAATTGTCAAACTGTTCGTCATCGGAAAAATCTTTTGCTAAATCTATCAACATATTTGATATGCCATCAAACTGGTCGGATACCACAGAGCGTACTTCTTCTATACGGTTTTGAGCCGATATTCTCGATGCATACTCCGAATAGTTTTTATATACAGATGTTCCTAATGCGTCTAATCTTAAGCACCTGCCTTTAAGTTCGTCGGGTGCATTTTTCTGCGGTGAATATTCGCCTTTCTTTACCGCATTGGTCATTTCCACTACCGAAGATACCGTATCGTCTTTTTTTGTTTCCCAACAGTGAATTCTGAGTTTGCAACCTAAACAGGCATCGTTTTCTATCCATTTAAGTACGGTTGAAAAATCAGGCGAATTGATTTTTGATAATTCTTTAGATACCTGTTCTACCGTCTGTGATACGTCGGATAACGCTCCCGAAGCCATGGTAAGACGAAGTGTGAGGGCTTTTTTTATACCCGTCGGTGCGGTCACTTTCGGATAGCAGGAAAACAGTTTTCCTAAGTTAATACCTGCAACTTTCGGTATCATTAAAAACACCGCAGAGCCTAATATAATCTCAACTAACAGTGCCGAAAGAGAAACCTCAAATCCGCCGAAAGCCGTACCTATAAGTGCAGACGCTGTAAGTGCCGTTATTTCGGCGTATTTGCCGAGTGAAGAAAATATACCCGCCATCATACCGCCAAATGAATATATAAACTGACCTTGTATATTGCCTCCCGTAAGAACGGTGGCAAGGGATACCGCTATACCGCTTACCGCTCCTGAAAGGGTGCCACCGTATTTTGCCGAGGTGAGAATTAAAAACACGCCGAGTATTCTGCCAAATGATATACCGTAGAACTCTGCTCCCGATATACCCATAAGCAGTATGCTTATAACTATTAAAAGCGATGCCATTTCGTCCCCCGAAAGTCCTGCACTACGCTTTTCTACAGCACTGCTTGTCCGACAGACAAAAAATGTCCCTCCGCCTGCCATTACCGCCTCCGCTAATAGTTTTACAAACGAAAACGCAAGACCGTTAAGGGTTACAATAGAGGTTATTGCACTTGCAAGCATACATATTCCGCTTAAGAAAAACGGATTTTTAACTATTTTTTTATAGTTTGAGAGCAATAACTTTATTGCGAGTATCGCGAGCATTGCAGATATGTACCTGAAACCTCCGTTGCCGATTGCGGGAATGAAATATCCCACAAATACCCCTATTGCCATTGCAGGTGTGTAGGTTTGCGGACAGCCTGCCAAAAAGGACAGTCCGAACGGCATAAACGTTTTCATTACCACCGCCCTCGATGAAATGTAACCCAACACCGCCATTCCTATATGGTATAACACCGCAACAGCCATATCCCTGTTTTTTATATCCACCCCGACAACCCT